>NZ_JASGDK010000110.1:0-14338 GCF_047607245.1 Desulfovibrio sp.
TCAAAAAAGCCCGGAGGCAACGCCTCCGGGCTTTTTTATGGCCGTCTGCCAGCAATTTAGTAAAACCTTTGCAAAGGGGGCGGTGCACGTTACTTCAGAAATATTTAAAAGCTCAAACGCTGCATAAAAATTCAGACCGCCCACAGCACCGTGATTTCTGCCGAAAATTGTTTTTTGGCATAAGAAGACGACGTATCCTTGCACTCTGAAAAATCATCTTTGAAGAGCCCATCAAAGCACCACAATCCAGCCGCACTGTGAGCCCATAGTGCTGATTTTCTGCCCTCCCGGCCAAAGTACCTCCACTGGCCTTTGAAACTGACAGCTACGTTTCACGTGCAAGGCATGTTTTTTGCTTATCAACAGCGCAAGACCTTATATGGTCAATTTTGCCGCTACTGCCTTCCGCACTGCCAAAGCAGCGCTGGAAGCGCCAAGCATAAGGAGAAAGCCGGTGGAACTGGAATTCCGTTTTCGTAATAATGACATGGGGCCGCTGTTTCCAACATTTCAGGAAAGGGTCAATGCTATGCTGCCCGCGCAAAAAGCGGAACCTGCGGCTGCCACATCTGCCGCGCATGAACTTGAGCCCCCAGTTACAGAAACACCGCATATGCTCAATAATGAAGAAATGACCCAGGCTCTTGCTCAGGTGGAAGACGAAGCCGCCCAGCACAGCCAGGAAATGATACAGGCTCACTCTGGCCTGAATGAGCAGCGTGTGGCGCGCCTTTTGGGCTTGCTCGACTAGGGACTTTTCAAATAATTCTTTTGTCCAACTGGCTGCGACAAAAGGCCATTTTTTACTCCCGTCCTGTACCGCAAAAGTACACTTCTTTCGTAAAAAAGCCTTTTCCTTGCCCTTGGCGCAAAATCAATTATTTAAAAACAGCCCCCTCTAGGATTTATGTATGCGGTTAAATTCCGCAACGGGCATGCTTTAATCTTTGAGAATGTGCATTCTCAAAACTAATCTGCTCCAGGATTGTTTTCAAATGGCAGATATGCCCGGCTGAACACAATAGCAGAACCAACCAGATTGCAGACGCCCTGCGAGCTGCCGCTGCACGGGCCTTCCAATCTGGCTCCGCTGCAACCGTCCACTTTTTGACGTCCTGCTTTCTTTTTTTATAAAACGCAAAACCGCCTTTGGCCCTGCTGCAACGCAAGGGCCAAAGGCGGTTTTTCATTACAAATATGCAGTGACCCCAGATTGGCAGACCACATGGGGCCGCAGGCAGCACAGACTGAACAACCCAGGCCTGCCAGGGCATGGATGCGTGGGAAAATTCACATCTGCCTACCAAGGCTACGCCGAAAGCGCCGTTGTACGCCACTACAAATCCTGTAAGAGAACAAAGCCGCGGCGTTGCCGAAAGTCTATACCTCCAGACTCAGTCCGACAGGGCAGTGGTCCGAACCATAGACGTCATTTTCAATCCAGGCATTGCGGATGGCGGGCACGAGTTCCTGTGAGACGAAAAAGTAGTCGATGCGCCAGCCAATGTTCTTTTCACGCGCGCGGCTCTTGTACGACCACCACGAATACTTCTCGGGCGCGTCGCCGTGTACATGACGGAAGGTGTCCACATAACCCATAGCCGTAAAGCGGTCCAGAAAGGCGCGCTCTTGGGGCAGAAACCCCGTATTCTTCTCATTGGGCTTGGGTCGGGCCAGATCTATGGGCCGATGCGCTATATTGAAATCGCCGCAAACCACAATGGGTTTTGTCTTGCGGCATTCTTCCGCATAGGCCAGAAAAGCTTCGAAGTACCCCATCTTGTAAGGCACGCGCTTGAATGCCCCAGTGGGCTTGCCGTTTTCATCCAGCTCTTCGGCTCCTCCATTGGGAAAATAACCATTGAAAAAATGAAAGGCCGGGTATTCCAGATGTAGCAGACGGCCTTCGCCCTGATATTCAGGCTGCGGCAATTCCGCGCTGCTGTTCAGAAAGGGCGTGCGGCTGTAAACGGCCACACCGGAATACCCTTTTTTTACAACACTGGACGACCAGCATGATTCCCAGCCCGCGGGGTCGCGCACAGTCTCGTCCAGCTGCTCCGGGTGTGCCTTGGTTTCTTGCAGGGCAACCACATCCGCATCAGTCTGCGTGAACCAGTCCCATTCCGCCTTGGCGGACACAGCCCGCAAACCGTTAACATTCCAGGATACGAGTTTGAGCAGCATAAAACCTCCTCATGCAGCATAGCCTCGCGGACCTTTGCCTGCAAGGCCCCGGCGGTCCGGGCGCGTTGTTGCTGATTGCCTAAACGGAAGCTTTGCTGTAGTAATGAAGGTGGGTTGCATCACGCAGCGTCGGGCTTTCCGGCGCATATACCCATCGAAATTTAGGAGTCGCTTCATGGAAATTCTGCCCATCCGCCGCGCCATATTGAGCGTCACGGACAAAAGCGGCCTTGTGGAATTCGCCACCTTTCTGACCACCCGTGGTGTGGAGCTTATTTCCACCGGCGGTACCCAGAAGGTGCTGGAGGCGGCGGGTCTGCCCGTCACCGCGGTAAGTACGGTAACCGGCTTTCCCGAAATTCTCGGTGGCCGGGTAAAAACCCTGCACCCCAAGATTCACGCAGGCATTTTGGCCAACAAGGACGAAGAGTCCCACATGCAGACCCTGACCGAAAAGGGCATTCGCCCCTTTGATATGGTTTGCGTCAATCTTTACAACTTTGCAGGTGCTGTGGAGCGTCAGCTCTCGCTTGAAGAGGCCGTGGAGGAAATTGACATCGGCGGCCCCTGTATGCTGCGTGCGGCTGCCAAGAACTTCCACAGTATTCTTGTGTTGCCTTCGCCCCAGTGGTACCCCACTGCGATGGACGAAATGCGTACGCATGAAAACGGCGTGAGTCTGGAATTTCGCCAGATCATGGCGTCACGCGCCTTTGAGGCCACTTCACGCTACGACGCGCTCATCACGTCCTACCTTCGCCCGTAACCGTCATTTTTCGGGGCGGCCTGGCCGCCCCGTTTTTTTCTGTGCCACAACCGCCAGCATCAACTGATCCGGCCCGCCGGATATCCGAAGACATACGCCCGTCAGGAGACGACCATTCCAAAACCAGAAGGCAACGTACAAGGGCTGAAACCGAGCCAGCTTGCCGCCCTCAACCGCTTGTTCAACCGCCGTTTTCCGGCGGAAGACGTTTACACGGTTGAGCAGGCGCGTGAACTGGCGCTGCTTTCACGCGCCATAGGACGGCAGGTAGGCCTGCTCATAGACCGCAAAGGCCGTGTGCAAATGGTCATTGTGGGCGAGGCTGGCAGCATCATGATTCCTGAACTGCCCAGAGGCCGCAGCGGCAATGAACGCCTGCGCGGTCTGCGTCTTTTGCACACGCATCTGACCCCCGGCGGCATCAGTCAGGAAGACCTTATGGACATGCTCTTCCTGCGGCTAGACGCCGTTGTCGCCCTTACGGTCAACCCCGTGGGCGATCCTGTGCAGTGGCAGGCGGCGCATCTTTTGCCCTCAAGCGTCAACGGCCAAGCCTATCAGCTCGACCAGCCCCGCCCCTGGGACCGCACAACGGCCCAGATGGTAGACACGGCTGAAGCTCTGGAAGAAGAGCTGTCCCGTCAGGCTGAAGACGCTCAGGAAGCCGACGGTACTCCACGTGCCCTGCTGGTTTCCGTGGCTGCCCTGCCCCGCATCATTCAGGAACGCAATCTGGATGAGCTGGGCGAACTGGCCCGCACCGCTGGTCTGACCGTGGCCGGGCGGATGGTGCAGCGTGTAACTCAGGTGAATCCGCGTCTTATAATGGGCCGCGGCAAGGTCGCGGAACTTGAAGTGCTGGCCCTGCAAGGCCGTGCGGGCATGCTGATTTTTGACGGTGAGCTTTCGCCCTCGCAACTGCACAATCTGGCAGACATCACCGAGCGCAAGGTTGTGGACCGCACCCAGCTCATTCTTGATATTTTTGCCCAACACGCCGTAAGCCGCGCTGGCAAACTGCAGGTGGAGCTGGCCCAGTTGCGCTACACCCAGCCACGCCTCGTAGGTAAAAACCGGGCTATGGACCGCCTTATGGGCGGCATTGGCGGGCGCGGCCCCGGTGAAACCAAGCTTGAGACCGACCGCCGCAAAATTCGCGACAGAATG
The DNA here is from genome assembly GCF_047607245.1 of Desulfovibrio sp. GTDB lineage: Bacteria > Desulfobacterota > Desulfovibrionia > Desulfovibrionales > Desulfovibrionaceae > Desulfovibrio. Next base: position 4,121 of record NZ_JASGDK010000110.1, read on the forward strand.
GCCCGCATCCGCAAAGAGCTTGACCAGCTGCGCAAGCAGCGCTCCTTTACCAGAGCGCGCCGTTCACGCCAGGGCATCCCCTTGGCCGCGCTTGTGGGCTATACCAACGCGGGCAAGTCAACACTGCTCAACACGCTCACCCGCTCTGAAGTGCTGGCGGAAAACAAACTTTTCGCCACACTTGATCCCACCACGCGGCGGCTGCGTTTTCCTGCCGAAAAAGAGCTTATTCTGGCTGACACTGTCGGGTTTATCCGCAATCTGCCCAAGGAGCTCATGGACGCCTTTCGCGCCACCCTTGAGGAACTGGAGGCAGCACAACTGCTCCTGCATGTGGCTGACGCCTCGCATCCCGACCTTTTGCAGCAGATCAGCGCAGTTGAAACCATATTGACCGAAATGGAGCTTGACCGTGTGCCGCGCCTGCTCATTCTCAACAAATGGGATCAACTGGAAGCGCCCGCCCGTGCGGAAATGGCCGACGCTTTTCCTCATGCCCTGCCCATTACCGCCAAAACTGGTGAAGGCTGCAAGGCCCTGCTGGAAGAGCTTGAAATGCGCCTGTTGCACGAGGCCACCAATATTGTGGAAGAAATTCCATATTGCCTCAATTGAGCAACGCCTGCCCACACAGCCGGACCAGAGCATTTTACCGTGAACTGCTTTGTGAGTGAGGAGCCCCTTTTGCAAAAGAGGTTCCTCATTCGCGTTTTCTTCTTCAATACATTCTTTTCATTTCAGTACATTACAGAAGTCTTCCTGACATAAGGCAGTGTTTCTGAAGGCCGTGTCTTTCAGGCGTGCCTCGGCCGCGAAGTAGCTTTGCTCAAAACAGTGCTGAAACCATATATATTTTTATGACAAGAAAGCCCGCATGCCAAAGCATGCGGGCTTTCTGCAAATCCTTATTTTCTACGCGCTGAAAACGCTATAATTTTAATCGCCTGGAGAAGATTAGCGTTAAAGTTCTCTAGATCTTGGTCACGCTCTGGTTGTCGCCAGCCATAGTGTCCTGGCCTGGAGCAGGTTTTTCCGGTGCGGGCTGCGGCTTTGGCTCGCTCGGCGCGGCAGGAGCAGCAGGAGCGCTTTTTCCAGCAGCATACTGGCGAGCCGTGCTTTCCATAACAGCCTGCCCCACCACCAGCCACTTGCCGTCAATCTTGCGCAGGGCAAGCCAGCTTGTCATACGGGCCGGGGTAGTTATCTGGGCAACGGCAGCGTCAGAGCCGATTTCCGTAACCTTGGCGTTGTTCAGGCTTTCCGGCACCCAGGGGCAATTGGGAGTTTCAGCCTGGCGGCACTGGGCCATAAGTTCGCCCGTGCTGACGCCACGATTGAAGTGGTTGTGCAGGCGTGCTTCCATATCCACAATGCTGCCCAGCAGTTCGTCCATACCACCAATGCCCAGCGAACGGCCAAGACTGTCCAGAAGGCCCAGAGGTGCTTCTTCCTTGGTCATGTTCTTTATGTCGTTGTTGGCAAAGCTTTTGAGATCCATGCCCGCCAGAAACGCTGCGCTGTCATTCTTTTTCAAAGCCTCGGCCATACCGTTGAGCGCTTTTTGCGGCCCGGAAGATACGCAGGCTGCCACCAGGGCCGCCAGCACCAGCAGCACTGAAAAATAACGAAAAGGACGACGGGACAATTTCATACATACCTCTTGGCAAATCTATAATATTTCAACCTTGAGAATTTACATTCACAACGCTTTCAACACGTCCACTCCGGCGCGTAACACCATGAATAACTGGCGGTTATTCCTCAGGGGGAAACGTTTGCTCACGCAGTTTCCTGCACAATTTTAAAATAAAATTGCTCCAGGTGCGCGCCAGACTGCGCCAGTAGTGGTTCTGGTACACCGCAACCTTCTTATAGCCCTTCACGTTCGTTAATGCAAAGGGGGCACCTGGCGGCTACAGGGCTTTTTTTCCTCACGGCCTTCTGCTACACATTTGCCACGCGCTCCACACGGCATTGAGCCTGAGGTGCAGCGTCAGGAGGCATTTACATGAAAGTCATTATTATGTGTGGCGGCAAGGGTACGCGCTTGCGCGAGGAAACCTCGGTCAAACCCAAGCCTATGGTCGAGATCGGTGGACGGCCCGTGCTGTGGCACATCATGTCCATTTATGCCCGCTTCGGCTTCAAGGACTTTGTGCTGCCCCTAGGCTACAAAGGCCAGGTCATAAAGCAGTATTTTCATGACTACAATATCCGTAACACGGATTTCACTGTGGACCTGAAAAACGGGGCCATCACCACTTATCCCAGCCATATTGAAGATTGGCGCGTCACGCTGTGCGACACTGGCGAGGATACCCTCAAGGGGGGCCGCCTCAAACGCGTGGCCAAGTATATTGACACAGACAGTTTCATGGTCACTTATGGTGACGGCGTGGCGGATATCGACCTGAACAAGCTGATCGAGTTCCACAAGCAGTCCGGCACCATCGGCACCTTTACGGGAGTACGCATGCCCTCACGCTTCGGCACAGTGCGTACCGACGACCAGGGCAAGATTCTCTCTTGGGAAGAAAAGCCTGTGCTGGACGAATACATCAACTGCGGCTTTTTTGTCTTTAAACGCGAGTTCCTCGACTATCTTACTGAAGACGAAAGCTGCGACCTGGAAAAAGAACCCCTGCAAAGGCTTGCGGCGGAAGGACAGCTTTCAATGTATCCGCACCCCGGCCAGTGGCAGTGCATGGACACATTGCGCGACTCCATAAAACTCAATGAACTTTGGGATTCCGGACGCGCGTTCTGGGTGTAAACCCGCACTTTGATGTCACGCGCGGCAAGGCGGAACGGTGCGTTATCGCACCAACAGCCGCCTTGCCGCGCTGCAACCTTTTCTGAAGGAGCAAATTCATGTTTGCCAACGCATATAAAGGGCGCCGGGTCTTCGTGACCGGGCACACGGGCTTTAAAGGCTCCTGGCTGGCAGCATGGCTGAGCCAGATGGGCGCTGTCGTAGGCGGCTTTTCCGACGATGTGCCCACAGAACCTTCACACTATGGCGCAATGAATCTGGGCACGCACCTTGAAGCCGACCTGCGTGGCGACATTCGCGACCGTGACGCTCTTGTGCGGGCCGTGCGCCAGTTCCGCCCGGATGCGGTCTTTCACCTTGCTGCCCAGGCTCTGGTGCGCAAGTCCTATGACGATCCGGCTCTCACGTTTGAAGCCAACATGATGGGCACGCTCAACATGCTGGAAGCCGTGCGCGCCTGCCCCGACGTAGGCGCAGTGGTCATGATTACTTCAGACAAGTGCTATCGTAATGACGAATGGGTGTGGGGCTACCGCGAAACCGACCATCTTGGCGGTCACGACCCCTACTCCGCTTCCAAAAGCTGCGCCGAAATTATCGCGCACTCCTACTTTGAAAGTTTCTTCAAGGACGGCCCTGCCTGCGCCACCGTACGCGCGGGCAACGTCATCGGCGGTGGCGACTGGGCGCTTGACCGCATCGTGCCTGACTGCGCCCGTGCATGGGCGGCAGGCCAGCCTGTGCAGATTCGCAGCCCCTGGGCCACCCGCCCCTGGCAGTTGGTACTGGAACCCCTTTCGGGTTACCTGTGGCTGGGTGCGCGGCTTCTGCTGGGCCAGAACAGCCCCTTTGATCTGCGCGGGCAGGCATACAACTTCGGCCCCGCAGCGGATGTGAACAACACCGTGGCCGAGGTGGTGGAAGCCCTGGCTGTCCACTGGCCCGGATTCAACAGCGAAATGGACAAGGCCGGACAGGCTGGCATGAAAGAATGCACCCTGCTCAAGCTTTGCTGCGACAAGGCTTTGGCCCATCTTGGCTGGAAGGCCACGCTCAACTTTGAAGAAACCATCCGCTACACTGCGGAATGGTACCATTGCTTCTATCAGGGGGTAGGCGGCAAAAAACCGCAGAACATGCTGGACTTCACGCTGGGTCAGATTGCGGCATACGTAAACGCCGCCGAACAGCGCGGGCAGGTGTGGGTAAAGTAATGGCCGTCACGGAAACTGTTGCGCAAGACGTGGGCATCGAAGGCGCATTGCTGCAACCCCTGGCTGTCATTCCCACGCCGGGGGGCCCGGTGATGCACATGCTGCGTCCCGATTCTGCGCTGTTGCCGGACTTTCACCAGTGCTTCGGCGAAATCTATTTTTCCGAAGTTCTGCCCGGCCACGTCAAAGCGTGGAAGCGCCATTGCCGCCAGGTGCAGCATTTTGCAGTTCCCTCCGGCCTGCTGCGCATCGTTCTCTACGACGACCGGGAAAATTCCCCTACCCGGGGAGTATTGTGCGAACTGGCCCTCGGCAGACCGGACAACTACGCCCTGCTGCGCATTCCCACAGGCGTATGGTACGGATTTGCGGCAATGGGCGACACACCCGCACTTATCTGTAACTGTGCGGATATTCCCCACGACCCGACAGAAGGGCAGCGCCTGCCTGAAAATGATCCCACCGTACCCTACACGTGGGAGCTGGGCGAAGTATAGCGCCGGACAGGCAGCCCACAGCATTGCATCGGGACAATAATGCTTTCTCTATGCGCTGCTTCCAGCTGACATTTTATCAAAACAAAAAAAGCGGCCCTTTTCATGACGGAGGTGTACCCAGGTACCCGACCGGAAGGAAAGGGCCGCTTTGACGTTACTGTCAGGAAAAGATTGGCAACAGCTCAAGATTTGGCATCTGTTGAGCTGGCTGAACGTCCCATTGATCTTCAGCAAGGTCACGCACAATGCCGTAAAGCTGCCCTCGGGCAACAACACTTGTTAGGACTTCGGCAGCAGAAGCTCCTGTGTGTAAAAAATGCAGTCACGGCAGGACGTCTCGACCGAATGGCGCCGTCCCCACTGCTGGTGAAGGTAAGCTCAGGTGTATGAGGGCACTCAACGCAAGCAGGAGTACGTGGTGGACGCACAAGATTGCGCAGTGTGCATGCACAAAAATTTACCATCAGGCAAACACTAACGGGGGTTACCGCGTTACCGAAAAGCATATCTGTATCAGGGTGAGTAGCATCCTCCCCGTACGGGTTGCTCCTGTTTTTAATCTGCAAGACACATGAACTCGCGCCGCAGTGCACTCAGCATATCGGCGACGTAAAAATGGATTTATTTGATCTGATGGCAGAAACGATGAAGTCCATAGTTTTTTTTACGCGTGAGATTTTTTTTGATTCCGCGTCAGCCTGTATCCAGAATTTTCTTTCTATCCACCGCTCAGGCAACACAGGAACAAGTTCTGCCTCTTCACGCGCCATAAAAAACGGCAGCACGCCTATGCCTATTCCTGCTTTTATGGCGCTCATCTGGCCAAGCACAGTTGAACTTCTGAAGCCGGTTTGCGCTGAAGGATAGATTTCTTCAATGAATCTCAGTTCCTGATCATAGAGCAGATCGTCAATGTACCCAATCAACTTGTGTTGCTTCAGGTCTGAAAGCTCTTTGATAGCACATGATGTATTTATGTAATGCGCGCTCGCAAATAATCCCAATTTGTAGTCCGTTATATTTTCACTAACAATCTTTTTTGCACCTGGTTTTTTGACTGTTATAATAATATCAACTTCGCGCTTTGATAAACTGTAATAAAAAGGCACTGAAACAAGTTCAACCTCAAGCAGGGGATTTTGCGTTTGTAAAAGCTTCAATTTTTGCGCAAGAAAACAATTTCCCAACCCGTCTGGGCATCCGATACGTATTTTACCTGAAACCTGACCATCGGCGTGGGAAACGCAATCCTGAAATTTCAGCGCGGCCCGCTCCAATTCTTCAGCAATGGGGAGTAGTTTTTCACCGGCGTGGGTAGCCAGGCACCCTCTTTCTGTTCTGATAAAGAGCTCCGCGCCCAGTGCAGCTTCCAGTGCAGATATGCGCCTGGAGACAGTGCAATGAGTGACATGAAGCTGCTGTGCGGCTGCAACAAACGAGCTTGTTCGGCTTACAGAAAGAAAAAACCTGATATCGTCCCAATTTGGATTCATCTTTTCCTCTATGGCAGATCTACTTAGTAATAGTTCACATTCCCAAAAGATCAGCTGGGGGAGAATCTGACAACACCGGACAGCTGATAATTTATGAACATCAAATTTTAATTATTTCGCGTAGACTGATAATTTTTGATAAGCTACTGGTAAAAAATTCCAATTCATAACACCGGGTAGCCACGTGGAAAAATTCTTGCTGATCAGTTTTTTTGTCGGAACAGGTGTTCTTTTCAGGCGCTTGCCTGCATTTCCCAAAGAAACGGCCCAGGCTCTCAATATGTTCGCGCTTTATGTGGCGCTGCCCGCTGTAATTCTATTAAAAGTTCCGCAGATCAGTTTTACGCCCGATATGATATTGCCTGCAACTCTGCCCTGGACAATGCTTTTGCTCTCGGTCGCAATGGTTTGGTGCGGCAGCAGGCTGCTTCACTGGGAAAAGCCTGTAACAGGAGTACTGCTGCTTATTGTCCCCATCGGGAACACCGCTTTTATGGGGGTTCCCATGATAAAAACTTTTTTTGGCGATCAGGGCATTCCTCCGCTGATTATCTATGACCAGTTGGGAACCATGCCCATATTTGCAATTTATGGCTCTGCGGTTCTTGCCCTGTACAGCAGCGGCGCAAAAATTAAAATAATGAAAATTGTAGAACGCGCAGTGCTGTTTCCGCCGACCCTTGCCCTGATTGCAGGGCTGGTTTTTCGATCTACGCCATATCCGAACTTTGTAATGAATAGTCTTGAAGCGTTGTCGGAAATGCTGATTCCACTTGTAATGACAGCCATAGGCTTTCAACTGAAAGTTCGCCTCAGCCCCCGGATATTACACCCGCTGTTGTACGGCCTGACAGTCAAACTTGCGGCAGCCCCCCTGATTGCATTACTGGCATGCCGCCTGCTTGGCTTACACGACCTGACTGCAAATGTTGCCATCTTTGAAGCTGGCATGCCCCCAATGGTTACCGCCGGGGCGCTTGCGATGGCAGCCGGGTTGGCTCCCGAACTGGCGGCCGCAACCGTCAGCCTGGGCATGTTGCTCTCTTTTTTATCGTTGCCCGCGCTTTACTGGATTATTGATTCGACCAGCTTTTAATTTTCATATAACTATCCATGCGGTAGTGCTCCAAGTACTTAGTACAACTGCTGCCATAGCACAGGCGCTTTTCATTTATGCCACGCATTTTTTCAGCCGTTAATTCAGGCTTTATTTCTGCTTTGCAGACGCAAACTTTCCGCCTTCTTCCTCACACCGAACTGCCGCATTTCAGACAGAATCAGGCCAGCCAGAGTCAAAGCTGTGCCCAGTCCTGCCATCCAGGTGATCTTTTCACGAAGTATAAGGGCGGCAGTAATGACCGTCACAACGGGCACGAGATAAATATACACACTGCTTTGCACAGCCCCCAGACGTTTGATGGCAAATGTCCAGGCCACGAAACACATAGCCGATGCGCCAAGCCCCAGAAAAACAATATTGCTCCAGTTCACAAAAGCCCCAAAGCGGCCCACCCCCCAATGAAAATCCATAAGCGGCAAGCACGGCAGCATGAATACCAGGCCATAGAAAAAGCAACGGCGCGTTACCTGAAGGCTGTTATAGCCGAAAGCCAGTATCTTTCTGGTAAATATGGAATAAAACGACCAGGCAAGACCAGCCAGCACCGCCAGCAGGTCGCCCAAAGGGTTAAGGTGCAACTCGGTGCTGCCGCTGAAGCTAATAAGCCCTATCCCTACAATGGCTGCTGCAAAGCCCAGAAAGAAATTGAGCCCTGGCTTCTCAGCTTTCAACAGCCAGAGTGACAGCAAGGCCGTAAAAAACGGCGACACTGCCACAATAACGCCTACATTTGATGCAAATGTTTGCGTAAGAGCGATATTTTCCAGCAAAAAATAGAGCGTCACTCCGGCAAGCCCGGCCCCGGCAAATAGCCATTCCTGTTTTTTTTCCGTGAGTTTCAACATTCTGGGACAAGCCAGCCACAACGCGGCAAAGCCCAGAATGAAACGGAAAAAAAGGATTTCAATGGGGTTAAAATCGCGCAGCAGCACTTTGGTGGAAATGAAGGTAGTGCCCCACACAAGAATGCAGAACAGGGCCGCAAGATGACCAGCCAGAGCTTTTTTATCAGACATGAGACCGTGGGGGGTTAGGGGTATGGATAGCGCAAACAAATGACAGATTACCATCGGCATGCATGAAACCCTATGCCATCTGGAGCTGGTCAACGCTGAAATACTTCAATCTCAACGCAGTCGTTTGCCGAAAAATACTGTTTTCAACTGAATCCACGCCGTGCTACGCCGCGTGGCACTCGCATGCAACGCCAGACTGTAAACTTTTCAAAGCTTAAAGGCTCTGATTAAAGAGCCTCCTGGAAACGCACGGTTATTTCGTTTGGCAAAGCGCGATTTTTTTTGAAGCATGAGTGGACTCTTCCGTCCTCGACTGTTTCCAAAAAAATGAAGCAACGCAGCCAAATGGAATAATCAGCGTTTCCCTAAAAAGCGCTGAAACTGCAGCCCACCACAACATTATGTCATGGTGGGCCATATCGAGTGATGGGCGTTCAGGCTGATCCGCGCTGAAAGGCTTTTACCCTGCCAGCAAACGGCTCGCCCCCGCCGAAAAATTATTTGCCTGCGCTGTCTGCCATGCCCAATGCCACAAGACGTTCAAGCAACTGGCCGAAGTCCAGCCCAATGGTTCTGGCTTCACGCGGCACAAGGCTGGTGGCCGTCATGCCAGGCAAGGTATTTACTTCCAGAAGCGTAAGGCTGTTGTCTGACCCAAGGATGAAATCTGCCCGGCTGTAGCCCCTGAGACCAAGGACCTTGTGTGCAGCCAGCGTCAATTCCTGCACGCGGGCTGTAAGAGCCTCGCCAATGGGCGCAGGGCATATTTCACGGGCGCCGTCCTGCGCATATTTGCTTTCATAGTCAAAAAAATCGCCGGCCACAGGCTCGATAAGAATGGGTGGCAGCGGCTCTTCGCCCAAAATGCCGCAAGTCACTTCCCGGCCTTGCAGAACAGGCTCCATAATAACCTCTTCCCCAGCAGCGAATATTTGGCCCATGATGTCGTCAAGTTCGGCGCGATTGGTAGCGCGGCCAAGACGCAGTGAAGAGCCGCCCGTATTGCTTTTGACAAAAAGAGGATACGGCAAACTTGGCTGCCAGTCTTTTTCTGGCGGTACAGGCACAAATTCCCAGTCGGCAGTAGGCAGCTCGGCCAGACGGAACAACTGCTTGGCTGCGCATTTATTGAGCGCCAAAAAAGAACCTGCCGGGCCGGACCCCTGATATGGACAGCCCACGCGATCAAGCATGGCCTGCACAAGGCCGTCTTCACCGGGGGCGCCGTGCAGGTTGATGAGGGCAAAGTCGTGCTTGCGGGCTTCATCCAGCAAACTGTTGAAGTCGGCAAGAAGATCAAAGAACGTAACCTGATGACCGCGTGCCTCCAGAGCAGGAACCATAGCTCGCGCGCCGTTCAGTGATACCTGTCGCTCAGGGGACCAGCCGCCCGCAATCAAAAGAATCTTCATTCAGTGTCCACCCCAGTTGCGCCGCAAGGGCGCTTTCAATATTTTTTCCCTGGTGAAAAGCGGCATAAATGCCTTCGCGCGCAGCCTCGCTGTGCCCGTAGCGGCCAAGCAGGTCGTCGTACCGCTCTTCAAGGCTGACGCAGGAATCGTGCCGGACCCTTTTGTCAGCGTACATCACGAAAAAAGGCAGAGCGCAGATCCCGCTACCTTCGGGCAGCGCCCACGGCCACCAGACGTGCAGCATAACGCCCTGTGCAATGGCGTAATTGCCCGTTTCCGCTACGGCCCAGGCTGCGCCCACCTGCGCATGGCTGCCGCCGTGGCGAACACAGTAGGTTTTGGCGATGTCATGCAGCAATCCACCAGCGCGCACCTCGCCCACATTGACGTCAAACCCCAATTCCGCAGCTCTCGCAGCCAGAGACGTGGCAATATGGGCCACAAGCGTGGAGTGACGGCGAATATTGGGCAGCATGTCGTACTTGTCCCACAGGGCAAAACAGGCTGCATCTGTGGGCACAAGATTTTCAGAACGGCACAGACCGGGCAATCTTGGAAGATCGGCCAGGGGGCGAGCTGCCTTTGCTGTGGAGGTATCAGGCTGCGATGAACATTTCATGGGGAAAGTATGCCACCCGACGGACGGGATGGCAAGAAAGGCCGCCTGCAGCATGCATGCTGCAGGCACATAAA
>NZ_JASGDK010000111.1:0-19605 GCF_047607245.1 Desulfovibrio sp.
AGAGGGAGGCTGTCGCCTCCCTCTTGTTATTCGGGGTTTACCCTCAGTCACAAACTTTGACAAAAATCTGAAATCGCACAATCCCTCAGCAGTAAGGGCGGCGATGCAAAGGCCTTAGGGCTATCTCTACTTTTCAAGCTGGCGCAACAGATCATCCATAAAAATGTCCAGCTTGTCTTGCACGTCTTGGTCCAGACCCAACACACTGGCGGAGTGCAACTGCCTTTCGCTCAATTGATCTACCACGGGCAGAGCCACGCGGCGTTGCGGTAAATGTTCCAGAGCGGGAAGATTTGCGGCCTGCCCGGCGCTGGCACGGTTCAGAATCAGGGTCTGCTTTTTCAGGCCCAGATCAGCAGCCATGCGCGACACCTGCTCCGCTGTTTGCAGCGAGCGCATGCTTGGCTCTGAAACCACAAGCAGGTGGTCCACATGCGCCACAGTGCCCCGGCCAAGATGCTCTACCCCGGCCTCCATATCCACCAGCACCCAGTCGTTCCGCTCCAGCACCAGATGCGCCAGCAAAGCCTTGAGCAAGGCGCTGGCTTCGCAGGCGCAGCCGCCATTGGCCGAAGTAAGCGCCCCCATAACCAGCAGGCGCTTTTCGCCCACGGGGCTGTCGCCCAACGGCGGCCCGCAGACCTTCAAAGGAGCGGAAAGAATTTCAGGCAAGTCGCTGACATGCGGATTCAGCATCATCATGCCGCCCTGCCCCGCTGGCCGTATGCGTTCCTGAACGAGCTCGGGCCGCTGGCTCAAGGCAATGGGCATTTCTGCCGCGCTCAAGCCGCAGGCCTGCCCAAGGGACAAAGCCGTATCCGCATCCACCAGCCACACGTTATGCCCCTGGCGCGCAAGATAGTCGCCAAGCCAGGCCGTCATTGTGGTCTTGCCCACGCCCCCCTTGCCGGAAACAGCAATCTTCATAACAACTCCTGAAACAATGTGGCGTCAAATTACTCTGGCGGATCGGGAACAAACATTCGGGCCGTGCGGCGAAAGCTTAAGAAAACGCTGATTTATTCCGTTTGGCAGCGTTGCTTCACTTTTTTGAAACAGTCGAGGACGGAAGAGTCCACTCCTGCTTCAAAAAAAGATCGCGCCTTGCCAAACGAAATAACTGCGCAGTTCCAGTTGGCTCTTTAATCAGTGCTTCCTTAAAGCCTCCGCCGCCACAGCCGGAATGTTGCGTTACGCTGTATTACGCGTTCAGGCCAAGTGCCTTGCGCTTGCTTGTGATGCGCTGATTCAGCAGCTCAGCCGCCTTTACCGGATCAGGTTCCACCACAAAGGATGCGCCTACCAGATCTTCCAGTCCGTTAAGGGCGATATCCGTCACCAACTGCGAACCCAGAATATTGGGCGGCAGGCCAAGGTGGGTATATACGCCGCTGGCCACGGCATACAGGCCAATGGCGGCTGCCTTTTCCGAATACCATTCCGGTGCGGAAGCCACCACGGGCAGGTCAGAAATATCCACGCCAAGGCTGTTGGCGATCAGCGCGCACAACTGCAAGATACGGGCGTTGTCCACGCAGCTGCCCATATGCAGCACAGGCGGTATGCCCAGCGCACCGCACAGATTGCGCAGCCCCGGCCCGGCCATTTCCGCCCCTTCGGGCATCAGCAGTCCGGCCTTGCCAGCAGCCGTTGTCACGCAGCCCGTAACAAGCACCATAATGTCATTCTTGATGAGCTCTTTGATGATGCCCACGTTGGCCGAATCCTGCTTGATCTTGGGATTGTTGCAGCCAACCACCGCCGCGAAGCCGCGCACGGTTCCCGCCTTGACGGCGTCCAGCAGAGGTTCGAGCGAGCCGCCTAGGGCTTCAAGAATGGCCTCATTGGAGAATCCTGTCATGATGTCCACAGGTTCGACGGGAATGTCTACCCGGCCGGGGTCGCGTTCGGCAAAAGCATCAATGGCCATGCGCAGGATTTTGTGCGCCTCTTCGCGCGCGTTTTCTGGCGTAAAATTCATGTGAATGGCCCCGGTAAAGCGGGCCTTGGAGGCAGTATCAATGAAGCGGGTGTGGTAACAGGCTGAAACCTGCACAAGGCTCGGCATGATGCACTGGTAGTCCACCACCACGGCTTCCACCGCGCCAGTTACAATGGCCAGCTCGGTCATGAGGTGGTTGCCCGCCATCGGGATACCCTGGCGCATGAGCAGTTCGTTGCCCGTACAGCACAGCCCGGCCACGGTGATGCCCTCGGCCCCGGCCTTTTTTGCCAGCTCGACCATTTCCGGCTCACAGGCGGCCATAAGTATCATTTCGGAAACAACGGGATTGTGCCCGTGTACCAGTATGTTGACGGTTTCCTTTTTAATGACGCCCAGATTGACTGTGGATTTGCGCGGGGTGGGAGTGCCGAAAAGAATATCGCACAGCTCGGTGGCGATCATTGATCCGGCCCATCCGTCGGACAAGGCACAACGCGCCGCGTGCAGCATTGTGTTGGGGGCGTCGTTGTCGCAGCCCATATGGGTGCGGTGCATCATTTCGGCAATTTCACGGTCAACGCCGCGCGGCGTAATACCCAGCTTATCCCATACTTCCTTACGTTTGGCAGGAACACGCGACACAAAGTTCACTGCTTTGCGTCTGCTGCCGAAGTCGCTGTAACAGGCGTCCACCACATCGGCGGCCACATCGATTATGGCCCGGCCTTCAACGGCGATGCCCAGTTCAGCCGCAATGCGCGTCAATTTGGCGGCATCACGGATCTGATAATTGGCGGCATGGCCTTCCACCACTGCTTCAAGAGTTTCGATAACGTCCCGGCCATGATCGGAATGCCCGGCGGAACCGCCGGCAATAAAGCGCCCGAAATTACGCGCCACAATAACATCCGCATCTGCCCCGCACACCCCGCGTGAAAGCTTGCCGCCGGGCTCGGCCTTGGCACTGATGCGGCACGGCCCCATGACGCAGTTGCGGCAGGTTGTGCCGAGCTCACAAAAACGGCAGTGCGGCGTCTGCTGCGCCAGCCTGTCCCATGCGGTTTCAACGCCGTCTTTGCGCGCTTTTTCAAGCATGCGCTGGGCGTCTTCCCAAATAGACATTTCGGTAATGTCAGTCAGCTTGTCTTTCATAACGTCCTCGCTCACGCTGAGTGTTGCTGCCGTCAGGCAGGGCACGCAATTGCATGCCTTTGATACCAACATAGCATTATACAGGGAATTCGTCTGTCAGCTACCCGACAAAAGGATCGGTCCGTTTCAGAAGGGCGCGGCGCGCCACAACAAAGGCAAAAAATGATCCGGCTGACCCAGGGCTGCGGATCTGAAAACCAAGCGGTAAAACATACGCAGCGGCATGTCGGTTTTCCGGGCTCGCGGCCGCCGGGCAGGCTGATACGTTCAGGGTCGGAAAGATTCAAGGAAGCACTGATTAAAGAGACAACTGGAACCGCGCAGTTATTTCGTTTGGCAAGACGCGATCTTTTTTGAAGCAGGAGTGGACTCTTCCGTCCTCGACTGTTTCAGAAAAAGTGCAGCAAGTCCGCCACACGAAATAAATCAGCGTTTCCTTAGTGCAGCAGTTCGCGCAGACGGTCTTCGTCCAGAATGCGGTACAGGCCGCGTTGCTCTTTTTGCAGAATGCCCAAGCGGGTAAAGTCGGTAAGCAGGGTGGAAATGGTCTGGCGCGATGTGCCGAGCGTTTGGGCCAGCATTTCGCCAGAAAGGGGCAGCCGGATAAGCCGCTCTTGTGGCTTTTCGCCATTCTCGTGGGCAAGGTCGATGAGCAGCCGTGCCAGCCGCACGGTCACATCGCGCAGGGCGAGACCGTCAATAATACTGAAACAGCTTTTCAGCATGCCGCCCAGCACCCGCACAATGGGCACGGTGAACTCGGGTATGGTCATCATACATCGGTTGAACGTGGGGGTATCGAGCAGCAGAAGAACCGCGTCTTCCAGCACCTGCACAAAGGCGTTGGAATGGCTCACATAGAGATCGCCGGGTTTGAGAAAGGCAATGGTGAATTCCCGCTCGCCATAGGAAAGATAGATGCGCACCAGGCCGGATTTGACGATGAAAACAAAATTGTCTTCCTGCGGCTTGTGCGGCTCCTGCTCCGCAAGATCGTCTTCATACTGGGGGGCAAAGATGATGGCCTGCCGCACATAGCGCCTTTCATGAAAGGCTGACAGCAGGGGTGCAAGCTCAGGCCGCGCCAGCTCATCAAGCAGATTGATATTACTGAATTTCATGCAGCCCCCTTTTTCATCTCTTCTGATTTCCGCAAATCGCTGCTGCTACGGCGTTCAGAAGTTCCCTGAACAGAGGCAGCTTGCCGCCCTGCTTACAGCCAGAGGCAGCAGGTCGGCCCATGCGGGCATCAAGAGAATAGACGCTGCACGAAGAGTGTCAACACAAAGGACATGCTGGCATAGAAAAGCCAGCATGTCCTTTGCGAATAAATGCCGTTGGATACCACAACTGTGCAACTGTAACGTGAACGGCGCTTCGGAGCCATGCCCTGTAAAACAAAAAGCTCCCGGGGAATCTGTTCTGGGTATTGCGGTGCACCTCACACCGCTGATCCATACGCGCTGGCTTCCCGCCCTGCCCCCTCCTACACCAGAGACAGATACTTTTTGAAATCTATGTCGTATTTTTTCATTTTATAATAAATAATACGATATGTTATATTCAAATCCCGTGCAGCCTGATGGATATTGCCCCCGGCCTTGACCAAGGCGGCGGCAATGAGTTCACGCTCCACGTTGGCCACGGTTTCCGTCAAACCCAGATTGCCAGTGTTCCAGTTGGGCGCAGAGTTTTTTTCTCCCTGAAGCATGCCGGGCAGGTGGTGCGAACGCAGCACGGCATCGTCACAAATAAGCACCGCTCTTTCCAGAACATTACGAAGTTCACGCACGTTGCCCGGCCAGTGGTAGCCAAGCAGAATATCAATGGCCGGGGTTGAAACCCGCCGCACAGGCCGCCCGTATTCCTTGCTGAACATCTCGATAAAGTGCTCTACCATTGGCAAAATGTCTTCTGGCCGCTCCCGCAGTGGCGGGATGAAAATAGGAAAAACATTGATGCGGTAGTACAGGTCTTCGCGAAACAGCCCCTGCTCCACCAGCTCTTCCAGCGGGCGGTTGGTTGCGCAGACCAGACGCACGTCCACCTTGATGCGCCGTTCATCCCCAAGGGGTTGAATTTCGCCTTCCTGCAAGGCCCGCAGCACCTTGGCCTGGGCAATGGGCGACAAATCGCCCACTTCATCCAGAAAAAGCGTACCCGTATCCGCCTGACGAAACATACCCGCCCGGTTTTGCACCGCCCCGGTGAAAGCGCCCTTGCGCCAGCCGAACAACTCACCTTCAATGAGCTCTGACGGCAGTGCCGCGCAGTTGAGCATGACCAGCGGGTTATTGCGCCGTGGGCTGGCCGCGTGCAGGGCTTGCGCCATAAGCTCCTTGCCCACGCCCGATTCACCGCGCAGCAGCACCGTGGCCTTGCCCGCCCCGGCCTGTGTAAGCCGCCGCAACACGTGATGCAGACTCTTGGAACGCGCGATGATGGACGAAGGCATGCCGCTGGCCACAGGTTCGTCAGCCAGTATACAGGCATGCCTTCGGCTCAGTTCTTCCTGAAGCCGGGCTACCTGCCTGCCAACCAACGTGGCGACCGTCTGCAAAAAGCGTCGGCGTAACTCCAGCTCTTCCTGAGGCGCTGTGGGCGTGTCTGCGCTGAGAATCCCCACCACCTCGGACTTGTCGCCGTTTTCCACATGCACGGGCACACAGATGAAGGCCAGCCGGGCCATCTCTTCTTCACTGCGGCCAAACAGGCGATTCTTAAAATCCGCCCGCCCGCGCATACATGACACAATAATGGACCGGCCCTCGGCAAAAACCTGCCCTGTAATGCCGGAACCCGGCGCATAGGCAGCCTCAGGCGCGTCGGCCTGCCCATAGGACAACGAAAGGCGCAGCTCGCCGCTGTCAGGGTCCTGCACCACAATATGCGGCCTGTCGAAATGCATGTCTTCAGCCAGGGCCGCAAGAAGTTCCTGCAAGGATTCTTGAAAGGGGTGACCAGGAGAAAGGGCCGTCAGCACCCGGTCAAGGGTATCCAGGCACTGGCCCGCATCCATAAAGGACAAGAGGGGTGGCACGTCGCTATGCACGGTGGCCTCACTTCCAGAATTGAACCGGGAATTCCCGGTACGGGCAATATCCGCGCAAAAGCGGAAATGGCGTGCCCGCCTGCTGGCGGAGCACAGGGCACACGGCAACAGACATGCCCGCCTGCCGTTGCCTGACTGAAACCTGGGGGGGTGGAGCCGAAAAGACTCCAAAGGTACAGCGACATCTTGGTTTTTCAGCATGGCCTTTGCGGCCAGCCGGAGCCTGAGCCCTGATGGGCCGTGCTCCTTATGCACCTGAAACATACCCGCAGGCTGCCCTGACGTCAAAAACAATCCGTGCATCCAACCCGAATGCTGTCGGTCTGCACCCGAAAAACCAGGCATATGCCGGGCGGAGCGCCTTCCAGCAACAGACTGATGCCCTCAAGGAACCTTCGTATGGACGCACGGTTGGAAACTGGTCTTCGAATACTGTGAGCACACCCGCCCGCGCATATCGCCTTTGAAATCCCCATTATCCCCTTCGTACTACCCTGCCACAATCACTTCCTTGATCGTATCTGCACTGGTAACCGCGCGGGATGCGCTCATACCGCACTGAAACAATTATATTTTTTAACTTCAACACACTTCAAGAAGGTCATTCAGAACGCAGCACTACGCCACTGTGTGCAGCGGCCTCTCCAAATTCCCTCCATAGTTTCAAAAATGTATCAAGTTTGTTTTTTTGAGCTGATTTTTTTCGTTATAAACTAGCAAATACTCATAGTTAACAAATTTATCTCTCTTTCTGCGTATATGGCCTGTACAGCACAAAATAGTACTGCAAACTGCCCTCCCTGACAAACAACATCAAACATATAAGCGCATTATACAAAGGGCACACTTTCTGCACAAAACGTGACAAGCGCATACGGCGCGCTAACCATCAAAGCAAGAGGGAATCTCATGCGTCAGGTAGCAATTTACGGAAAGGGCGGCATCGGCAAGTCCACCACCACACAGAACCTCAATGCCGGTCTCGGCGAAATGGGCAAGAACATCATGATCGTGGGCTGTGACCCCAAGGCGGACTCAACCCGTCTTATCCTCGGCGGTCTTGCCCAGCAGAGCGTGCTCGACACTCTGCGTGAAGAAGGTGAGGACATCGACCTTGATCTGGTTCTCAAAGAAGGCTTCAAGGGCATCCGCTGCGTGGAATCCGGCGGCCCCGAACCGGGTGTGGGCTGCGCCGGACGCGGCATCATCACCTCCATCGGTCTGCTTGAACGCCTTGGCGCCTATACCGAAGACCTTGACTACGTTTTCTATGACGTTCTGGGCGACGTTGTCTGCGGCGGGTTTGCCATGCCCATCCGCGAAGGCAAGGCCCAGGAAATTTACATCGTGGCTTCGGGCGAAATGATGGCGCTCTACGCTGCCAACAACATCTGCAAGGGTGTTAAAAAATACGCCAATACCGGCGGCGTGCGCCTGGGCGGCATCATCTGCAACAGCCGCAAGGTTGACGGCGAGGCCGATCTTGTGGCCGCCGTTGCCAAGGAAATCGGCAGCCAGATGATCCACTTTGTTCCCCGCGACAACATGGTGCAACGCGCTGAAATCAACAAGCAAACGGTTATCGAGTTCGACCCCACCTGCGGTCAGGCCGACGAATATCGCGCTTTGGCAAACAAGATTGACGGCAACGACATGTTCGTCATCCCCAAGCCCCTCAGCCAGGAAAGGCTTGAAGAGCTGCTTATGGAGCACGGCATTCTGGACGCGTAGGAACTTTGCGCTGGAGATACGCATTCTACGATGCAAACCGTCCGCCTGAACCGCAGCTGCACAGGCAGCCCGCGCGAAACAGCACAGAGGACGGATTTCCCCCAACTGCCAAAACAGCCCAGTGCTGCAAGGCAACGCAAAATCAGGGAGAACAACAAATGCAGATGATCCGCACCATCATTCGCCCCGAAAAAACCACTGAAGTGCTTTCCGAGCTTATGTCTGCCGGGTTTCCCGCAGTGACCAAGCTGGATGTCGTGGGCCGGGGCAAACAGAAAGGCATCATGGTCGGCGATGTACAATATGACGAAATACCCAAGCAGATGCTCATGCTTGTGGTCAATGATGAAGATAAAGACGACGCCATACGGGTTATCCTGCGCGTGGCGCGTACGGGCGAAAACGGACATTACGGCGACGGACGCATCTTTGTGTCATCCGTCAGCGAGGCCTGGACCATAAGCACCGGCAACGCCGGTTTGTAGGAGGCCGCCATGCAGGAGATTGTCGCCATTGTCCGGGCCAATATGGTCGGCCCCACAAAAGAAGCCCTGACCAAGGCGGGCTGCCCCTCATTCAGCTGCGCCAAATGCCTTGGAAGAGGCAAAAAAGGCATGGATAACGCTACCCTGCGTATGGTTATGGAAAACGGCGAACTGCCGCGCACCCCCACGGGAGAATCATTGACCGAGGTGGGCCGTCTCATCCCCAAGCGCCTGTTCAACATCTGCGTGCCCGACGATAAGGCCGATGCCGTAATCAAGGCCATCATTGAAGCTAACGGCACAAGCCACCCCGGCGACGGCAAAATATTCGTCATGCCGGTGGAAGAATCCTACGTGGTCCGCACGGGCGAGCGCGTTGACGCATAAGGAAGGTAGTTATGACTATGGACGCCAGCGCCAGAGTACTTGAGCGCTATAACGCCAAGGTTTTCAAGAACCGCAAGGAGCACATGCTCCGAATCAATCCGGATGAAGCGCAGCAGATCACGGCCAACACCCGCGCCATCCCCGGCATAATGACCAACCGTGGCTGCTGTTATGCAGGCTGCAAGGGCGTGGTGCTTGGCCCCATCAAGGATATGGTGCTCATTACCCACGGCCCCGTGGGCTGCGGTTTCTACAGCTGGGGCACACGCCGCAACAAGGCCAGAGCCGAAGAAGGCGAACCCAACTTCACCCAGTACTGCTTCACCACAGACCTGCAGGAACCGGACATCGTTTTTGGCGGCACCAAGAAACTCAAGGCCGCCATTGATGAAATCATGCAGCTCATGAACCCCAAAACCATCATGATCGCCGCCACCTGCCCCGTGGGCCTTATCGGCGACGACATTCAGGCCGTGGCCGCCGAGGCCGAAGCGGAATACGGTATCCGTTGCGTGGCGTACAACTGTGAAGGCTACAAGGGCGTCAGCCAGTCAGCCGGGCACCATATCGCCAACAACGGTCTCATGAAGCGGGTCATCGGCACGGGCAGCTACGAGCCTGCCAGCAAGTATTCCATCAACATTCTCGGCGAATACAACATCGGCGGCGATGGCTGGGAACAGGAACGCATACTGAGAAAAATCGGCTACGAAGTGGTTTCCGTCTTTACGGGTGACGGCGAAATTGAACGCATCGCCAGTTCCCACAAAGCCAACCTCAACCTTGTGCAGTGCCACCGCTCCATCAACTACATCGCTGAAATGATGAAGATCAAGTATGGCGTGGACTGGCTCAAGGTCAATTTCATCGGCCTTGAAGGAACCATAGAAAGCCTGCGCCACATGGCCGCTTACTTTGGCGATCCGGCCCTTGCCCAGCGCACGGAAGAAGTCATTGCCGAAGAACTGGCCGAGGTTCAGGACGAAATGGCCGCCGCCAAGGCCCGCCTCAATGGCCTTACCGCCGCGCTTTTTGTGGGCGGCAGCCGCTCGCACCATTATCAGGGCCTGCTCAAGGAACTGGGCGTGCGCACCGTGCTGGCGGGCTACGAGTTCGGCCACCGCGACGACTATGAAGGCCGCGAAGTCATCCCCGACATCAAGGACGACGCCGACAGCAAGAACATCGAACACATCACCGTGGAAAAAGACGAGAAGAAATACCACGCGTACCTCACCCAGGGGGAATACGACAAGCTTGCCGCGCTGATTCCTCTTGAAAAATACGACGGCATGATTCGCGACATGGACACGGGCACCTTTGTGGTGGACGACCTCAACATGTACGAGGCCGACAAGTTTATGGAAGTTCTCAAGCCGGACATGTTTTTTTCCGGCATCAAGGACAAGTATGCCCTGCAAAAGGCGGGAACGCTCTCACGCCAGCTGCACAGCTATGACTACAGCGGCCCTTACGCGGGCTTCAAGGGCGCTGTGCAGTTCGCCAAAGACGTTTGCCTGGGCTACTTCACCCCGGCGTGGCACATGGTCACTCCGCCCTGGAAGACCCGCCCCACCCTGCAAGGCACAGTGGGAGAAAAGTAATGCTCGACCTCACACCCAAGACACATATCAATCGTACGGGCGCACTCATCAACCCCTGCAAGACCTGTCAGCCTGTGGGCGCGCTTCTGGCAGCCCTGGGCGTGCACAACTGCATGCCATACAGCCACGGTTCGCAGGGTTGCGTATCCTATCACCGCACCTATTTGAGCCGCCATTTCAAGGAACCGGCCATTGCCTGCACCAGCTCCTTCACTGAAGGCGCGTGCGTGTTCGGCGGCGGGGCCAACATCCGCCAGGGCGCCAAAAACGCCTTTGATGTCTACGACCCGGACATCATCGCCGTACACACCACCTGTCTTTCCGAAACCATCGGCGACGACCTCAATACCTATATTGAGGAGATGGACATTCCCGAAGGCAAGCTTGTGGTGCACTGCAACACGCCCAGCTACGTGGGTTCGCACGTCACGGGCTTTGCCAACATGATGGCCGGCTTCATCAAGTATCTGGCTGCCAAAGGCAAAACCACAGAAACCGTAGGGGTGTTTCCCGGTTTCGTGAACCCCGGCGACATCCGCGAGTACAAGCATCTGCTCAAGCGCATGAAGATCAGGAACATCATGTTCCCCGACTGCTCCAACGTTATGGATGCCCCGATGACGGGCGAGTACAAGATGTATCCTGACGGCGGCACCACCATTGACGAAATCCGCGCGCTCGGCTCCTGCCGCAAGGTGCTGGCCCTTGGCCGCCTCACCAGCGAAGAACCAGCCAGCCAGCTCAAGCGTAAATGCAGCGTGGAATACGACCTTCTGCCCCTGCCGTTGGGTCTGGCAGATACCGACACCTTCATCATGGCTCTCGCCTCGCTCAACGGCGGCGATGTGGACGCCTACCTTGAAGAAGAACGCGGCCGCCTGCTGGACCTCATGCTGGACGCCAACCCTTACTTCTATGGCAAAAAAGTGGCGGTGTACGGCGACCCCGACACCGTGCTTGGTCTGGCCCGCTTCTGCCTCGAACTGGGCATGACCCCAAGCTACGTGCTGACGGGTACCCCCGGTGAAGCATTTGTCAGGCTGGCCACGGCCCTGTTCAAGGAATACGGCAAGGAATCGCAGTGCCAGGCCTTTGCCGCCAAAGACCTCTTTGACCTGCACCAGTTCATCAAAAACGAACCTGTGGATCTTTTGCTGGGCAACTCGCACGGCAAGCAGATAGCCAAGGCCGAAAACATTCCTCTGGTACGGGCGGGCTTTCCCATACTCGACCGCTACGGCCACGGCTCGCAGACCATCGTGGGCTACCGGGGGGCGTTCAACCTGGCCACAAAAATCGCAGACGCCCTTATGGACGAATACGACCGCCACTGTGCGGATGAAGATCTGGAACTTGTTATGTAGGGCCACAAGGCCGTAATCGGGCGGGGCCGCCACGGTCCCGCCCCCCAAGGGGGTTCCCCATGTCCACTGAGATTCTTGAAGAACGCCGCCAGTCCATCCAGACCAAGGAAGACAAGGGCGCGGAAAATGCGAAGGGGAACAGCGGCGGCTGCAGCGGCAACGGCATGCGTTGCGACACGGCCAGCGTGGCCGGAGCCATAAGCCAGAGGGCATGCGTCTACTGCGGCGCGCGCGTGGTACTCAACCCCATTACCGACGCCTTTCATATCGTGCACGGGCCCATCGGCTGCGCCAGCTACACCTGGGACATCCGCGGCAGCCTTACCAGCGGGTCGGAGCTGTTTCGCAACAGCTTTTCCACTGACCTTCAGGAAAAGGACATCGTCTTTGGCGGAGCGGAAAAGCTCACCGCCGCCATTGGCGAAGCCGTGGCCAACTACGCCCCCAAGCTCATCTTTGTGTACGCCACCTGTATTGTGGGCGTCATCGGTGACGATGTGGAAGCCGTGTGCCGTGAAGCCGAAAAGAAGCACGGCATCCGCGTTATTGCCGTCAAGGCTCCGGGCTTTTCGGGCACAAAGTCCACTGGCTACCGCATGGCCTGCAACGCTCTCATGCAGCTCATGCTGCCCCACGCAGACCAGCCCAAGATTCAGGGCGTCAACATTCTTGGCGACTATAATCTGGCCGGAGAAATGTGGATCATCAAGAACTACCTGCGTGAGATGGGCATTCCCGTAGTTTCCGCCATTACGGGCGATGCGGCCTATGAAGCCCTTATCAAGGCTCCGGCGGCCCAGCTCAACATCGTGCAGTGCGCGGGATCCATGATGTACCTCGCCCGCCGGATGGAAGACGAACTGGGCGTGCCCTGGATGCGCGCCAGCTTCTTTGGCGTGGAGGACACCTCCACAGCATTGCGGCAAATAGCCGAGCGGCTGGGCGACGCGCAGGCCCTGCATCGCGCCGAGGCCATCATCAGCAAGTGCTCTGTGGAAGCCACAGATTTTCTTGACCGCTACAAGCCCCACTTTGTGGGCAAAAAGGCCGCTATCTTCGTGGGCGGCGGCTTCAAGGCCATTTCGCTCATACGCCAGTTCAATGAAATGGGCATTGAAACTGTGCTGGTGGGCACACAGACCGGCAAGCCCGAGGATTATGAAATCATCGCAGGTCTGGTGAATCCCGGCACCGTCATTCTGGACGACGCCAATCCGGCGGAGCTGGAAGCCTTTATGAAGGAAAAAGGCGCGGACATTCTGGTGGGCGGCGTCAAGGAGCGCCCGCTGGCATACAAACTGGGTATTGCCTTTTGCGATCACAATCATGAGCGCAAGCACGCCCTGGGCGGTTTTGAAGGCGTGGAAAACTTCACCCGCGAGGTGAATCTTTCCCTGAACAGCCCCGTATGGAACCACACGCGGGGGGCCGATTCGTACGCCGCCACAGCCGCTGCACAGGCTGCTCTGGTACGTCAGGCCTTGTCAGCAACACACGTATAGCCAAGTCGCACAGCCAAGCCGCATTACAAGACCGCGCCGCTTCCGCCCGCGGAAACAAGGAGACGACGATGAGCGCCAACCTGGTAAACCTGAACACCAACCCCTGCAAGATGTGCATGCCCCTGGGCGCGGCCACAGCTTTTTACGGCATCAGAAAGTGCATGACCATACTGCACGGTTCGCAGGGGTGCAGCACCTACATCCGGCGGCACATGGCCACACACTACAATGAACCCGTGGACATCGCCTCATCCTCCCTGACTGAAGAAGGTACAGTTTTCGGCGGCGCGAAAAACCTCATCAAGGGGCTGGAAAACCTCATCAGGCTCTATCAGCCCGAGGTCATCGGCGTGGCCACCACCTGCCTGGCCGAAACCATCGGCGAAGATGTGCCCGCCATCATCAAGGACTTTTACGAAAGCCACCCTGAAGTAATGGCCACCATCATCCCTGTGGCCTCGCCCGGCTACGGCGGTTCGCAGTACGAAGGATTTTTTCGCGCGTTGCACGCCGTGGTGCGCCATGTGCCTATGAATCCCGCACCCAATGGCAGCATCAACATCATCACAGGCCATCTTTCCGCTGCCGACACGCGGGCGCTCAAGGACCTGCTGGATGCAAGCGGCCTCGGCTATGTGCTGCTGCCAGATCTCTCGCAGAATCTGGACGGCGGGCATGAGGAAACCTATAACCGCCTGCCCCAGCACGGCACGTCCCTTGAAAGTATATCCCTTATGGCGGGCGCACGCATGACGCTGGAACTGGCCCCCTTCTGCCCCGAGGAATATTCCCCCGGCGCATATCTGCGCGAAGCCCACGGCGTGCCTTTGTTGCGCATGGGTCTGCCCATAGGCCTGAACCTGACCGACGCATTTGTATCCACACTCGAAGCTTTGGGCGGAAAAATCCCCGCCAGCGTGCGGCAGGACCGCGCCCGGCATCTAGACGCGATGATAGACGCCCACAAGTATAACGCCCAATGCCGCGCCGCCGTATTTGGCGAACCAGATATGGTGCACGCCCTTACGCACGCCTGCTGTGAAAACGGCGTGACGCCTCTGGTCGCCGCCACGGGAGCGCGCTGCCCCGATCTGGACGCGGCCCTGCGTCCCATCATGACCAAAGCCGCCGAGACCCAGTTTGTGGAAGGTTTTGACATTCTGGATTTTGCTGATTTTACTGCCATCGAAAACGCGGTGACGGAGCGCAAGGTAAATCTCATGATCGGCAACGGCGACGGGCATCGCATTGAAGAGCGCCACCACATTCCCTTGCTGCGCTACGGCTTTCCCATCCACGACAGAATGGGGGGCCAGCGCACACGTATTCTGCTCTACGACGGAGGCACATCCCTTATGGAATCCACTGCCAATGCCATGCTGGCACGCACCGAGGTCAGCTTTCGCGAAGAACTGTTCCGCAAGTACTACAGGGCTGAAGAAGAGAACACCGCCAGTACACCAGCCAGTACCCCCACCTGTAGTCAGGCGGATCCGCAGGCCGCGTCGCATACAGAGCGGCCTGCGCCATCCCCTGCTGTTCCGAGCGTCAGCGAGCGCACGGCATCCCATCCCTGTTTTACCTGCGGGGCCTGCGCCACGTCTGCCCGGCTGCATCTGCCCATCGCGCCCATGTGCAACCTGAGCTGCAACTACTGCCTGCGCAAATACGACTGCCCCAACGAAAGCCGCCCCGGCGTGACCACCGCTGTGCTTTCTCCGGAACAGGCATTTGACCGCTTTATTCAGGTGCGGCGCGACATGCCCAACCTCACGGTGGTAGGCATAGCCGGACCTGGCGACTCCCTTGCCAATGCCGAAGCGACCTTTCGCACGCTTGAAATGATCCGTGCTGAAGATCCGGCCATCACGTTCTGCATGTCCACCAACGGTCTTGCCCTGCCTGAGCACGTGGAAGACATGAAGCGTGTTGGCGTCAGCCACGCCACTGTGACCATTAATGCCGTTGATCCCGTCATCGGGGCACGCATATACCGCTATGCTGACTTCGGCGGAACGCGATACACGGGCGAAACCGCGGCCGCCCTGCTTCTGGCAAACCAGCTGGCTGGGCTGCGGGCGCTTACGGCGGCTGGCATCGTGTGCAAAGTCAACACGGTACTGCTTAAGGGCATCAACGACCACCATATTCCCAAGGTTGTGGAAACAGTGCGCGACCTTGGCGCAGAGCTGACCAACATCATGCAGCTTATTCCGGTCAAGGGCAGCGCCTTTGAACACATGCCCCTTGTGAGCAACAAGGAACTTATGGACATGCGCAAGCGCTGCGAGCCGACCCTCAAGCAGATGTACCACTGCAAGCAGTGCCGCGCCGATGCTGTGGGACTTCTGGCGGATGACCGCTCCATAGACTATCGGCCCATCAAAATCGACAAGACTCCAGCTCCGGCAGAAGACCACGCTGCCAGCCCAGCGCCCATTGCCCGGCGCATCCGCATTGCGGTGGCTTCCAAAACAGGTGGCACTGTGGACCAGCACTTTGGGCAGGCTGACCAGTTCTTCATCTATGAAAGTGACGGACGTGAAGCCAGCTTTGTGGAAACACGCAGCGTGTCCCGCTACTGCAAGGGCATGGACGACTGCGGTGAAAAGGCAGGACGTATGGACGGCATTCTGGCCGCAGTGCAGGACTGTGAAGGCGTGGTGGCCCTGCGCATCGGCGCGAGCCCGCTGGAAAAGCTGCAAACCAGAGGCATCAGCGTTTTTACCCGCTATGAGAAGGTGGACAAGGCCGTTAACGAGGCAGCCAGGGCCCTTTGCGGTTGAGGTCATCATTCTCGCGACGCGGCCCGAGGCTTGGCGGGCCGCGTCGTTCTTTCGGGCATAACCAGCCAAAGGCAGGCCTGCCACAATGCATACAGTTCAACTGCTGGATACCACACTCAGCCTCTTCAGCACGGCCTTGCGTTCAGGTTCCAGCCGCCGCAGGCCCAGGCTTTCGCACGAAGAATTTACCAGTTGGGCCGGGCGTTGGCGGATTCTTTTGCAGGATATGGGTTTTCTTGTGGAAATTCCTTCTGACCTGCTGGGATCTCTGCATGCTGCTTCGCCTGCGGACCCAAAGGCAGGATTTTGTACAGAGCAGCATGCCCTCCTGCTGCCTGCTGCAACAGAAGACGTATTTGAAGCAGACGGATACAAACCAGAAACCGCCAGGCCAAACATCATTGAAACAGCCAGTGTAGAAACGAGCCCGTTTGAAACAGGCAACCTTGGGGCGAGAATCAGCGAGGCAGGCGCGGCATCAGCTCCGGACGGGCAATCAACTTGGCTGCGCATGGGTGGCTGTGACGACGCCCTTCCCTTCACGGAGTCTGGCTTTTTCGACAAATTCATGACCTTGCGCGATGTGTTGGAATTCTGCCCGGGCGATCAGGCAGGGTGCGCCACCGCCCTGGCTGTTTTGTGGCTGCTACGGGGCGGCAAGCGTGTGGCCGGCAGCATTGGCGGCTCGGCCCTGCACGGAACCTCTTCAGGCCCAGCGCTTGAAGAAGTGGCCTTATGCCTTGAAAGCCAAGGCGTGCACACGGGCTTGCGCAACCTGCACAAGCTGCCCGAGGCCGTGGCCCTGTTGCGAACTGCCGGATTTAGCGTTTCTCCGCACAAAGCGGTGCTGGGCGACCACATTTTTGCGGTAGAGTCTGGAATTCATGTGGATGGCATTGCGAAGAACCCCACGCTCTATGAAACGTACCCGCCCGAAAGCGTGGGGCTGGAGCGCAGTATCGTGATCGGCAAGCACTCAGGCAGGGCGGCCCTGCGCCTCAAAGCCGTCCAAATGAACATCAGCCTTATGGAAACACACGAAAACCGCCTGCTGGCAGCCGTACAAAAAATGGCCGTGCGCCAGCAGCACAGCCTCAGCGACAGACAGTTCGCTGCGCTTTGTGAATCCATCAAAACATCTTTCGGCGAAAAGCGGCACGCCGCCGCCAAAACAGGAATCCGTCCATTGGAGAAAAGACATGGCTGACGTCATTCTTGTGGACACCACATTGCGTGATGGCGAACAGGCCCCCGGCTTCGCGTTTTCGCGCAGTCTCAAGGTGCGTCTGGCGGCCTTGCTGGACGCTGCGGGTGTGGGACAGATAGAGGCGGGTATTCCGGCGATGGGGCCGGACGAAAGAAAAACCCTGCGCAAAATTATGGATGTCTGCTTTCAGGCCCGCATATCCACCTGGAACCGCCTTTGCGAAAGCGACATCAAAAATTCCCTGGCCTGCGCGCCGCATGTCATTCACGTGTGCTGCCCCCTTTCTGACCGGCAGATATGCAGCAAGCTCAAAAGCGACCGTCAAAAGGTCATGGCAGCCCTGCGGCAATGCGTTGGGCTGGCGGCATCGGGCGGTGCTGAGGTCAGCGTGGGTTTTGAGGATGTTTCCTGCACCACAGAGCAACAGCTGGGCCAGGCGGTGGAAGTGGCAGCCCAGGCCGGAGCCCGGCGCATACGCCTCAGCGACACGGTGGGCAGATACACGCCGGACGCCGTGGCCAAAGCCGTACGGCTGGTGCTGCGGCAGGGGCTGGAAGCAGAAATACACGCCCACAACGACTTGGGCATGGCGGTGCCCAACTCGCTTATGGCCGCATACACGGGTGCGCGCTATGTGGACACCACCCTGTGGGGCATTGGCGAAAGGGCTGGCAACTGCAGCATGGGAGCTTTCACGGCGGCTCTGGACCGCCTTGAACATCTTACCTGCGCCGTCAGTGGTCAGGGCGCGGCCCGCCTTGAAAGAAAGGCCGCACCCTTTATCCCGCGCCCTCTTCTGGAAGCGTGGAATGTGCCCGTCGTGCGACGCGCCCACCACACGTTCCCCTCTTCATGAAGAACGCGCACCACCTGAAGCAGAACACTCTTGGCAGCATATTTTCAAAGATTGAAAACAGCCACGCTGCCAAAGCATCTGCCAGGCAAATATCTACGCCGTAGCAAGACGGCAATGCTCTAAAGGTTCCGGCAAGCGCAACAGCTGCAACTACGCATACGGCTGATGGCTGACACCTGACGCCATCGCCGTAACAAAGTATTTTAAAACTGCCCTAAAACGGATTCCGGCAAGAATCCGGCCAGTGAGGCTGATATGGAATGCACCTACATTGTCCTTCTGGAAGACGATCACGAATGTCTGACCACCATCAAGCAGTGCACCCGGCTGGCTGTATGGCAGCGCAGCGCCAGTACCAACGCCAGCGGCGGCGAAATAAATATCGCCCCTACGGCCGCATGGCAGCAACTGGAGGCCATCCCCTTCACTCTTTCAGGCTGTTATGAACTGGCGGAAATGCGCGACCGCATAAAGGTTCTTGACCGACAATTGCCTCAAGGCGCCATCATCGCCGGAACGTCCATTTCAGGGCTGGCGTACAATGAGTTCAGCCAGATGGGTTTTTGCCTGTGCGAGCTGGAAAGCTTCAGCCCCGACATTCTGGATGCTCTGGCGGCTGAGGTGGCGGCCGAAGCCGAGCCCTCCGCACAGGTTCCCACAGAACCCGTTTCAGGCGACACTCCGGGGAGCTACAGGATTAACCTTATGGAAGTGCAGGCGGCGCACCCTGAAGTCTCGTCCAAAAAAGCATTGCGTCCCTTTCTGGCCTCAACGCCTTTTGTGGAGCTTGAGATCATCTGTTCACACATGCCTCCCTGGCTTGACGGGCATATGAAAGAACGCAACCTGACCTGCTCCCGTTCGCGAACGCCGGAAGGCAACCTGCGCCTGCGCATCTCGCACGCCCTGTGCAACCAAGCGCCTAACAGCAGCAACGGAGACAGACCATGAGCTCTTCCACAAAGTTTGAAACAGTGGCAACTCCTTACGGGTGTATGCATAATGTGCATGTTCTTTCCCGCTGGGACAACGGCGCTCCCCGCGCTTGCCACTGCCTTGCGCCGGATATGGCTCCCACGCCTCACGGTTGGCTCATGCCCCTGCACGACGTCACCGACGTGCGCCGCAGTTGTGAAAACAGTTTTACACTCTACCCCAACGGCATGTGGCGCAGCCTGGAATTGCAGCATCAAACCAGCGTGCCTACACCTCTGGGACTTTTGCCAGCTGAATGGCTGTCGTGGCATCCTGGCGGTGCGCTCAAGCGCATCCTGACGCGCAAGGGAAGGTTGAGCGGCTACTGGACTGAAAAAGATGAAGAGGCACTGGCCCCCTGCCTTGACCTGACTTTGCCTGCGGGCCGGTTTACGGGCAAGGTGCAGGGCCTGCGCTTTCATCCGGGTGGGCAATGCGCCAGCATAACCCTTTGGCCTGGACAAACCTGGACCATCTCCACCCCTGTGGGTCCCCTGCCTTGACCTGACTTTGCCTGCGGGCCGGTTTACGGGCAAGGTGCAGGGCCTGCGCTTTCATC
>NZ_JASGDK010000112.1:0-11508 GCF_047607245.1 Desulfovibrio sp.
CGCAGGGTCTCCCTGCGCTTTTTTTGTGTCCTGCATTACATCTTCTGCCAGCAGCCCCCTCAGTCAATCTGCCGCTTCCGTGACGAAAAAAGCAAGCTTTGAAGCCAAGGCACGTCACGACGCGTGTAAATGCGTACCCTACTAATTTTTTCAGTGATTACTTCATTTGTTTAGTTCTATCTGCATAGATCCCCCGCAAATCGGCCAGGCTCTTCCTTTGAACGTGACTGCATCTTCATAGGCGCGAGCAAAACAGGGCAAATATCACCCCCACCATGTGAAAATATTATCAATTAAATATTATCAATAATATCATTATATTATATTTTTAACTCCTGCAAATTGCTTTTAAAAAAATCCAGCAAAAAATCATACTGTCAGGATCTTGCCTTCTTCAAAATGCTTTTTCAGTAGCCGTGTTTCATCCTCAGTAGAAGCCCTCTATTCAGCTCACCAAAATTTTCTAAACAATTACTCGTAACTACATAAGTATACATTAGAAGTATGTAAATGAGTGCATAAACAAACGATAATTCAGCAATCTAGTATGATTTCCACTGTAAGTAAGCATTTTATCCATTTGTATAACTACCTGCTTGTGCGCAAAATACTATATTTAGAAAGTCAACTTTTATGATTAACAAACTAATATAGTTATAATTTTTTAGTGTAAAAAAATAGAAACATTATTGACGCAGTATTTTTAATATAATATTTATTTTGTATTGATTAAGTAGATCAAGAATATGAATGTTTAATTGCTCTTTATTAGTGCCTCATATACAATGGGGCGTAACCGCGCGTGACGCAAGGGGGTTGCCATGTCTGCTTTATCAGAACGTGAGTACCTGGCCGAAGAAATTTGCGAACTGTATTCCAAGCTTGCCGGTGATGCGTATGCGGAAGACTTTAACCGAGCCAAAGACCTAGCGCAGGGCGAAGCCCCCCACGATCATTGGCTGCAAACCAACCGACTGGACTATGAATCACGCCTTTTCCTCTACCTCTCAGCGGCCTTTGCCATGAGGTGTATGAAGAACGAGCCTTACAAATGCGCTGTTTTTATGCGCAATGCGGCTGAAACGCTTCACAGGGCCAAGTCATAGCTAAGCACAAAACCAGGGGAAATCCCGATGCATGTGCTCGGGATTTCCTTATAATTTGCGCCCGGCCTGGTTAGTACGGGGCAACATCATCAGGATTATGCCAGGAAGTAAGGATTAACCATGCAGGAAAAAAACGTCAGATTCAGAATCATTCTCCCCTGCTTGTTGGTTTTGACCCTAGGCCTGGTGCTGTCTTCGGGCGAGGCCCTGGGTGAAGAGCGCATCCCCTTCACCTACCCGCCTTTCAGTGCCAAAAAGATGCCGCCGGTCTTCTTCACTCACGATCAACACATTGCCTACCTTGATGGCAAGGGGCAGGACTGTACAACCTGCCATGACATGACAGATGAAGGCCTTGCAGAGTCATTCATGAACGTTCGAAACATTGCCCCGCGAAAACAGATGGATTACCTGCACGCAACCTGTACCGAATGCCACGTCAAACTGTCCAAGGGCCCCCGCCTTGTTGACTGCCGGGTCTGTCATTGCGAACGCATTGCATCTGAGCATGCCGCCAAAAAATAATCGGTAGCTCTTGTATCAGACAGAAAGAACGTAGGAGGCGATCAGATGCTTGATTTCATTACCGGACCCTTGTTTGTCATTTCTCTTGTTATTTTTGTGGTGGGTATGCTGGCCCGTATTTTCTTGTATGTGCGCGGCCTGGACTGGCGGCTCGAACGTGTGGCTTACCGATATCATGCAGACCGTTCTGTGCCTGGCGCGCTGGCGTCAATCTTCAAATGGCTGATCCCCGGCGGCACCGACGGCTGGCGAACGCAACCTGTTGCAGCTGTTCTCTTTTTTCTTTTGCATTTTGGCGCTGTTCTTGTGCCTCTCTTTTTGCTTGGACATACAGTGCTGCTTGAGCGCTATGTAGGGATAACCCTGCCCTCGCTGCCGGGAACACTGGCTGATATCCTCTCTGTACTGAGCCTTGCGGCCATTGTTTTGCTGGGCATACGCCGCATGATATCACCTGCCCTTAGACAGCTGAACAGCGGGTCAGACTGGCTCATACTGGTTTTGACATTTTTGCCCTTTGCCACGGGGCTTATAGCCCGGCTGGACACCTCCGCCTATCAAAGCTGGATGATTCTGCACGTGCTGAGCGGCGAACTTTTCCTTATTCTGGCCCCTTTTACCAAGCTTTCACACATAGTTCTCTTCTTCATGTCGCGCGCTCAGATCGGTATGGACTTCGCCATCAAAAGAGGCGGAGCCACACGCGGTGGCGCATTCCCCTGGTAAATCGGGAAACTGTATCATTATTTTCGCCTGAAAGGAGCGGATTATGTCCGAATTGCTTTGCACCCCTACCCCAATCACCACCAAGGAAGGCATTCTTGAACTGCTGAAAGATAAGGCAGGGGCGCAATACTACAGCCAGATGAAGGAAATGAAAGTTGATCAGGCTGCCCTTGCCCGCGACTTGGAGCAGACCAGCAAATCTCGCACCCGCACATGGCTCAATGTCTGCGCGCATTGTGCCATGTGTGCAGACAGCTGCTTTTTTTACAGAACCAACAACAATGATCCCACTCAGATTCCATCCTACAAGATACAGGCGACCTTGGGCGAACTTTTGCGGCGCAAGGGCAAGGTTGATGCAGAGTTCATGATCAAGTGCATGGATGCGGCCTGGGGCAAGTGCACCTGTTGCAACCGCTGCGCTGTGTACTGCCCGCACGGCATAGACACTGGCGTCATGTTCAGCTACCTGCGCGGCATCCTCTTCAAGCATGGCTTTATTCCCTGGGAAATGAAGATCGGATCGGGCATGCACCGTGTGTATGGCGCGCAGATGGACGTAACTGAAGAAGATTGGTTGGAAACCTGCGAATGGATGGTGGAAGAACAGCAGGAAGAGTGGCCTGACCTCGAAATTCCTGTGGAAAAAGAGCATGCGGATGTCATGTACATCCTCAATGCCCGCGAAGTTAAGCACTATCCGGAAGACATTGCGCTGGCCGCAATTCTTTTTCACGTCACAGATACCGACTGGACCGTGCCGCGCGAAGGGTGGGAAAACACCTCATTGACGATGTTTGCTGGCGATTGGGAAGGTTGCGCGCAGAACGTCAAACGCATTTACTCAGCCATAGACCGCATCAAGCCCAAAGTAGTTGTGGGAACGGAATGTGGACATGCCCACCGTGCCACGGTTGTCGAAGGGCCGTATTGGGCAGGACGCGAAAGTGGAGACGCGCCAGTACGCTTCATGCACTACGTTGAGTGGGTGGCCGAAATGCTGCGCACGGGCAAACTGAAGATTGATCCCGCCAAAAAAATCAAGGTGCCGTGTACCTTGCAGGATTCCTGCAACTATGTGCGCAATGACGGACTCGGCAGCGCTACGCGTGAAATCATGAGCTACATAGCTGAAGATTTTAGAGAAATGGATCCCAAGGGTGATCACAACTTCTGCTGTGGCGGTGGCGGAGGACTCAACGGCATTGGCGTGTACCGCAAGGAACGTAATATTGGCCTTAAAAACAAACTGGATCAGATCAAGGCCACAGGGGCTGAACTGGTCGTCACTCCTTGCCACAACTGCTGGGATGCCATCCGCGACATGATGGAAGTGTACGAGGAACACAATATCAAGTGGTCCTTCCTGAAACCTCTGCTTGCTGAAATGATCATCGTGCCTCCCCACATTCGCCACAATGAGCTGGAGTAGCACAATAGCAGCAGAGAAACGGCGGCTTTGTCCTTTTGCGGCCGGAGCTCTGCTTTAGATGGGCCGTTAACGGCCGTTGGCCGGGCAAATATCCCATTGCCCGGCCAACAATAAAGACCCTGCACTCAATGGCGCAGATGAAAATCCAGAGATAATTAACAGTTATGCGCTGTTTTACCGCAAAATCTAACAGGTAACGGCAGCCGAAACGGCACCCAACAGCGCGTCACCCGAACAATTTTTGTTCAAAACGGGTACGCCGGTTCCAAAGCATACCGGCCTGGGGCCCACATTGGTACAGACAATAGCAGGAATGTCCCGGGTTTGCGAATTCCTGCGTAGGCGGCTGTACATGATTGTTCCTGAAGTGCCTTCAAGATCAACATCAAAGATGATGCAATCAGGCTTGCGGTCATTGACCATATTCAGGCTTTCATCGCAGCTACAGGCCACGCTTACCTGATAGTTAGACTGACGTAAGACCTGCGACATCCTGCTTAGGCTTTCGGCATCGCTGTCTACCAAGAGAATATGCTTTTGCATTGGAGCCTCCGGATTCGGATTCTGGGCGTCTTGAGGTTGCATGATCTGCCTTGCGGCGCGAGCCAGAGCGCTGGGAAAATCCCGCACTCTGGCGAACAGAACTAAGAGTCACTGCTTCCAGAGAGTTGTGTAAGGTCATTGCGGCCTTGTCCCAAACATCAAATGCAGCTTTGCCAGCAGGGGCTTCGCTGTTAACGCCAGGCAGGGTTATTCCTCCTTCGACGGCGTTAATTATGTCCGCAAGGGTTACGGCATCGGGGCTGCGGGCAAGCATGTGCCCCCCAGCTATACCCCGGACGCTTTTGACAATGCCTTCAGCCTGCAACAAGCGCATGATTTTTTGTACAAATTTTTCAGAAATGCCTGTACATGCCGCCAGCTCTGAAGCAGACGCAGGCATGGCCTGATCTTGTTCAGAAAGGCACAATAGCAAATGCAGCGCATGGCAGGCCATTGTGGAAATACGCATATTTATTCCTTATTTTGCGGGAGGCAATAAAGTTGACGATACTGGATGTGTCTAATTTAGACTGCTTTACTCATGATTATTATCTCAAGCGACTTTGGGCGTCAAGCGACTCTGCGAAGCTGGTTTTCTTGATTCACAATGTTCGTAAGATCGCAAATTGAACGTGTGAATACTTTCGCAATCAGTAAGACAAGACAAAAAAGTAATATCTTAATTGCTACAATGATGTTACTATTTACAAAACTCAGCTATGCTTTGGATGCCGGACTCATGTCTCAACGCGAAGAGACGATCGGCCCCTTTTGATTTCCCCTTTTACTATATGCTCCGTGGGGATTCGTAATGAAACTTTCAGCCAAAACACGCTATGCAGCCCGTATCCTGCTTTATTTGGCAAAAAATGGACTAGAGCAGCCGGTATCTTCAAGCTTGCTTGCAAACAAAACTGGCATCAGCTCACAGTTTATTGAGCAGATCCTGCGCCAGCTTCGCCTGGCTGGCATTACCGGCAGCGTGCGTGGCGCCAAGGGAGGACACGTACTCGTGCGCAAACCCGAAGATCTCACCTTTGGCTGTATTGTCCGGCTGATGGAGGGAGGCATTGAACTAAGCGGCTGCCTGGAAAAACCAGGTAATTGCGCCCGGTTTGATGCTTGTGAAGTACGCAAAGCGTGGGAAAGCCTTCAATCAACTCTGGATGGAGTGTTTGAGTCTATTACCTTGCGCGACCTTATGCAGGATGACCGTATTTTACGCTGACGGATTAAGGAATATTCGCCATCACGACGCCCAATCATCGTTGTCGCCCTGAGTGACACGCGCGCGCTTTTCCATTTACCACTTGCTCACGATTCAAATGAACACGCTGGCAGCAAACGCAGCGTGTTCACCCCTTCAGTTTTTCAATTACCGATGGGCTCATAGCTCTGCCCTCCTGTGGGGAGTTTGGGCGACAGACCAGGCTACTACCTAGCGCCTGACTAAGAACGACTAACTATAATTACATAGTAATATCATATTAATTACAATACACTTTAGCTATCATTAACAATTTTTTATTATCTACTAGTGCTATTGAGCAATATCTTATTGATAACACTCTGTACTATAATGCCAATCTACATTGTATTATTTCTTTTCATCCTATTTTCTTAGTTTTTTAGTATCATTTAAACATATAGATTAAATATGAAACTTCTTCTCTTAGTTTTATCACATGCAAAAAATATTTTTTCTTGCAAAAAATACCTTTTTTCGTCTTAATCTACTTGATTTTTTTAAACAAAATTAGGTCAATCATGATTAAAATTGTCGTGATGAATCCTTACGAAATCTTTGCATTATTTTTATATTTTATGTATCAGGAGTGCCATCGGGCGACTCTGTTCTATAGCTTATTGTGATGAATTCTCTGCCGGGAATATCGCCATAATTGCTCGTTCGATAATTATTAAGGAGAGGTTGCAAGGCAAGCAGACGCATGCCGGGCTTTTTGC
Organism: Desulfovibrio sp.; assembly: GCF_047607245.1. GTDB lineage: Bacteria > Desulfobacterota > Desulfovibrionia > Desulfovibrionales > Desulfovibrionaceae > Desulfovibrio. Next base: position 6,298 of record NZ_JASGDK010000112.1, read on the forward strand.
GGCGCACGGCCGGGCCGGGCCCGTCGAACCCACGTTCCAGCGGCATCTTGACCCTACGGGAGAAAACGCATGACCACTTTGTTTTACATCTTGGGCTATTTGGCGGTAGCCGGCTTCATTTGCATGGCCTACTTGAAAATCAGATCTTACATGGCATCCAGCCCGCTGCATGTGCGCTGGGAACTCTATCCTGTCCCGCACGAAGGCAGCAAGACTGTTTACGGCGGCAGCTTTATGGAAGAAAAAGACTGGTGGACCAAGCCCCGCCATATTTCTCATTGGGGCGACATCAAGGCGCTGCTTACTGAAGTGCTGTTTTTGCACGCCACATTCGAGCACAACCTCAAGCTGTGGGTGCGCTCCTACCCCTTCCATGTGGGCATGTACATGCTCATGGGCGGCACAATCATCGTACTTTGCGCAGTCTTTGCCCAACTCTTTGGTCTGAACCCGCAGGGCGGCTTCATGATCTTTGTGGGTAATGTTATCAATGCCGTGGTGCTGATTGGCACGCTGTGCATCATCATTGGCGGCATCGGCCTTGTTGAACGCCGCCGCAATGACGAAGGCCTGCGCCGCTACAGCACGCCCGAGCATTATTTCAATCTGATCATATTTATAGTTTTCGGCCTGCTTGGTCTGGCCGCGTGGGCGTTTTCTCCCTCTTACTTCGAATTGGCCCGCACCTTTATTTACAATCTGGTTACCTTCAACTTCGCTCCTCAAACCAGCGTTCTGTTCAGCCTGCATCTGTTGATTGGCTTCTTCCTGCTCATCTGGATTCCCATGACGCACATGGGCCATGTGTTCATGAAGTACTTCACCTATCATGACATCCGTTGGGGCGACGAGCCCACCAGCAGCAGCGACAAGAACAAAGAAAAGATCCTTGAGGCCCTCAAGTTCAATGTGACTTGGTCGGCCAAGCATATCGCCGGTGATGGCACCCCCAAGAGCTGGGTAGACGTTGCCACGACCAACCCCACAGAAAAGAAAGAAGACTAGGGAGTTCAGACATGAAAGACAACCTCCGTTTGACTGACGTCTCTACCGTCGACGGGCAGATGGTCAGCATTGACCTGAAGGAAATTCCCGATCTGGCCGTGGACATGCATACCATGCCCTGGAAGCCCTTCACCGACGAGCAGAAGGAAAACACGGCCTGTATTCTTGATGAAGTCAGCGTGCTGAATATCCCCAAGCCCAAGAACCGTGAAGAAGAGGAAGAGCTGGTCAACAAGTTCCTCGACGGTATGCGCAAGCTGTTCACCAAGGAAAACAACTGGACCTTCCTGCCCATGCTCGAAACCAGCATGGATTATTGCGCCCAGTGCAACTCCTGTTCTGAAGCCTGTCATCTCTATGAAATGTCAGGCGAAAACGAAATGTACCGCCCCAACTTTCGCTCTGAGATCTTTCGCCGCATTTACAAGCAGTACGTAAAGAAAGAGCCTTTGGCCAAATGGCGTTACGGCGACATGCAGCTGAACTGGAAGACAGTGGCCCGTCTGGGTGAATTGGCCTACCGTTGCAATCTTTGCCGCCGTTGCGCCCAAACCTGCCCCATTGGCGTGGATAACGGCCTGCTGGCCCGCGAAATCCGCAAGCTTTTCAGCCAGGAAATGGGCATCTACCCCCGCGAACTGCATGAACGCGGTACCATGAACCACATGAAGGCTGGCTCTTCCACGGGCATGACCCCTGAAGTGGTGAAGGAAAACGTAGAGTTTATTGACGAGGATTACACGGAAATCACCGGCGTGGGCATCCATACGCCCTTTGACGTGCAGGGCGCGGACATCATGCTGCTGCACAATGCCGGTGAAATCATGGCCTGGCCTGAAAACATCGCTTCTTTCTCTCTGATCTTTCAGGAAGCTGGCCTGTCGTGGACGCTTTCCAGCAAGGCCCTGGCCTATGACGGCGTGAACTACGGCGTGTTTTATGACGACGCCCAGACCGCCCGTATCGCCCTGCAACACATGATGGCCGCCAAGGAACTGGGCGTAAAGAAGATCGTCATCGGCGAGTGCGGCCATGCCCACAAAGCCCTTACGGTCATCGCTGACCGCGTCATTCCCTTTGAGTATCAGGTGCCGCGTGAAAGCTGCTACGTCACCCTGCGCGACATCGTCATGAGTGGCCGCCTGAAGCTGGACCCCTCACGCAACGATTTCCCCGTGACGCTGCATGACCCCTGCAACGTGGTTCGCCTCATGGGCATCGTTGAGCCCCAGCGCGAAATTATCCGCAAGATCGCACCCCAGTTCCGCGAAATGCCGCATAACGGCGTGGACAACTACTGCTGCGGCGGCGGTTCTGGCTTTGCTATCATGACGCGAAACAACATCGAACAATGGCGCGGCAACATCTCTGGCCGTAAAAAGATGTGGCAGATCAGCGAAGCTTTCAAGGATTGCCTGGGACCCGAAACCCGCAAGTACATCTGCGCTCCCTGCTCCAACTGCAAGGGGCAGATTCGTGAAATCCTTGAACACAACGACCTGTACACCAAGAACAACTTCGCTTACGGCGGCCTGGTGGAACTGATTGTTAACGCTATGACCAACGTGAATCCCGGCTTCATCAAGTTTGAAGGTGAAGAAGGCGCTGACGACTAACAGCGTTAAGAAATACAGACATGCCTTACCGCCTGTCTGCACCAATAAAAGGGGGCGAAAGCTCCCTTTTTTTATTCCTTCTGACGCATCTCATGCCATACGTGCATCATACCGATATATCACAATTATTATTTATGTGATCCGCCCACTGCCACAACTGAAAAACCCTGCTCTTAAATATGTAACCCCCTAATTATTTTTCACTTGCCTTTGCGCATCGGGGGCTATAATCTTATCGATAGCTTTTATGATAAAGGTAAACCAAGCTGGCTTTTCCAGCTCGATGCATCCCCACCCTCACGACTCACTTCCAACCAGCAAGCGTTGAGGTAACTATGGCACATCTTGAAACAACCGCTGAGGTTTTGCGCAACAGGGGCGTCAGCCGCCGGGACTTCATGAAGTTCTGCGCGCTTACTGCCGTTGCAATGGGGCTTGGCCCCGGCGCGGACTTGGCCATTGCTCAGGCCCTCTCCACCAAACCTCGTCTGCCGGTGCTCTGGATCAACGGACTTTCCTGTTCCTGCTGCACCGAATCCTTCCTGAGAACCGCCCACCCTCTTGCGGCGGACATTATCCTTTCCATGATTGCTCTGGACTACCAGGATACCATCATGGCTGCAGCTGGCCATCAGGCCAATGAAACTTACGAGCAAGCCATCGAAAAATACAAGGGACAGTACATTCTGGCTCTTGAAGGCAACGTGCCCATGAACGAACAGGGCATGTACTGTATTGATGGCGGCAAGCCTTTTTATGAAAAGCTCAAGATGGGCGTTGAACATGCCAAGGCTGTGGTAGCCTGGGGCACATGCGCATCCTGGGGCTGTGTGCAGGCTGCTTCGCCCAACCCCACGGCAGCCACCCCTCTGCACAAGCTTTTCCCCAACAAGCCTCAGATCAAGGTTCCTGGCTGCCCGGCAATTCCGGAAGTCATGAGTTCCATTCTGACGTACATCATCACGTATGATCGTCTGCCGAGCCTTGATTCGCAGGGACGGCCAGAAATGTTTTACGGCGTGCGTGTGCACGACCAGTGCTACCGCCGCGCCCACTTTGACGCGGGCCAGTTTGTGGAATCATGGGACGACGAAGGCGCACGCTCAGGCCTGTGCCTGTACAAAATGGGTTGCAAAGGCCCAACCACGTACAATGCCTGCCCCTCCACCCGCTGGAACAACGGCGTTTCCTTCCCCATCCAGTCCGGGCACGGCTGCATTGGCTGCTCGGAGCAGAACTTCTGGGATCAGCAGTCATTCTATGACCGTATCACTACCATCCCGCATATGGGCACCAACTCCACGGCTGAAACCGTTGGAGTTGCCGCCGTGGCCGGTGTGGCAGCGGGTGTGGCCATTCATGGCGCGGCCAGCATGGTACGACATGCCTGCTGCGACAAGAAGAAAGCCCCGGAAGTTAACGAAGACACCAGCAAGAGCTAAGGAACGCACTCATGTCCTACGAATACAAGACGCAAGGATATAACGTTGTTGACGCTGGCCGCCGCCTCGTCGTGGACCCTGTGACCCGCATTGAAGGGCACCTGCGCTGCGAAGTAAATATCAATGACGACAACGTCATTACCAATGCCGTTTCCTGCGGCACTATCTTTCGCGGCATAGAAATCATCCTCAAAGGCCGTGACCCGCGCGACGCCTGGGCCTTCACCGAGCGGATCTGCGGCGTATGCACGGGCACACACGCCCTGTCTTCTGTGCAGGCCGTTGAAAATGCGCTTGGCATCGACATTCCCGACAATGCCAACATCATACGCAACCTCATGCAGCTTTGCCTCATGTATCATGACCATCTGGTGCATTTGTACCACCTTACCGGTCTGGACTGGGTGGACGTGGTTTCGGCTTCCACAGCCGACCCCAAGGCAACGTCAGAACTGGCGCAAAAGCTGTCGCCCTGGCCCAATTCCTCGCCGGGCTACTTCCAATCCGTCAAGGACAAGCTGCTCAAGCTCATCAATTCCGGGCAACTCGGCATCTTCACCAACGGATACTGGGGTCACCCCGCCTACAAGCTTCCGCCCGAAGCCAACCTTATGGTGGTTGCACACTATATTGAAGCGCTGGACTTCCAGAAAGACGTGGTGCACATCCACACCATCTTTGGCGGCAAGAACCCCCACCCCAACTGGTTGGTGGGCGGGGTACCCTGTTCGCTCAACATTGACGGTGTGGGCGCGGCGGACGTAATCAACCAGGAGCGCCTTGACTTCATCCTTCAGGTCATTGAGCGCTGCCGCACCTTTGCCCAGCAAGTAGTTATTCCCGACACGCTGGCGCTCGCCAGCTTCTACGGCGACTGGCTCAATATCGGCGGCGGGTTGTCCAAGCTTTCCGTTCTGGCATACGGTGGCATTCCCAACATTGCCAACGATTATACCGAAAAAAGCCTGCTCCTGCCCCCCGGCGCTATCATTAACGGCAACTTCAATGAAGTGCTGCCCGTAAGCCTTACCGATCCGGAAGAAATCCAGGAAACGGTCAACCACTCGTGGTACAAGTCCTACCCTGCCGGAAAAATTGGTCTGCACCCCTGGGAAGGCATTACGGAGCCCCAGTACAATCCTGGTCCC
>NZ_JASGDK010000113.1:0-4750 GCF_047607245.1 Desulfovibrio sp.
ATGCGGGCCAGCGCGGCAACCGCCACGTGTGGGGCTATGGTTGTGGCCAGTGCCCTGCCTGCCGTTTGCTGGCAGCCGGGTACGCCGAATATATGACGACCTGCCTTCAGGAAAGTGAAGAATCATGCCCAAAAAACAGTTGAGCGCCGCGCAGGGCATTGAAGCCGCCTGTATTCTTTTTTCCATCAACACTGATGCCGAAGGTATGGTGCGCCTGGCGCACAGCGCCCAGCTGCCGTCTCTCTATCTTGAAGGAACGGGAGCTATCTGCTTTTGCTCGGAATGGCGCGCCTTCACCCATGCGGTGGTCACGGCAGGGCTCATGCAGTACGCCCCCAATAGTGTTTTGATGGGCTATCTGCGGCAAACAGGCAACCTGTTGCAGAATGCCGCCCAAGCGCAGCCCCTGAGTCAGACCAAGCCTGTAAATCAGGAACCATTACCTACATCTGGATCTGGATCAGCAGGAAAGCCGGACGGCCTGCCCTCTGGCCTGGAAGCCTTTGTGGATGGGCCCTTTGCCCAGTATATGCCATTGCTGGCGCAGAGTGAGCAATCGCAGTGCCCGGAACTTTTCTGTCAGCGCCTTGCGGTAGAGACTGCCAGAGTGCGGGGTGAAGCCTCGCCGCTGGATAACCAGTCCAAGGCCCGGCTGGCAGCCGTAATGGCCATGCTTATCAGCGCCGTGTGGGACAAACTGGAACAGTACGAAATACTGGCAGATTAGAACATTTTCAAAGTTAAAACACGCAGTCAACTGTGGTAGCCGACGCCGCCGGAAGCGTAAACGGTGTTTCTTTGGGCAGTTACGCGCTGTAGCGGACAGGCCGTGAACTTTAAGGATGCACATCCTCAAGATTCATCTGTTTCAAGTTTTTCAGTAGACAGCAAAAACGCCCGTTCTCACGGGCGTTTTGAATTTTATATATCGTCTTCGTTATCCAAAAACGCCCAATGTAACATGCGTTTATGCACACGCAGGCGATATTCAGACTGCTGCGCCAGCATGGAAGTTTTGTTGCTGCGCAAAATATTGCTGCCCACCATGATGGCATCGGCTGGTGCCGCGCTGAGCATGACTTTTGCGTGGGGCTTTGCCTTGGCCAGCAGTTCTTCGCTTACGCTCCAGTCCTCATATTCTTCAGCGGTAATGCCGCCACGGCAACCTACCAAAAGATAGTCAGCGCCCTTTACCGCTTCATCAGGAGTATCCACGAAGGTGATATTTGTTCCCAGCCGGGCCGCTTCCGCTTTAAGAGGGGCAGCGTCCACATGCTCCGGCAGAGCCACACGCAGAGCAAAGGGAAACCATGCTGTAGCTGCAATCAAAGAGTGCAACGTGCCATTGAGGCAACCTAACCATGCGCATGTTACGCCGCGAAGATCACGCGAATTGCGCAGCATGCAGGCAATATCGGCCAGAGCGTGCGCAGGGTGCGCATCAGGGCTGCCAGCATTGATTACCGGAAAACGAAGTGCAAGCCGGCCAGGCTCCCAAGTGCTCACAGCCAAGCCATATGTATACAGGCAGTCTACAAAGTAACTAAAAATCGGCATGAGCTGCTCGCGAAACGCTGCCAACTCTTTACGCCATACCGTACGGCCGCCTTCATACACAACGGAACCGCCCATCTGGCGCACGGCAGCAGATACGCAAAGCCGTTCAGGCAATGAATTTTCTGCAAACAAAAGTACAGCTACACGATCCGTCATAAAATTAGTTCGCGTTTTGGCTTCTGGCATGCCCATAGCCTGTTGCACTAGCAGCCAAGATGCTTTTTCGCCCAAACCCTTGAGAGTTAGAATATGTCGTGCCATAAATCCTCCGTGACGAGGGTCACATACGTTAGTTCACCCTAGTGCTAAGACTCTATCAAGGCGATATGCCTCTGTCCAGAAGTACGGCGCAACCATTTGACACCATAAGCAAAGCATTTGTACAAAAACAGTCTGGCATCAACAGGCCTGTTTGAAACAATACCCGGCGCCACAAACAGCGCAGATGCTTTTTACCTGGATGCAGACTTGTGACTTGTACTGCTTTTCAGCTACACTGTCTTACAGAGTCTTTGTGAAATCTTTCTTGTTACCAAGGACCAACGGGAGTTTTGATGAAAGCCTTTTTCTTTGACCTTGACGGCACCCTGCTCGATTCTCTTGCTGACATAGGCAATGCCTGCAACGCCATACTGGAAAAACATGGCTATCCCACACACCCCTTGCCGGAATACAGGCATTTTGTGGGGAACGGCTTTGGCAAACTTGTTCGCGATACCCTGCCCGCTGATGCTGCGCTGGACGATCAGACCAAGGCGCAGTTGGTTGAAGAGGCACGTCAGTACTATGGCCTTCATATGTGCGATTGCACGCGCCCTTACGACGGCGTTATTCCCGCCCTGGAAGAGCTTTCGGCAGCAGGACACCCGCTGGCGATCCTTTCCAACAAGCCCGAAGAGCATACCCTGGAAATCGTACAGCGCTACTTTTCCGCCATACCTTTCACACTGGTTCGCGGCGCGAGAAAAGACGTGCCTTTGAAGCCCCAGCCCCATGCCCTTCTGGACATGATGAAAACAATGCATACATCTGCTTTACAAACCCTGTATGTGGGCGACAGCGATGTAGATATTCTGACTGCACGCAACGCTGGCGTGATTTCAGTAGGCGTAGCCTGGGGGTTCCGCGGTGCAGATGAACTGCGCCAAGCAGGGGCCCACCATATAATTGACACACCATCACAATTGCCAACACTGGCAGAAGAGGCGTAGCATATGAAACGTCTTATAATTCAGATTGACGAAGACAAATGTAACGGCTGCGGCCAGTGCATACTGGACTGTGCTGAAGGAGCGTTGGCTATAGTTGACGGCAAAGCCAAACTCATTAAAGATTCTTACTGTGACGGGTTGGGAGCTTGCTTGAATTGTCCTGAAGGCGCATTGCAGCTTATCGAACGCGAGGCAGACGACTTTGATGAAGAGGCTGCCCTGACTGCCAAGGCAGCGCGTGAAGGACACAGCGGCAAGCCAGTTGATGGCTGTAGTCCCCACGGCATGCCGCACAAGTCAGGCGGCTGCCCCGGCAGCATGGCGCGTGCCCTCAAGCCCCTGTCGCCCGGCGCTGTATCAAGCAACCCGGGGTTGGCCGTTGAGCTGCCGTCATGGCCCATTCAGCTGCGGCTGGTACCGCCCACGGCTCCTTTCCTTAAAGGAGCCCATATACTGTTGGCAGCTCATTGTGCTGGCTTTGCCCTGCCCAATCTGCATAAAGACTGGATTGCAGGCCGAATTCCCATTATTGCCTGCCCCAAACTTGAAGACAACGCGGCCTTGCTGGAAAAACTCACGGCCATCATAAAGTCGGGGCAGATAGCAAAACTGACAGTGCTGCGCATGAGCGTGCCGTGCTGTGGCGGTCTTGAGAGGCTGGTTCAGCAAGCCCTGAAAGACGCGCAAAGCGATTTGCAGATGGAATGCCATGTGGTTACGGTTTAGCACCAAGAAACAATATTTCTGCTATCTGTGAAAACAATAGTGGGCACAGCGCCTTGACAAAACATATCTAATTGCTATGTTTTAAGCGGTATCCCGACATAGCTCATGTTATACAGGAAACCAGCACTGAACAAAGCGCAAAATTTGCAAGAACTGCTGCCTGCATAACACTTCAGGGTCAAGGAAGAGGACATGCCTATCAAGATCCCGGCGGATTTGCCCGCCTGCGCAGCTCTCGAAAACGAAAATATCTTCGTGATGACCGAAGACCGTGCAGTAATGCAGGACATCCGCCCTCTCGAAATAGCTATCGTCAACCTTATGCCTACCAAGATCGCTACGGAAACCCAACTGTTGCGGCTCTTGAGCAACTCGCCGCTACAGGTCAACATTACCCTGTTACGTACCGAGGCGCACGAGTCCAAAAACACTCCGGCACGCCACCTTGAACGTTTTTATAAAACGTTCAGCGAGATACGGCACGACAGCTTTGACGGCATGATAGTAACGGGCGCGCCTGTGGAGCACCTGCCCTTTGAAGATGTAGATTATTGGCACGAACTGCTTGATATTATGAATTACGCAGCCAGCCACGTCTATTCGACCCTGTATATTTGCTGGGCTGCCCAGGCGGCCCTGTACCATTTTTACGGGATACCCAAATTCAGCCTTTCACGTAAGCTTTCCGGCATCTATGACCACGACATTTTACAGCCGGGCTGCCGCCTTTTCCAAGGTTTTGACGATACGTTCACTGCCCCGCACTCACGAAACACTGAAGTGCGCGCCCAGAATATTCTTGAAGAGTCCCGTCTGCGCATGCTGGCACAGTCCGAGCAGGCAGGAGTAACTCTTTTGGAAAGTATTGATCATTCACAGGTTTTCATGACAGGGCATCTGGAGTATGATCGAGGCACGTTGGATACTGAATATCGCCGAGACGTTGACCGGGGCCTGAACCCGGATGTGCCTGAGCATTACTACCCGAACGATGATGCTTCTGCCATGCCGCATATGAACTGGCGGGCGCACGCACATCTGTTCTATTGTAACTGGCTTAACTATTACGTGTACCAGGAAACTCCATTCAGCCTCACAGCCATTACCAGGAACCGCGAAGCGCGGCCCTAGTAATAACCAAACCGACCGCTTGCCGGAGACGAGGAGCCTATGCGATTTTCAACCAGAACCCGTTATGGATTGCGTTTTCTATTGCGGCTGGCAGCCCAGCCTCAGGGCAGCCTTTTGCAATTGGG
>NZ_JASGDK010000114.1:0-15427 GCF_047607245.1 Desulfovibrio sp.
ATGGTGGTTCCGTCCAGAGCCAAGGGGTGGGTGATGACGTTGACGCGGCTGCCGTCCTGAAGGCGGGCGTCCACCATCGGATTGGCTTCATCTATGCGCCGCCCCACCCTGGCCGCAATGCGCTGCGCCGTGTTGAACACGTGCTCTTCATCAATAAAAGTCACTGACGAAAGTTCCAGCTTGCCAAAGCGTTCTACAAAAATCTGTCCGCAGCCATTGACCAGAATATCGTTGACCGTATCGTCGGCCAGCAGGGGTTCGATGGGGCCGACCCCAAGCATTTCGTCAAGCATCTGGCCTGCGACGCTTTCTTCTTCCTGCCCTGTCAGTTGCAGACGGTTTGCATCGCAGATGCTTTTGATCAGCGAAGAAATTTGCGTTTTCAGGTTTTCCCTGCTGGTGGTGGCCGCCTTGATGGGATCAATCTGGCTGAAAACCTCGTCATGAATCATGCGCCGCAGCTTGGCCCCGGCAGAATCAGCCTGTGCCTGCGCCTTGGAAACGCTTTTTACCTGCGCGTCAGCGCTGCGCTGTGCAGATGCGCCGCTGGTGCTGACAGATCCCTTCATGACTGGTGCATTGGCAAGCACAGGGCACACACCGGGCTTGGTGCGCACAGAAGACGAAGCGCTTTTTTCCGTATCGGCAACGGGCCTGTGGGCAGGGGCAAATGCCGCGTGGGATGCAGCAGCTTCAACATGTTTGGCAGCAGGAGCGGAAACGGCTTTTCTTGGCAACATGGCACTATCCCCCTTTCTGGTTAACGGTTAAGCAGGCGGCGGAAAAAGCCGGGCCGGGGGGCCGCCAGTGGCACGGGCCACCCCAAAATGCCGCAGGCCAGTTTTTCCACAGCGCTTTTGAAGACAGCCAGAGACGCCAGATTGAGGCTGCCCTGCAACAGGGTCTTGTCCAACGCATTCCCCATATAGGGAATTTCAACATCTACCTTGCGCTTCAAAAAATCCTCAAGCTGCTGGCGGCTTATGGCCGGGGCGTCACCGTGCCGGGCCGCGTTGGCAACCAGAAAAAGTCTTTGCCCTCTGCTTTCATCACCAAAGTCGGAAAGCAGAATGTGCGCCGCCCTTGCGTTTTGCAGCGTGTAGTCGACCAGAACAACGCGGATGTCGGCATTTTCAAGAATTTCATCGCTGCCAGATGGTCTGTGGGAGGGGATGTCCCATACAGACATAGAAAAAAGCTGGCACAACGCGCCGCCCAGTTGCAGCACCAGTTCCGGGTCCACGTGACTTTCAGGACCAGGCCGCTGGGCCAGCAGATGCAGGCGCTGCCCCTTGCCGACCTCAGCCTCCTGCGAAAGCAGGGTGCGCTGGATAAGACGAAGGTCCACTTCCGGCGCGCTGAGAATCCCCTCCAGACCACTATTGGCCTCAAGCCCCAAAGAAAGAGCCAGGTTACTGCCCCTGCGGTCGTAGTCCACGAGCACTGTGGGTATCTTGCAGGCATGGGCCAGGTGTTGCCCCAAAGCCGTCACAACAGTGCTCGCCCCTACCCCGCCCACAGCGCCAATCAGGGCGACTGTCTGGCCAAGGCGCACGCTTTCGGCCTGCGGCTGGCCAAGCCATGCGTCTTCATCAGCCCGTGAGAGAATTTCCGACACCTGCCCCATGCTTGAAGGCGTAAGCAGATAGTCAAAAATCCCGGCCTGAAGCAGCTTACGGTACAGATTCACATCCTGCCGGCTGCCCATAGCAACCAGACGGCAGCCAGGCCCTGCCACAGCAGCCAGATCGCTCAGAGCAGGAACAGGATGGGCCGTCCCGTCAATGTTCACGAAGATGGCCGCCGGGGGCGTGGACTCGCCGCACCATTCCGTAGCTTCGTGGGGACCTCCTGCCTTGATGACGCTCAGCCCCCTGCCGAGCCGATTGAAAGTATCGGTAAAACTGTCCACGTCAGCGGGCTGGCAAAAAACCGCCACGCTGTTGCTGTTCATGCCTTCCGAACTCAGAGATGCGCTATCGCTCACTGTAACTACTTATCCCCGCTGAAATTTATGTCGACAAGTTCCCTTGTTTCTCCCTTCTGGTAACGCTCGATGGCCGCTGCCGAAACATTGCCCTCTGCCGGATCAAGGCTTCTGGGCCGCAGGATGTCACGCGGGTCGCTGATCATGAGCGCGCGGTTGGCCGCATTGGCCTTGCCCAGCGTGCCCACGGCATAGTAGGGGCTGACCGTCCAGAGGTCCGGCTTGGCGATGGTGGTGTCCTGCGCATGTACGACCAGGGCTTCGGAAACTATCTCAATGTCCCAGCCCTGTTGCTGATTGGCCAGATTCTGTGCGGCCGACGAGGTTACGCCACCTGCCACATCATAAGAACCGAGCTGGGGATTCATAGCCCCGGCATTGGTCAAAGCCTGGGCCAGACGTGGAGCCATTCTCTTTCCTTCGGGGCTCAGGGGCACTATGGTAAGAATCTGCCGCCGCAATGGTCCCTGCTCTGTAAGAAGGGCATTGGCCTCTTCAATGGATTGAGCCGTAAAGCCGTTTCCGTCAGGAGCAACCCTGAGGTAGACCCCCTTGGATTGCACCCCTACCGTGGTCGTATCGGAGCTTTCATCATGAAAGTTGGTGGCGCGGGCCTTGTGCACCACACGGTCCAGGGCGCACCCGGAATACAGGGCGCACGCAAGTATCAGACCGCTGGCGCAAATAATCCTGTGTATGTAACTTGGCTTTTGCATTACGTTTTCCACTGCTGGATTTTAGTAGAGGTAGCCCACGGCGGCGCGCTTGGGCTGAAAGGCGTCTACAGCGCTCATTCCCTTGCCCGGCGTCTGCAGAATGCCGGAAGCCACGGGGTCCACAACATTGGCGGTCACAATAATGACCAGCTCTGTGTCTTTGACTTCTGTCTGTTCGTATTCAAACAGGCGTCCGAGCAACGGAATACTGCGCAAGCCAGGCACTCCTGAAACCTGCTGGGAGGCGTTGGAACGCAACATGCCCGCCAGAGCGAAACTCTGGCCGCTGGCCAGTTCTACCGTGGTTTCGGCCCGACGCACCGTAAGTGCCGGAATCGTGGAGCCGCCCTCAAGCGTCACCGAACCTTCGGCAGTCAATTCGCTGATTTCAGGCGCGATATGCAGGCTGATGCGATGTGGAGAAAGAACCGTGGGCGTCATCTTGAGAATGACACCGTAGGACTTGTATTCAATGCTGATGCTGTTGCCCGTTACGATAACCACGGGCACTTCGCCGCCGCCAGCGAACGACGCGCTCTCGCCGGACATGGCCGTGAGGTTGGGTTCTGCCAGCAGGGTGGCAAAACCTTCTTCGGCCAGGGCTGAAATAAGTCCGCTCACCGTAAAGGTGCCAAGATTCATTGCCCCGCCAAGAACGCCGCCAGAACTGGGCATATAGCTTGAGATATTGGCCTTTGTTCCGGCCACATTCATAAGATTGGTTGCGCTGCCGCTGCCGAAATACAGCGGACCGTTAACGGTATTGAGCACCGCGCGCCAGTTGAAACCCATCTGGCGGGAAAGAGAACGCGAAACTTCAACCACGCGAACCTGAATGTTTACCTGTGAGGATATTTCAACACTGAGCTGGTTAACAACGCGCGTATTGCTGCTCTTGGAGCTGCCGCCACCGCCGCCTCCTCCGCCACCGCCGCCGCCACCGCCTGCCGATTCGCCGCTGACGCTCTTGGTGGAATTGGCTTCAAGGTAGGTTTCCACCAGTTCGATAACGCGTTTGGCGTCCAAAGCGGTTTTGACATTGCCGCGTACGATCATGAGATTGCTCAGGGTCGGTTCCAGGCGCACCTTGGCCCCGGGAACGGCGCTTGAAATCTCTTCAGCCAGTTTTTTCAGATTATATTCCACAACAACATTGATGGCCGCTATAACGCCGCCAGCCTCGTCAAGGGCATAAAATGTGGTTCTGCCCACCTGCTCGCCCATCAAAAAGACGCTGTTGGGCGTAGGCATCTGGAACGTGGCTATACCCGGAGCCGCCACCAGCACCTGCGCCGCAGGCCGGGGCAGATTGAGCATGGAGCCTTCACGCACGTACAGTTTAATGGTTCCGGTTTCCTTAACGGTAGTCAAAGACCGCGGCAGGCGCGTATTTTCGCCTTTAAGTTCCACAGCCGCCTTTTGCTGGTCCGAAGCCGGCTTTCCCTCTTCCGCCGCCATTCCGTGTCCGCTCATGGCAAATACCAGAGTCCACGAAACGACTACCGTGGCCACAATCCGCAAGGTTGACCAGTAAATATCCAAGCTACGCATCACTCACTCTTTGTTTCGATATATGGTTCTGAATCCGGCGTCCCAGCGCTAAAAATTCACCGCCCCAACCTTGCTGCCATGAAATGTCTGAACCCTCTTGTCGGTCTTGCCTGTAAAGACAGCCGTGGTATCACGAAGCCGCGTGGTAGGGCTGGCAGCTGGCATTTGCACCATTTGCACGCCCCTTTCCTTGACGCCGCGCAGCGCTACCTGCAGTGAGCCGGCTTCGCGGCTTACTGCCAGATGCTCGGCATCCTTGGGGGTCACTTCAAGCGTGATGGTTTCGTAAACCACGCGGCGGGCGGGCTGACCAGGTTTCTTTGCGGCCTGTTCTTCCTGCACCTGAAGGGCAGGGCTGATGCCGTCAGTGCTGCTGTTCAGCGCCAGCACGCGTACCTGGCGCAGTATGGTCTGAGCGGCCAGAAAAGAGTGCATGCTCTGGTTATTGCCCTTGGAGGCAAGGTCTCTGGCTTCGTCCTTTTCCACACTCAGGATCACGTCTACCCAGTCTCCAGCGCTGACCAGCCCGGCATTGCTGGTTACGGCTGAAACCGGGATGGAAACCGCGCGCATGCCCGGTGCAAGAACCGCGGCAATAAACCCTGGCTCACCCGGGCGAAGCAAAACACCACCCACAAGAGGCGCGCCTTCTTCCACAACCTCACGCACGGTGGCCCCAAAGAGAAAACTTTCATGTTGCCTGCGCTTGCTCACATCTGATTCCAGTATAAGTCCGGCCCTGTTTTCTGACGGCAGAACCTCGTTCCATTCCACGGATGCACCGTCCAAAAAATCCCCCGGTAGCAGCTTTTTGGCAGCCACAAGCGCAAAAACAGGCTTGGGTTTTGGCGCGTCCTGAGCCTGAACGCTCACTTTTGGGCTTGCCGGACTGAGCAGTGCACGGGCTACCAGAGCCGTCATGCCTGCCAGCGATATGGCAAATATCAGCAAAACCACTGATGAAGTTTTCAGCTTCATGGCTTGAACATCCTTTACTGCTATAAAAAGAACTTATGCGAATAATATTTTTGCTACGGACACGGTGAACCCAAATGCTATAGCTGGCCCATATGGAATACCGTCTTTTTCAAAATTTGATGCAGCACCGCCACATAGCCGCCAACGCGGGGGAAAAAGCAGTGCTGTTCTGGATACAAGATTGAAAAAAACTGTTTCTACTTGCCGCAGCAGCGACAACTGTAAAACAAATATCCCGCCCATAATGGAAGTTGCGAATATGAAGAGCGCGGCCTCGTTGCCAGCCCAAAGGCACAGTACGGAGGCAAGCTTCACATCCCCGGCGCCGACCAGCCTCTTGCAAAAGAGCACATAGCCACCGCACAAAACCCCCAAGGCCCAGCCGCCCCCCACGGCTATCTGGGCTGCATTCCATATAGCCACTCCTTTGCTGGCCCCCGCCCAAAGCAGTGCGGCAATCCATAAAAGAAGCACCAGCAAAATCATCCTGTTGGGAATACGACGGCAGAACAGGTCACATCCTGCCGCCATCCCCACAAACACAACAACAAACCATGCAACAACAGGACATATGCCGATCATTGGCGTGTTCCCCGTACCCAAGCTCACATTCGGGCCAGCCCCCGCTGAACCGCTGCGGCTTTTCTGATGAGACAGCGCCTGCGGCATGAACCATTCGCTGTCTTTTGTGGGATTCGCCCCCGAATCCACTCAAGCCGCGTCTGTCTTCCAAAGTTATCTTCTGGCCAGAGCCAGACCAAAGAACTGACAATGCCGGCTTGTGGTCAAATCCCGCCTTGCCGCCTTACAAACAGTGGCAGTAAAATTAGTGTTTGACCCCGGTTCCGGCGTCGGTGATGTCCGTAGCAATGTCCTGAAACTTGTTCCGCAGGGCTGAAATAAAAGCTCCATCAGAACTGAAGATGTAGCCCACGGCTGCAGCCATTGCAGCAGCAAGAATACCGTATTCAATAGCTGTCACTCCACTTTCATCCTCAAGAAAACTTTTCACGCTTTTGATGGAAAACATAGCTCCTCCATAAGTTACTACAGGTAATTTCATAGCCGTTTTTGTGGTTTCACTCGCTTAAAGACACACGCACGGCTTCAGCATCAACAGCATTTCAGATTACTGTGCAACGTTTTCATCAATGTACTCGATAAGCAGTTGGGTCATATTAATGTACCAAAACTGTCCGGCCACAGTGAGTCTGCAAGATGTACCGCCGGAAACCAGCAATCCGGCCCGCCCCCACTGCTGCAGCAACGGTTCAAGCAGAGTTCGCAGGCTTTTACGTGACTCAAGTTTTGCATATTTTTGCGTTGCGCAAAGGTCTTCAAGGCTGTCAAGATCAAGCACGCCCTGCTCCAGGCCGCTACCAAGAGCCTTGTTCAGACGGTGCCTCTCTTGAGGGGCCATCATCATAGCTATGGGTTTGACGCCCTGCTGCACCTGCCCGAGCCACGCTTTATAGTCAGGCTGGTTGTAGGTCATATGGCCGTGCAGATTACCGCCCGCACCGGGGCCGAAGCCCAGGCAATCAACCCCGGCCTTGGTGTAGGTATTGTACAGGTTGCGCTCGCGGGGGGTGCGCCCCCAGTGACTTATGGAGAGCCTGCGGTATTGAGCGTCCTCGAAAAAACGCGACTGAGCCGCATACATGCCACCCTGAAATGCCGAACTGGCTGCGGGTGAAACGCTGCCGCGCTCAATGGATTTTTGCAGGGGTGAATCCTTGTGTACGCCAAGCTGATAGCAATCAAGGCCGTCCAGATTGAGGGAATGGGCAGTGCGCAGATCGTTTTGCCATACCTCCATATCCTGGTCGGGCAAACCATAGATGAGGTCTATAACTACAGATGCCTGGTCATAGGACTGTAACCGGCTGATGGCGCGCGCCATATCCTCGCGAGAACTGCGGCGCCCCATTGCACGCCGGATGCTGGTTTCAAAGGTTTGCACGCCAAGAGAAAAACGGTTGGCTCCATTTTCCAGCGCGGCCTCGATAAGGGCCTCGTCAAGGTCGGCCACGCTGCCCTCAACCGTTATTTCGCAGTCGTTGGCCAGCGGCAGGCGGCTTCGCACGGCGGAGAGAAGACGGCCCAGATCATGTGGAGCCAAGGCTGTAGGGGTTCCGCCGCCAAGATACACCGCATGGAGGGGCGTGGCCTCCTGAATGGCCCGGCCCTGCCAGATACCCAGCTCAGCAATGAGGGCGTCTGTGTAAACTGCGCTTTGCTCCGGCTGGTATTTTTCCTGAAAAAAGCTGCAATAGAGGCAACGCATCTTGCAGAAGGGAACATGAATATAGGCCATGCGCTTGCCCGATGACTCCCTGACGGTCAGCGCGTCTATGAGGTCAGACTGGCTTTCCCTGGCAACGGGCTTTCCTCCCATGCCGGGATGCACAGTAATCTTGGCCTCAAAGGCTTCACGTAAGGGATCCACTCCTTCCCGGGCATAGAAGCGGTGCGGGCCTTCCATATTCCTGCTATGCGGAACAAGAAAACGCCCGCTCAAGGGTAACCGATGGTGAGGGTGCCCTTGCATGGCCTCCCCTTTTGCCACGTGCATGTGGGCAGATGACATGATCTGCGCGCTTGAAGAGCGCCCACTCTGATCGGGGGGAACAGAGTGGGACGCCGTGGCATGGTGGGTAATTTTTTCAATATTTTCAGCATGTTTCATTTTAAATACCTATTATTTTTTAGGTAAAGTTCGTATATCCGCATAAAATTTATCTAATCATACATAGTTTGGATAAACCGAACTTCACAGCCCCTGTCTATAAAAATAGAAATTCATTGTCAATTTCTTTTTCAATTGTAAGATATTCACAATTTTCCATTAATATATTGTTATTTTTAAATAAATTTAAAACACTACTTATTAAGTTCCATATTGTTCATTAAAAACAAACTTTGTTTGGATATTGTTGAAATTTCCACCCTCTTATGCTAATCTTGCAAGGAAAACGACTAGACGACGACCAAACCGTCCATCACCCGTAAAAAAGAACTATACTTTCAGGGAGATAGCGTAATGCCGAAACCAGATGTCGCTAAGCAGCCAGCTCTGACGCCTGTGCTGGAAAACTATCTGGAAGTCATTTTTCGGATTGAAGCCAAGGATGGTGCGGTGCGGGCGAGCTCTATCGCAGACATGGCCAATGTTACGCGCTCAACAGTAACTGGCGCGGTTAAACTGCTTAAAGATATGGGCTATGTGGAGTATTCGCCGTACAGCCTGATTTATCTGACAGACAAGGGAAAGGATATCGGACGTAAAATTGCCCACAGGCATTTTGTGTTCGGCGCTTTTCTTGAAAAAATACTCATGCTCAATCCCGAAGATGCCGACGTAACAGCCTGTGCTCTTGAGCATGTGGTGCCTGAACATATAGTTCAGCGATTGGGCGAATTTGTGCTTTTTCTTAAAAGCCGCCCTGAAATGTGGTCTGACTGGCAGGAAACGTTTAAAAGGGAAAATATTTTCAAATCCAGCCATACGGCAGCCACCATTGCTGAAACCCTTGGCGGAAAGCGCAGAGGCAGCTGATGGCAAGCTGAGGCTGATGCAACAGTGATGGCTTTTCCCGAGGGCCATTCCGCGACCAGCCGTGCGCCTTTTCATAGATCTGTCGCGCAGGGCGGCAAGGCATCCCAGCCTTTCATCTGCCATAAAATATTTGCCAGATATGTCCTTGCCTCACCCACTTAAGGGTCAGCCATTTTAGATACCAAGCCGTAACATCACTCACTTATGTTAATTGGGTGTATCAACAGAAAGCCCTGTCCGAAATCTTTTGGACAGGGCTTCACTCTGATTTTACAAAAAATGACTGGCGCAGGGCGTGCAGTAAAATCAGTCTGGGTATGCTGAGTTTGCAGCATTCAGCAACCGCATGCTGCCACGGCGGCCCTGCATCACATTCCGGTAAAATTCATTGCCGGAGGCTACGGCGTAGAATTACATAACTTACATAACTATCAAAACTTCAAAAACATATTATAAAGTTACATAAAAAGATTTCGCTGCCTTGCAGGGGTAAACAGGTGACAAATACTGTCAGGAGGGTTTACCCATGCAACACGCAGAAACGTCATCCGGCGGCTTGCTGGACAAGTTTTGCAGCTTCAAGGTCGGGCCGGTTCCCCTGCCCCTCTACATCTGTTTTGCCATTATCATCTTTGCGGCCTCTTATTACGGCAAACTGCCCAAAGACATGATTGGCGGATTTGCCGTCATGCTGGTTATGGGCATACTCCTTGGCGATATGGGGCTGCGCATCCCCATTCTCAAAGACATCGGCGGCCCGGCCATTCTTTCCATCTTCATTCCTTCAGTTCTTGTTTATTACAGCCTGCTTGACGGCCCTGCCAAGGAAGCCATCATACATTTTACAGCTGGCAAGAACGGCGGCGCGAACTTTCTTTATTTCTACATTGCCTGCCTGGTGACAGGCAGTATACTTGGCATGCTGCGGCAAGTGCTTATTCAGGGCTTCTTGCGCATGTTCATACCTCTCATTCTCGGCACCGTGGCCAGTTGCCTTGTGGGCACAGCCGTGGGCACCATGCTGGGGCACGGTCTGTTTGAAACATTCTTTTATATCGTAGTGCCCATCATTTCCGGCGGCGTGGGCGAAGGCATTTTGCCCCTTTCTGCCGGGTATGCAGAAATTCAGGGCACCGACCCCGGCAGGTTCATCGCTATGGTGGCGCCCGCCGCAATGCTTGGCAACGTTACCGCCATTATCTGCGCGGGCATACTCAAGCGCTATGCGCTGAAAAATCCCCACCAGACAGGCAACGGCAAGCTTGTGCGTGTGGGCGATGACAATCTGAATCTCACGAAAGAAGAAGAACCCATTGACGTGACCATTCTGGGCATGGGCCTGCTGACTGCCTGCTGCTTCTACCTGTTCGGCATGCTGGTCAACCTTGTCATACCCATTCCTGCGCCCATTATCATGATTCTCTCGGCTGCCATTGCCAAGGCCACGGGCATCATGCCCAAGATTGCTGAAAAGGCTGCCTACCAGTTCTATCTGTTCGTTTCCAAAAACCTCACCTGGGCACTTCTTGTAGGCGTGGGCGTTTGCTACACGCCGTGGAAGGACGTTGTGGCGGTCATACAGCCCAGCTACATCATCACCGTTGTGACCACGGTACTGGCTATGGTGGGTACAGGATTTTTCAGCGCCAAGTTCCTCAACATGTACCCCGTGGAAGCAGCTCTGGTTACCGGATGCCACAGCGGTCTCGGCGGTACGGGCGACGTGGCCATCCTCTCCGCAGCCGGGCGTATGGAACTCATGCCCTTCGCCCAGATATCCACACGCATCGGCGGCGCGGCCGTGGTAGTTATGGCCGTTATTCTCATGCGCATGTTCTACGCTGGCTAGAGACGTTTTCATCTGACAAACTGCCGCGCTTGCATGGCGCTCACCCTTTCCCGCCGCCCCGGACAAAACTCGTGAACGGGGCGGCGGGAAAAAGCAGGAAAGCATATGCAGGGCTACCTTGAAATTATTACAGACTATGACCTCGCCCAGGCTGAAGACCTGCTTGCAAAGGCGGGGCTGAGTCTGCCCGCAGGACGCACCTACGGCCTTGGTTTTTACGAAGACGGCCGTCTGGCCGCCTGTGGCTTTTTGGCGGGCAATGTTATTTGCGGCATCTGTGTGGCGCAGCATGCCCGCGAAGGCGGGTTGGCCACCTCCATTCTAAGCCGCATTGTGTTGCACGGCAGGCAAGAGGGTGTGAGTCATTTCTTCATCTTCACCAAGGCATCGGAAGCTCTGAAATTCAAAGATTCCGGTTTTGACCTTTTGGCAAAAACAGAAGACGCGGGCCTGCTGGAACAAGGACGGCCCAGCTATGCCGACTGGCTCAATGCCACACGGGCAGCCATAAACGGTCACGGCTGGAAAACAGCTGATACGGACGCGTCTTCCACTACGGCCACTTCCTCGAATGAAGGGTTTGGAGCCATTGTCATGAACGCCAATCCCTTTACGCGGGGGCACGAATATCTGGCGCGCACGGCGGCTTCGGCCTGCGAAAAACTGCTTGTCTTTGTAGTTGAAGAAGACGTTTCGGTATTTCCCTTTGCCGTACGCTTCAACCTTGTACGCAAAGGCCTTGCGGATGTGGGCAATGTTCTTGTGCTGCCCGCAGGGCCATACATGGTTTCACGCGCCAGCTTTCCGGCCTATTTCACGGCAGATGCAAAGGTAGGGTCGATTCACGCCACCCTGGACTGCACCATCTTCGCCACACGCATAGCCAGAGATTTGGGTATAAGCCTGAGATTCGTGGGAACCGAGCCTTTTGATCCCGTTACCGCCGCCTACAATGCCGCAATGGCCTCCGTATTTGAAAAACACGGCATTGCGTTGCAAGAAATTCCACGTCTGGAAGCATCCGCCCAAAGCATCAGCGCTTCAAAAGTGCGGGCGTATTTCAAAACCGATGTTTCGGAAGAGTCCTGGCAGACCCTTGCCAAAATGCTGCCGCCAGTGACCTGGGATTTCCTGCGCTCAGAAGAATCCGCAACAATACGGCAAAAACTCAGAGATCACGTTGGGCGACATTGATATTTTATAGTTGCCAAATGGCGGTTTTGGCCGCCACAGGAGATCGCAATGGATAAACAGTGCAGTGCCGTGGCAGGCACACTGGAATCAAACGATATTTTTATCACCATTACTGCGGTTGGCGGAGCAGACACGGTTATCAGCCTGTCCAGCATCGTCATGAACCAGTTTGGTGAGGCCATTCGCTCGGTTGTTGAACAGTGCATGGCGCAATCCGGCCTCAAGGGTGTGGAAGTGGCCGTGCAGGACAAAGGCGCGCTGGAGTGCACCATAAAGGCCCGTATGGGAACAGCCATCGCCCGCTTCAAGGAGAAAATGTGATGCGCAACAGAACCTTTCTTTTCATGCCGGGCAACAACCCCGGCATGCTTGCCAGCGCGCAATGCCTGGGAGCCGATGTTGTCATTTTTGACCTCGAAGACGCCGTGGCGCAAACGGAAAAGGACGCCGCACGCACCTTGGTGAGCCACGCCCTGACAGAACTGCGCCCGCAAGGCGTAGGGGTGACAGTGCGCATTAACGGTCTGGATACGCCATATTGGCAAGCTGATATGGAAGCCGTTGTCGCCGCCGGAACGGATTTTGTCATGGTTCCGAAAATTGAAAATGCGGATCAGATACTGCAAGTGGCTGCGGCCATAGAAAGCGCACGGCAAAAATGCGGCAGCACAGCTACCGTCAAGGCGCTTGCCATTATCGAAACGCCTCTGGGGTTGGAAAATGCCTACGCCATAGCCTCGGCCAGCAAAATTCTGCACGGCATTCTTCTTGGTGCTGAGGATTTTACCGCCTCAATGGGTGCCCAACGTACAGCTGATGGGGCAGAAATCGCCTACGCGCGTTCACGCCTGCTCACTGCCTGCAAAGCAGCGGGCGTTCTGGCCATTGATACCCCCTTTCCCTTTGTGGCTGACCTTGAAGGGCTTGAAAAAGATGCCGCCTTTGCCGTGCAACTGGGCTTTGACGGCAAGGCTGTCATTTCGCCCCACCACGTACACAGGGTCAATCAGGCATTCATGCCCGCGCCGGAAAAGGTCAACTGGGCCCGGCGCGTAATGGCGGCGGCCCGCAAGGCCAGCGAAGAAGGCAAAGGAGCCGTTTCACTGGACGGAATGATGATTGACCTGCCCATTATCAAACGGGCGGAACGCATCCTGTTTCTGGCTGATGCATAAGGGGGCACTGTAATGAAACGCAAATATATCTCTACCATTGCCGACGCGCTGCGTGAATGCGGCCTCAAAGACGGCATGACCCTGTCCTTCCACCACCACTTGCGCAATGGCGACCATGTGGTCAACATGACGATGGACGCAGTGGCCGCTCTTGGCGTCAAGGGCATCACCGTGGCCTGCTCTTCGCTTTTTCCCGTGCATGAGCACCTGATCGAACATATCAAAAACGGCGTCATCACCGGACTTGATACAGATTACATGAGTGGCCCCCTGGCCAAGGCCATCACAAGCGGTATTTTACCCACGCCTGTCATGTTCCGCTCGCACGGGGGGCGTCCCCGCGCCATTGGCGAAGGGTCGCTCAAGGTCGACATTGCCGTTGTCGCAGCACCCGCTGTGGACGCTATGGGCAATATCACGGGCACCGAAGGGCCGTCTGCCTGCGGTTCGCTGGGATATATCATTCCCGACACGCAGCATGCCGCAAAAGTCGTCGCTGTGACCGATTATGTGGTTGAAGGCGGACTCAGCCGCATAAGCATCCCGCACGATGTGGTGGACCATGTGGTGGTGGTGGACAAAATCGGTGATCCCGCTGGTATTGTCTCCGGGTCCATCAGCCTCACGCGTGATCCTGTGGCCCTGGCCATTGCCCGAAATGCCCAGGCCGTCATCAGGGCTTCCGGCCTGCTGCAGGACGGCTTTTGCTATCAAACAGGCGCTGGCGGGGCTTCGCTGGCGGCATCGCTCTTTCTGCGTGAAGACATGCGGGCCATGAACGTACACGGCGGCTTTCTGCTGGGCGGAATCACCAAATATATGGTTGAAATGCTCGAAGAAGGCCTGTTCGACAACGTGTTCGACGTGCAGTGCTTTGACCTGAGCAGCGTTAAATCCATTGCCCAGAACCCGCGCCACGTTGAAATATCCGCCGACACCTATGCCAACCCCAACAGAAAAAGCAATTGCGTGGATTTTCTCGACGCGGTTTTGCTGGGTGGCACTGAAATTGACCTCGATTTCAACGTCAACGTCACCACGGACTCCAACGGAAACATCATCGGCGGTTCCGGTGGCCATAACGATGCGGCGGCAGGAGCCAAGCTGACCATCATTGTCGCCCCTCTTGTGCGCGCCCGCTTGCCCATTGTGGTAGAAAAATGCACCACCCTGACCACCATAGGGTCCACAGTGGACGTTCTTGTGACGGAGCGCGGCATTGCCGTAAACCCGGCGCGCAAGGAACTGGCAGACAAACTGCGTGACGCGCGCCTGTCCGTATGCGGTATTGAAGACCTGCACGACCAGGCCGTGCGCATGACAGGAAAACCCCGCCCCTACGAGCGTGGCGACAAGGTTGTGGGCACGATGGAATATCGCGACGGAACCATTGTGGACCATATCTACGCCACAAAATAGCAGGCGTATGCCTCGCATTCCGGCGCGGCGCAAGCCATAACACGCCGCGCCGGAAACGGAGTTTTAATGAGCCAGACCGCCATTCTTGCCGCCATCCTTGCTGAAAGAGAAGCGCGCTGGAACATGCGCCGCGAGTTTGCCGCAAAGCACGGGCAACCCGTGCTTTCGCTCACGCTCAACATACCCGGCGCGGATAAAAATCCGGCGGGGTCGGCAGAGGCTTTCGCCAGCCTGCAACAATGCCTTCGTCACACGATTGAGCAAAATTGCGGCCATGCTGGCTGTATGCTGGCCGAAAAAGAACGCACGGGAGTCGACGGCCCTTGCTGGATAGCCTCTGTAAATCTTGCCCCGCTGGCACTCAAGACTCTTTGTGTGGCCGTGGAAGAAGAGCACCCCCTGGGCAGGCTGGCTGATGCGGACGTGCTGGACGCGCAGGGCCAGCCTGTGAACCGGGCAGGCATCGGGCATGAGGCGCGGCGCTGCTTTTTGTGCGAAGCCCCGGCAAGTCTTTGCCGCAGGCAAGGCAAGCACAGCCCAGAGCAAATTGTGGATTATGCGCGCAAACTGCTGAAACATGCCCGCCATGAGGGGCATCGCTGATATTTTCAACTCACTGGCTCTTGGCGGCAAACCAACAGTTCCCGATCACGCCACACGCCTGCCACTAGGGCGAAGATCATCAGCTTTACGAGGAATTTCGTATGCCTGAAAATTGTTGTTCTCACCCTTCTTCAGCAATATTGGCCCCTGCAATGTTGACCTCGCCAACGCCAGCTTCGATAACAACAGGCTTGCCCGTGCCAGTTTCCCTAGCGCCAGACTCCTTAATGCAAGCATCCGCGGTGCTGGCCCCTGTCGTTCCACTACCGGAACTGACGTGCCTTTGCGCATACGCCTACGCGCGACAGCACAAACCACGACTGGCATCAACCCGTGTCGGTGAACTGGCAACGCGGGCAGCCATTCTTGAGGCAGCCGCCGGGCCCAAGCCGGGGC
>NZ_JASGDK010000115.1:0-21337 GCF_047607245.1 Desulfovibrio sp.
CCCTTACCGACGACTTTGCCCCGGTGGAAAGGTATGCTCTGATGCTGTTGCGGCAGTAGAGTGTTCTTCTCTTGCGGTACAGCGGCGAAAAATGTAGCCTGATGTATCAAGTTTGAGGAGGCAGCATATGGAATTTGGTAAAATCAGTCCGTTGAGTATAAGTGAAAGTGTCTTGTCCACGCTTGGCAGGAAGGTAGCTTCTGGACAAAATCTTACCATGACCGAGTGCCTGATGGTCCTGTCCGCCTCAGGAGCGATCATCGCCAGCGAGTATGGCCCCGGCCCGGCGGAAATGTCGGTGAAGGTGCCTCAGCTTCCTGAAACAGTTAAAGGTCTGCTGGCGAATTACGCCGGATAAATTTTGCTCCGTTGGAGGAGCGGCCATAGCCCCCGCAGGGAGAAAGTATTTTGAACGAAACCATTGACGATCTTACAGTACAGTTTGAAGAAAACGGCCAGATCATTATGAATGAGCTGGATAAGGTTGTGCTGAGCAAAGGGCTGTGGACGACCATTTTGTTCCGGTATCAGCAATGGCAGCCTGAAAAAGACGATTTTGGGCCAGACGCGTATGTTATTCGGCGTTACAAAAAATCCGGCGGCGAATACCGCCAGCAGTCCAAATTTACCATTTCCAGCGCAGAGCAGGCCCGCAAGATCGTGGAAGCGCTCAGCGGCTGGATAAGCTAGTTTTTTAGCGCGGCATACAGTTTATTCATGCCGCAGTCAGTGTTTTCTGCGGGTGTTGCATAACGAAAAGCCTCAGAATTACGGGAGCCACAGGCCAAAGTCTGTGGCTCCCTTTTTTTGCTGTATCAACGAGGATAGTTATGCCTTGGGGGTATCGCGGCTGCGTGCAGGGTGAAAGAAAAAGAGAGGGATTGCTGTTTGCGAGGGAGGCTGTGCGGGCACAGGAGGTCTCAGTGTTTGGACCAAAAGCCGTCATTGAGCGTACTTTGTGCTGCGCGGGTACGGGAGATTTTTATTTTCCTGTTTTAGATCGCCTGCGCGGCGTGCGGCAGAAGGGGCCTGTTAGGGGCTGCCGCCCCTCCGAGGCCCCCTCTGCACTCCCCCCGGATTACCCCGCTCGGGGTTTTCCAAATAGCGCCAATCAGCGAGGGCTGCGCGGCCTTGGCTTCGGGAGCGTCCCTCCCTCCGGTCGGATGATCTCCCTGCGCGCCGCGCAATGCCATCGCCCGCCTTGGCCTCGGATGGCAAGTTGGGGGCGTCATATCAACTCTGATAGGGGGATTGGGCGCAGGGCAAAGGAGAAAGGGATGAGCTGTTGTTACGAGAGGGGGGTGCGGGGGCGGGAATTTTTAGCGGTTGAGCTGCAATTCACCTTTGGCCGTAGTGGGTGCTGCGCGGGTATGGGGTGGGTGAAAGTTGGCTTTGACCGTTACGGCTTGGGGAAAGTCCGTTTCTGGGCAGGGTGTTCTTTGTAACATGCTGAAACAAAGGAAACGCTGATTTATTCCGTTTGGCTGCGTTGCTTCACTTTTTTTGAAACAGTCGAGGACGGAAGAGTCCACTCCTGCTTCAAAAAAAGATCGCGCCTTGCCAAACGAAAGAACTGCACGTTTCCAAGAGGCTCTTTAATCAGTGCTTCCCAAAATAAAAATTCAAGGGATGAGGGAGGCGATTCTTTTCTAAAAGGGTCGCCTCCCTCATGAAATATTTCAAACCAGAATGCTTTAAAGTGCAGCCACCTGTCCGTCCCCACGGGGGTCTGTGGCTCCCTGCCAGATGCCGTTGGGCCGACGCAGTATGGCTCCGGCGTGCCCCATCAGTTCTGTAAAGTCTTCAATTTGCCGCACTTCATGCCCACGGCGGGTTAATTCCTGCGCAACGCTTTCGGGAATGCGCCCTTCAAGTTTGAGGTCGTTGGATTCCGCTCCCCAACTGCGGCCCAAAAGCCAGCGCGGCGCATTGACGGCGTCCTGCGGGCTCATGCCGAAGTCCACTATGCGGGTCGTCATGGCCGCGATGGTTTGCGGTTGCCCGTCGCCGCCCATGCTGCCGTATACAAGGTGGGGGTTGCCGTCCTTGAGCAGCATGGCTGGCGTCAGGGTGTGCAGGGTGCGCTTGCCCGGCAGTAGGCAGTTGACGTGATCAGCCTCCAGAGCAAAGGCGCATCCCCTATTTTGCAGCACAAAGCCAGCGCCACTGGCCACCACGCCTGAACCGAATTCATGATAAATGCTTTGTATGAGTGAAACCGCGTTGCCAGCAGCGTCTACCACGCCAAGCCAGATGGTGTCGCCGCCGGGGGGCAGAGGCGGCAGAACGCCTGCGCATTTTCTCATGCTGATACGCGCCGCCTGCTGACGCCCGTGTTCCTTCGAGAGCAGGCGGTTTGTGGGAATGTGGGCAAATTCCGGGTCTGTCAGATAGAGTTGCCTGTCAATAAAGGCCTCGCGGGTGGCTTCGGCCATGACATGATAATAGTCAGCCGTGCCTTCGCCCAAAGAGGTGATATCCATCTGGTTAAGGATGTTGAGAATTTCAAGGGTAGCCATGCCCTGACAGTTGGGCGGCGGCGTACAGGCAGTATAGCCCCTGTAGTCAACACGCAGAGGCTCGGTCCAGTCAGCCGTGTGGCTGCTCAGGTCTTCCTGCGTGAGCAGGCCTCCCTGCTGCTGCATGGCGGTGATAATGGCCCGCGCGGTATGGCCTTCGTAAAATTCTTTCGGCCCGTCACAGGCAAGCCGTTCCAGTGTTTCAGCCAATTGCGGCAGGCGCATGACAGCGCCAAAGACCGGGGGATGTCCATCTGGTGTAAAATAGAGATCGCGGAAGCCTTCAGACTGGTGCAGGCAGTAGTTGGGTTTGCCGCTGCTTACAAAGGCCAGGCTGCCAGCCAGGGAGTGGGATACGGCAAAGCCTTCCTCAGCGTGTTCTCGCGCCGGGGCCAGCAAATCAGCCCAGTTGAGGGGGGATTGCATCGTGTTCTTGCTGTGCTCAAAGGCCGCGCCCCAGCCGGACACCGCACCGGGGACGGTCAGCGCAGCCAGAGGGCCACGGGTGGGCACTGTCTTGTGCCCGCGTCCGGTGTAGTGAGCGGCAGTGGCTGCCCGCGCTGCCCGCCCGCTGCCGTTGAGCGAGCGCAGGTTTTGTGAGGCGGCGTCATAGATGAGCCAGAAGTTGTCTCCACCAAGGCCGCACATGTGGGGATACACCACAGAAAGCACGGCAGCGGCGGCAATGGCCGCGTCCACGGCGGTGCCGCCCTTGCGCAGGATGTCGCGCCCCGCCTGTGAGGCGAGATAGTGGGGGCTTGTGACCATGCCCCGCAGGCTCAGGGGGTTGCTGGCAGTGGAGGGCGTGAAGGAATACCGGTGGCTGGATTGCATTGTGACCTCGTGGTGGCTTGGTCCGTGTAACTTCCGGCGCGTTTGGCGCGCCGGAAACGTTTTCGCGAAACAGTATGCCACAGGAGGCTGCGGGGAGCAAAGGAGGCCCCGCATAGTATCATGAGCGGTGAAAAGCTACGCGCCTTCGGCGGCTCTGGCTGCCTCATCAGGGTAAAGTGCCGTGATTTTTGCCAGAAAATCGGTGTAGCGTCCTTCAATGATGGCCTGCCGTGCATTGCGGGCAAGGTCGAGAAAATAGGTGAGGTTGTGCAGAGAGTTGAGCCGGAAGGACAGCAACTCCTGACTGGCGTACAGATGCCGCAGATAGGCCCGTGAAAAAGTGCGGCAGGTGTAGCAGTTGCAGTTGGGATCCAGGGGGCCGTCGTCCTCTGCGAACTGTTTGCGCCGGATGTTGATCTTGCCTTCGGAAGTATAGAGCGTGCCATTGCGGGCATTGCGCGTGGGCAGCACGCAGTCGAACATATCCACTCCGGCATTAATGCCGTTGGCAATATCCAGCGGCGTGCCGACCCCCATAAGATAGCGGGGTTTGTGGCCGGGCAGCAGGGGGGCGGTGTGGTAGAGCAGGTCGTACATCTGCGCCTTGGGCTCACCCACTGAAAGCCCGCCAATAGCAAAGCCGTCAAAATCCATGCCGCAAAGTTCTTCAATGGAACGCTTGCGCAGGTCCTTGTGAAAGCCGCCCTGCGTGATGCCAAAAAGCAGATTGTGCGCTGTGCCCGCCGGGTATGCCGCTCTGGCGCGCTGTGCCCAGCGCGTGGTGAGCGCCAGAGATTTTGCCGTATAGTCGTAGTCCGCACCGTAGGGCACGCATTCGTCCAGCACCATCATGATGTCTGAATTGAGGTTGCGCTGGATCTGAAGCACTTTTTCCGGCGTGAAAAGATGTTTTGAGCCGTCGAGGTGTGAACGAAACTCCACGCCTTCTTCACGAATTTTGCGCAGCGAACTGAGGCTGAAAACCTGAAAACCGCCGCTATCCGTAAGAATGGAGCCGGGCCAGGACGCAAATTCGTGCAGGCCGCCTCGCCGGGCCACCAGTTCGTCGCCGGGGCGCAGGTACAGATGGTAGGTATTGCCAAGGATGATGGGCGCGCCAATGGCTGCCAGATCGTCGGGCGCAATGGCCTTGACCGAACCCACCGTGCCCACGGGCATGAATATGGGGGTGGGTATGACGCCGTGGGCCGTACGCAGGGTTCCTGCTCGCGCGGCTCCGTCCTTGTGTTCAATGGTAAATATGGAATCAGACATGCGGCGCACAGTATATGCAAGTGGCGTCAGATGCAAGAGGGCTGCCTTGTCTGCGTGCGGCGGGTGCGGGGGCTTGGCAGAGCCCTTGTTGTGCGGCCCTGCCGGGTGGGATTTTAGATAACTGGCAAAGTGTGGATTTACTGACCGCGCAGGTGTGATTATTTGACAAAATTAGAATAATAAATAAAATTATATTAAAGCATGTATTTCCCTTCGCGCAAGGGCCCTTGATGCAAGATAGAAGATGTTTCCTTGCGAAGAAGAAAAATGCACTGGCGAGAGAAGTAGCAATTCAAGGCAAAACCATTTCCCCGCGTGAGGAAGGAAAATGCTCTTTTTCAGCCGCTTCAAGCTCCTTTCCGGTCTGACCGCCCCCGCAAAAATTTCTGTCGGGGAGTTATTGAGTGCGGCCCTGAAACATCAGGTCTGCATAGAGATACTGTTCACTGCACGCAATCGCCAGATGGACAACGTATATTGCCGCATAATGGCTTTGCGCGGCAAGAAGGTCATGCTCGTATCGGGTATCAATTTCTTGCCGGATGCACTCAATGGCGAGCAGTGTCTTATCTATTTCAATCTTCCCCACTCTCTTCTTGTCAATACATTCAAAATGTCTCCGGGTCTTGCCCGGTCGGGTTTTCTGTGCAAGACCCAGATCATTCATAACTATCTGGATTCAGAAAGCCGTAACTGCGTGATAGAAATTGGCCTGCCCCAGGCCTATGTGCAACGAAGCCTGCGCAAGCACGAGCGGGTGTTTCCTGCCGCCAATATGGTAAAGTCCGTCGACTTGTGGCTGCGGGGCAAGTTGCCCAAGCAGTGGCGTGAGTTGGGGCCATCAGATTTTTCCTTCAGGGAGGATTGCCCCTCACGGTTGCGGCTCATCAATATCTCCGCCAGCGGCGCTCGTATAGAAATTGATGATGTGGAAGAAAGCGATCGCTACCGCAAACTCACAGGGGCACAGATGCTGCTGTGCGTTGTGCTTTGTGGGCAGGGCCGCAAATGTTGTGCGGTTCCTGTGGTTTGTCAGTGTGTTGAAGGGCTTTACAGCGCCACGTTACGGCGGCTTTCGTTACGTCTGCGGTTTATGCAGGTCTGGAAGACCGACTGCTGTGGGCAAGGCTCGTGGGGACGGGTAGACGAAGACGGCGTGCCGCCCTTGCGTGACTGGATCAATAATGATTTTTGCCTGCTGACTGAAAAACCGTCTCATTCCTGCTGACTCCTTTTGTATTAGGCGGCGCTTGGCCGATGGGCGCCTTTGGCTTCAAGCCCAGAGCCTTGAAGGGCAGACTCTTTTGCGCCCAAGGCTTGACAGCGCGTTTGCCGGGCAGTATACAACTCGTTCCTTGCTCGCACCCGTGTGTGCGGGCTGCCAATCCAAAAGGAGAAACACAATGCGGAAATTTGAAACCCTGCTGCTCCTTTCACCGGAGCTTTCCGCCGAAAACCGCGAGGGCATCATTAGCACCCTCACCGCGGTTATCGAGCGTGAGAAGGGCGCCATGGAAGAAGTGGACAACTGGGGCATGCGCGATCTCGCCTACCCTGTGCGCAAGCTGATGCGCGGTTATTATGTGCGTCTGGTGTTCCAGAGCCCGGCTACCCTGATTGCCGAACTGGAACGCAACATTCGCATGACTGACGGTATTTTCAAGTTCGTGACCGTCAAGCTGGCCGATGAAGTGGCCGGGGAGGTTGCGTAGCATGGCCTTCAAGAAGAAATTTGCCCCCCGTCGCAAGTTCTGCCGTTTTTGCGCAGACAAAGACTTGCCCCTGAACTACAAGCGTCCTGATGTTCTGCGCGACTTCATCACCGAGCGCGGCAAGATCATCGCCCGTCGTATCACTGGCACCTGCGCGCATCACCAGCGCCTGCTGACCCGTGAAATCAAGCGTTCGCGTCAGATGGCTCTGCTTATCTACACGGCTACGCACGATTCCGGTGTCAAGAAAAAGAGCAACATCTAGGAGGCGCATATGAAACTGATACTTCGCGCCGATGTTGAAAATCTCGGCAGTCTTGGTGATGTGGTTGAAGTCAAGCCCGGTTATGGCCGCAACTTCTTGTTGCCCCAGGGTTTGGCCATGGTGGCCTCCCCGGCCAATCTGAAAGTTTTTGAGCTGGAGCGCAAAAAGCTTCAGGCCCGCATGGATGCCCAGCGTGGCGAAGCTCATGAAATGCAGGCTCGTCTTGAAGCCCTTGACGTGGTTATCACCATGCATGTTGGCGAAAACGACAGGCTGTACGGCTCTGTTACCACCACCATCATTGGCGACGCTATTGCCGCCCTTGGTGTGGATGTTGACCGCCGCCGTATTCTTATGGACGCTCCTATCCGCACCTTGGGCGAACACCCCGTGCGCGTTCGCCTGCACCCCAGCGTTATCGCAGTGGTGCCGGTGAAGGTCGTGTCCGACCACCAGTCCTATGAAGAAGAGCCCGCTCCTGCAGCTCCTGCTGAAGAAGCCGAGGCTGCCCAATAGGGGATGTAGTGGTTTCCCACAGTGATAATGGCTCCGCCCCCGGTCATGAGGCCGGGGGCGCGCCTTTTGGGCAGAACGGCACTGGCCGTGGCTCCAGAGGCGGCCAGCAGGGGCAGGGCGGTTTTAAAAGCCGTCAGGGCAATCAAGGCAGCGCTGCTGACAGGGCTGAAGCCGATTTGCTGCGCCGGGTTCCACCCCACAGCGTAGAATCGGAACAGGCTGTTCTTGGCGGCGTGCTCATGCGTCCCCAGCTCATGCACTCCATTGTGGACCAGCTGGCGGCTGAAGATTTTTACCTGCCAGCCCACGTTACTATCTACAGCGCCTTTCTTGAGCTGTATCGTAAATCCGCACCTATTGACCTGCTTTCTACAGCAGAAATGCTGAAAAGCCGTAGCGCGCTTGAAGAAGCGGGCGGGGCTGTTTACCTTGGCGATCTGGCTCAGGCCGTAGTGTCTGGAGCCAATGCCGAATACTATGCCACCATTGTGCGCGACAAGGCGCTGCAACGTGGCCTCATTGAAGCCTGTTCCGGCATTATCACCAACTGCTACGATGCTTCGCTGGAAGTCGGCGCCCTGCTTGATGAATCAGAGCAGGCTGTTTTTGCCATTTCGCAGCGTACTTCAGGGCGCGACTTTACGCCCACCCGGGAACTGCTGGACAGGGTCTTCGACAATCTTTCCCGTCTGGCCGATGCCAAAGACGTTATCACCGGCGTCACCACCGGCTACACGCGGCTGGACAAACTCACTGCCGGACTTCAGGCCTCTGACCTCATCATCGTTGCGGCCCGCCCCAGTATGGGCAAGACGGCCTTTTCGATGTGTATGGCGCTGCACGCTGCCGTGCGTCAGAATGTGCCCGTAGCTGTTTTTTCACTGGAAATGAGTAAGGAACAGCTCATGCAGCGTATGTTGGCGGTGTGGGGCAAGGTGGATCTTTCCAAGCTGCGCCGTCCGTCCACGCTTAATGACGACGATTGGCAGCGTCTTTATGCCGCTGCGGATGTAGTGGCCCGCGCTCCCATATTTATTGACGATACGCCAGCTCTGACCACACTTGAGCTGCGCGCCCGCGCCCGCCGCCTCAAGGCTGACAAAGGGCTGGGCATGGTTGTGGTGGACTATCTGCAGCTCATGCGCACCAGCCGCCGCACCGATTCACGCGAACTGGAAATTTCGGATATTTCGCGTTCCCTCAAGGGGCTTGCCAAGGAAATGCAGGTGCCTGTGATTGCCCTTTCGCAGCTGAACCGCAAGGTTGAAGAGCGAAGCGACAAAAGACCCATGCTTTCTGACTTGCGCGAATCCGGCGCTATTGAGCAGGACGCGGACGTTATCATGTTCGTTTACCGTGACGACGTGTACAAGTTTGTTAAGCCTGCCGAGCGTCCGCCGCAGGGCGTGGCTGAAATCATTATTGGCAAGCAACGCAACGGCCCTGTGGGCGTGGCGGAGCTTATGTACATGTCGCCGTACACTTCCTTCGAGGATATGGCACCTGACTGGTCGCCGCCTCCTTCTGAAGGCGGCTAGCCGCTCCTTCTTTCTTATCTCCTTCGCTACATACTTCTTTTACGTTGGGTCGGCTCCGGCACGCGTAAGCATTTTCTGTGCGGATTGCCCGGCGGGTTTACTTTATGCCTTTCTGCAAAGGCACAAAAACAAGCCAGGCCTATCGCTGCGCCCTCGTACAGGGCAGGGAATTTAGGTTTTTACAATGTTGTATGAATATGCTGTGAATGGATAAGGTTTATATTTATAATAGTGTGATATCATATTGTTTGTGTGGGAAATATAACATTGTTTGAGTATCTGACAGATGATAAGAGGGCGTGCCAATAAAGATCATAATATCGTATTTATATTTGATAATTATGGTATACTGCTTTGAAATTTGTATGATTATAGGTTATTGTAAATATTTATTGTATAAAAGCATTCAAGCGAGCTAGAAAAGGGCCTGATGCGGAGGCAATCAGCAAGCGTTTTGGCCGGCGTTGCGCTTATTTTCACACATGATTGCCGTGCTTTATCAATTGATTTTTAATGGCAGAATGCAGCCTTATACAGTCCTGTTTGTACGCACAATATACGTAATTGATGGGTGAGACAGGGTCTATCCAATGTAATTACTCTGATTCGCATGTGGTGTTGCCTTAAAATATGGAATAAGCTTTAGTTTTAACAGATGCCGCAAATGATAAAGACCTGTCAAAGCTGAACATCTTTTATCAAAAAGTTCCAATTATTTCTTTGTCTCCCGCGTTTTTATCGCGCAAAAAGCGCGCAATGCCAACTTTTTTTTGTACTTTCGTTGACAAGCTCGAAAAAGCGTGTTTCTGTGACTGACATGTGCCGCGTACCGGTAATACGTTTTATCGGATGGGAGCGCGGGATGATTGTTTTTTTTGTGAGGGTGTTTCATGTCCAAGTCCATTTATGTCGGGAACCTTCCCTGGTCTGCTACTGAAGAACAAGTTCAGGATCTTTTTGCCGAATACGGCAGCGTTCTGTCCGTGAAACTCGTTAGCGACAGGGATACCGGCCGTGCCCGTGGCTTTGGCTTTGTGGAAATGGAAGACGGCGAAGCCGATTCCGCCATTGAAGCTCTTGACAACTTCAGCTTTGGTGGACGTACTCTGCGCGTCAACGAAGCCAAACCCAGGGCTCCTCGCCAGCCCCGCTACTAGGACTAGGCAACGGACCTTAACGCCCTTGGCAACTGGGGCGTTTTTTGTTTGTTGCAGTCCTCACTGTATAGGCGCTGCATCATTGGTGCAGCAGTTGTATGCAGTTGGGTTACAAGATTCATTTGATTGCGGCGGGCCCGGCAACTCCCTGAATGGTATACCCCTTCACGGGTTTGACGAGCCCGCTCACAGCGGCGCAGGCGGCCAAGGCTACCTGCGCTTCTGCCCGTCTACACAGTGCTCCATCTTTACTGGCTACATCTCCTGTCTTGTATATCTCTCTTGGTTCTGCTTTCTGCGCTCTCTCCTCTGATATTTTTATGGTGAATGCCTCACAGCTCTTTACGTGTACTGCCCACGCCTGGCGAGAAGTCTTTGGTCTTGCATCTTCAAAGTTGATGCAACTACCAAAGCAGTCTGCCTTTGCAGAGCTGTATGGTTCAAAGGTAAAGCGCTCTTATGCCAGCCGCCGCCTGCAAATCCCCATCATAGCGCATAAAACCAGTGCTTTGCTACGTGAAGCTACGCTTGCGGGCGCCCTGCGGCGTCTGTTCTTAAGGCGATTTGAGCGTGCAACAGGAAATATCTCGTAAATGGCGGGCTGCCTTTTTCCGTTGCCTGCCATCCCAGTGGGAAATCAGCTTTTGCATTGATACAATGTGCTTTGTCTGAAAAGTCGGCAGGGTACGGATTGCGATGCTGCTTCGTCCAACAGGATGGGGGCTGAGGCCCAGATATGGCGGGCACTTCTTTGTTCGACCCGCCTTGCCGAGCGCTGTAATTTTTGCCATGATGGGACATGACGCTTCCGCCGGATAAACAGACTACCATCCGTAATTTTGCCCGGCGCAACAATCCTTGAGGAGGCAGCATGCTCAACCCCAAACAATGTGTGCTTTATAGCGGCGGAGCCGCCGGAACGGAACAGTTTTTCGGTGCTTTGGCTGAAAGCTGGGGCATGGAAGAAGTGAACTACGGTTTTGAAGGCCATCAGATTGAGCGTACGCGTGGCGTGCGTGTACTGACTTCAGAGGAACTGGCCCTGAAGGACGTGAGCCTCACCTATGTTTCGCGCCTCATGAACCGCGAGTACACGCGGGCTCCCCTTTTTCGCAAGGTGTTGCAGTCCATTTGCTGGCAGGTCAGCAGCGGTGAGCAAATCGTTGTGGTGGGCGCTATTCAGCCCGACGGAACAGTCAAGGGCGGCACAGGATGGGGCGCGGAATTCGCCAAGATATGCAACAAACCTTTGCTGGTTTTTGATCAGCCCCGTAATGGCTGGTATACTTGGCAGAAGGATAAGTGGGCGCAGGTGGAAAATCCCGCCATTGAGTGCGCGCATTTCGCCGCCACTGGAACGCGTTTTCTTGAAGATAATGGCCGCGTGGCCATTCAGAATCTTTTTGCCCGTTCATTTACGCGCTAATCTTGTTTTTCGCCCGGCCCGGCGCTATGCCGGGCCGGACCAGCGTGCCGTGGACTCACCCGGCTGCCGCGCCATAAGCAGCGCGGCTTCTTCTTTGTTTACCTGGAGAACTCATGAGCCATCAATTCAACCCAGAAGAACAGGCTGTTCTGCGCATAGTGCAGGATAATCTGCCCGACAGCCTCACTCCCTATGCCGATGTGGCGGAGCAGGCAGGAACAAGCGAAGCAGAGGTGCTCGATCTGCTTTGCCGCCTCAAGGAATCTGGCGCAATCCGCCGTTTTGGGGCGAGCATCAAGCATCAGAAAACAGGCTGGACACATAACGCTATGGTGGCCTGGAAGGTCAGCCCTGAGCAGGTGGATCAATGCGGCCGCAAAGTGGCCGAGCACGATCATATTTCGCACGCCTACTACCGCCCAAGCTCCGCCGCTGACTGGCCCTATGAGCTTTATACAATGATTCACGGCCGCAGCGAGGCGGAATGTCTGAGCGTGGTGGATGACATCATGCGCGACACTGATTTGAAGGAACACGCCATCCTGCGCAGCCTCAAGGAACTGAAAAAAATTTCCATGACCTATTTCGCTTAGATAATGAGGTCACGCGCGGCTTTCGCCCCCAGGCGGTATAAGGCTGTTCCTGCTTTTTCGGCCGGGTAGCATAGAATACCTTTCTTCAAAGCAGACGCGCCTTGCTGACCAGAGAATGAAACTCGCTCTTGTGGCCACGTCATCTAGAACAATTTACGAATGGAATGAGGCAATTGTTCTGCAAGAATTTGCGTGCAAATTCTTGCAACGAAATAGGCGCAGACGAGCTTTGCTAGCCGTAAAGCGACTATTTCAGGTGCAAAATGCTCTAAAGGAGACCAGAATGGACACGACTTCGCGCCAGCTCTTTGAAAAAGCCCAGGCGGTCATTCCCGGCGGCGTCAATAGCCCTGTGCGGGCCTGCCACAATGTGGACAGCCAGCCGCTCTTTATCGCCGAAGCCCACGGCTGCCATCTCACGGATGTGGACGGACGCCAGTACATCGACTTTGTGCTCTCCTGGGGTCCGATGATTCTTGGACATGACGAACCTTCCGTCACCCGCGCCGTGTGCGATGCCGCCCACCGTGGAACTAGCTACGGCGCGCCTTGCCCCGATGAGGTAAAGCTGGCGGAAGCTGTGGTGGCTGCCATGCCCAGCCTTGAAATGGTGCGTATGGTCAATTCTGGCACCGAGGCGACCATGAGCGCCTTGCGTCTGGCCCGTGCGGCCACCAAACGCGACAAGGTGCTCAAGTTCGTGGGCTGCTACCACGGGCACGCTGACCCTTTCCTGGCTGCTGCCGGATCGGGGCTGGCCACCTTCTCCATTCCCGGCACGCCGGGTGTGCCCGCCGCCGTGGTGGCCGACACCCTGCTGGCTCCATATAATGATCTGGAAGCGGTCAAGGAGTGCTTTGCCCGTCACGGTGAAAGCATCGCCGCCATTATCGTGGAGCCCGTGGCCGCCAATATGGGCCTTGTGCTGCCCAAGCCCGGCTTTCTTGAAGGCCTGCGCGCCATATGCGACCAGCACCAGAGCCTGCTTATTTTTGACGAAGTCATCACGGGCTTTCGCGCGGCCTTTGGTGGCGCGCAGGCACGCTTCAAGGTTGATCCCGACCTCACCACCTTTGGCAAGATCATTGGCGGCGGCCTGCCCGTAGGGGCGTTTGGCGGCAAGCGCAAGTATATGGAACTGATCGCGCCCAGAGGCGGCGTGTATCAGGCGGGCACGCTTTCGGGCAATCCGCTGGCTATGGCCGCCGGGTTGGCCACGCTTGGTATTCTTAAAAAATCCGACTATGCCGCCCTTGAAGACCGCACGCGCTCGTTCGCTTTCAGCCTGCGCGACATCATCACTTCCAAGGGCGTGCCCTTGCAGATGCCGACCCTGGCCTCGATGTTCTGCCCCTATTTCAGCGAACACGAAGTGACGGATTTTGCCAGCGCACAAAAGTGCGATCAAAAGCTCTTCACCAGTTTTTATAAGCAGATGCGCGCTCAGGGCATCTATCTTGCGCCTTCGGGCTATGAAACCGGCATGGTGTCTTTCGCGCACACGGACGACGACTTCAGCCGGGCCCTGGACGCGGCCCGCAAGGTTCTCTTTTAGAGCATTTGAATTTTGAAACAGTTTTAATGTTCTAACGTGGTTTCAAAATTGAAATACCCCAGGGCAACGTTGGCATCTGTATTGTTGAGGGTCGCGGTACACACTGAAAAGTACTGCACCTGCCAGCCGCAGATGCGGCATCGTGAATGTTGAAACCTGCTGACCGCACGCAGGCCTGTATCTGGTGGCCGGGGCTCCGGTAAGGATTCCCGGCCACAGCCTTTCGTAAAAGCGGCGCTTTTTTTGTTTCCTGCGCCGCGCTCTCAAGCCACTTACGGCGGCAGACCGCCGGAGGCCATGTGCATCCTGTTTTTGAAAAGAAATCTCTTGCCTGCTATGCCTTGAGCGCTTCCGCCTTGCCCCTTGCCCGGCGGCTCAAATCGCTGGTAGCCGGAAAACCCTGGACAAGCCCCAAAGGGGGCCGTCTGGCCGATTGCCGCATATTCATGCCAGAGCGCATTTGCTCCCCGGATGCGCAGCCCTTTCACAGATTGGGTGAATTTCTTTCCACAGCCTACCAGCAGTATGGGGCGCATGTGTTCATTGGAGCTACTGGCATTGCGGTGCGCGCCCTGGCTCCATTGTTGACCCACAAAAGCCTGGATCCTCCTGTGCTGGTGCTGGACGCGGCGGGCAATTACGTGATCAGCCTTCTTTCCGGCCATTGGGGCGGTGGCAACGAACTGACCCGCCACGTGGCACAATTGCTTCGGGCCACGCCAGTAATTACAACGGCCTCCGATGTTATGGCAGAAGGCGACGCAGCCCTGATTGAGAGTGAAGGCAGCGTCACGGCTTCAGGCGAAAAAACGTCTACTGGCGTGCATCCTCTGGCGCTTGATCTGTTTTTGCGTGAGGCTGGCCTGCGTATTGTGGACTGGCAGCGGTTGCCGCGTGCCCAGGCGGCTCTGCTGGAGGGCGAAAGGCTGGAAGTTTGGGACCCCTGCGGGGCTGTGCCGGAGCACGCTTCGCTGGCGCCTGTGCCCTGCGAGGCCGCAGCTATGGCACTGCCGCATTCTTTGCTGGCTGGCAAACGTGAGGCGCACGCGCCGCCTCTGCTTGCCGCTCATTGGCGGCGGCTGCCTCTTGCCGAGGGAATTTTGCGCGTTGCAGTGCCGCGTCTTTACGTGGGCCTTGGCTGCCGCAAGGATTTGCCGCCGGGGATGGCGCTGGCTGCGTTAAATGAATTTTTTGCCATCCACGGTCTGGAGCCACAGGCTATTGCCGCGTTGAGTACGGTGACAGAGAAGCTGCAGGAACGGGCATTGCGGGAACTTGCCTCCCGTCTTGATGTGCCCCTTCTGGGCTTTGATTCTGCCCGGCTGGCCCGGTGTCCTGTGCCCAATCCTTCAGAAGCGGCGGGGCGGCGTTTCGGGCAGCCGCCGTTCAGCGTGTGCGAGGCCGCAGCCTTGCTGGCGGCCCGCGGGGAAAATGGATCGGGTGTGGCCCGCCTGTTGTTGCCCAAGGAAATTTTTCAGTCACAACTGACCATTGCGGTGGCCCTGGCCTTTGAAGAAGAGCACCCAGGTGTTCATGCCAATGCGGACCGCAGTGAAGAAGGGTAAATCATGACGCAAGCAGCCAGCCTGCATGTGGTGGGCCTTGGCCCTGGCCACGCCGACTGCCTTACGCCGCAGGCCCGCACCGTTCTGGAACGGGCCGGGTGTGTGGCGGGCTATCATCTGTATATGGATATGGTTCCACCGGAATTGCTTGAGGGCAAGCAGCGTATCAGCACGGGCATGCGGCACGAAACCGAGCGCTGTGAAGCGGCTGTGGATGCCGCGCTGGCCGGACATGCCACGGCTCTTGTCTGCTCGGGCGACCCCGGCATCTACGCCCTGGCTGGGCTTGCTCTTGAGGTTCTGGAATCTCGCGGTCTTGTTGGGGAAATTCCCTTTGGCGTCGTGCCGGGCGTGCCTGCCGTGTGCGCGGCGGCAGCTCTGCTTGGTGCGCCCCTGACGCATGATTTTGCCTGCATCAGCATGAGCGATCTGCTCACTCCGTGGGAAACCATTGTCAAAAGGCTTACGGCGGCCCTTGAGGCCGACTTTGTCTGCGCCATATATAATCCGCGGTCCAAGGGGCGCCCCGGTCATCTGGATACCGCCCTGGCTCTGGCCCGCCGTTTTCGTGAACCGCAGTGTCCCGTGGGATTGGTGCGTCAGGCCTACCGTCCGGAACAGAGCGTGAGCGTACACAGGCTGGACAGCTTTGATGCAACACAGGTGGACATGCTTTCTTTGCTCATTATTGGCAACAGTGAAAGCCGATCTCTTGGGTCATATATGCTTACACCAAGGGGATATGCACGTAAAAGGCAGTCATGAGTGTCTGAACAACTTGAAAATGTATTTCATGGGCTCCATTGACACGTTTCCTCACTGGCCGTAAGGTTATTGCAATTCTCATGTGTTGTTTTTTACCTTGGAGGACTGCCGTGAAAAAAATTTTTGCTCTCACCTGTATACTGGCCCTGATCTTTGCCGTGAGCGCTTGGGCTGCACCCGCTGCACCTGACAAACCGGTGGAAATCAAGGGCTCTCAGAAGACCGTCATGTTTCCCCACGCTCCTCATGAAAAGGTGGAGTGCGTGACCTGTCACCATCTGGTGGACGGTAAGGAAACCTTCGCCAAATGCGGCAGTGCAGGCTGCCATGACGACCTGACCGCCAAAAAGGGTGAAAAGAGCCTGTTCTATGTGATTCACACCAAGACAGGGCTCAAGCACACCAACTGTGCAGAATGCCATAGCAAGGTTGTGGCCGAAAAGCCTGACCTCAAGAAGGATCTTACCGGTTGCGCGAAGTCGAAGTGCCATCCGTAAGCCAGTGATTTGATCCGGCCTCTTTAGTGCCGGGCCAAGAGTAAAGGCAGTGTGAGCAAAGCTCCCGCTGCCTTTACTCGTTGTAGACCCGCATATATCTGCCCGGATTTATCGGGGCAGCAGAAAACAGTGAGCTTCTGCCTGTCGCATGTGTATGGTTGGATGACAGCAACACTATTGAACTTTACCGCGAAGCCAGCGTAACAACCGGGCATGGCCGTGTTGCACGGCAACACGTGCGCAAGTCTGGCATCACGCAAATAAAAGGCCGACGGAAGCATTGTTGCCGTCGGCCCAGTTTCTCACTGAAGAGGAAGTGTAAGGAGTCTAGCCTTCCTGGCACTTCTTTTTAAGCGTTTCCGCTATGGTCTTGCCCAGTTCGTGGCAAGCCTTGAGCACATCGCGGTCAGGCCGCCAGTTGCACTTCACGGGTTCGGCAGGCATTTCCATATTCATGCCAGCCAGGTGCTCCTGCAACTGCTTGGGGGCTTCCCCGGACCAGCCGAAGGAGCCAAAGGCTCCACCCACGCGGTTCAGGGGCCGCAGACCCTTCATGTAGGTCAGCTGAGCGGCCACCAGAGGAAGAATGGTATTGTTGTGGGTAGGCGAACCAGCCAGCACCGCGCCGCAGTCGGCCAGTTCGGTCATGATTGCGCTGTGGTGGTTGCTCTTGACTGACATGATGCGCGTGGGCACGCCGTTTTCTTCCAGGCCGCTGCAAGCCGCGTAGGCCATAGATTCAGTGGACTGCCACATGGTGTCGTAAAAAATGACTGCGCGCTGCTGGGGCTTTTGTTCGGCCATCGTGCGGTACAGGTCAATGATGTTGCGCACAGCCTTTTCGCCACGGTGGATGAGACCGTGGTCAGGGGCGATCATATCTATGTCCAGCTGTTCCACAATGGGCAGGGTTTTGAGCACCATTGGCGAGTAGGGCAGCACGATGTTGTAGTAGTATTCCTTGACGCGGCGCAGGTATTCGCCGTCATCGTCAAAGTCGTCCACAAAACGCGCGGAGCTGGCAATATTCTGGCCGAAGATGTCGTTGCTGACCAGCAGCCTTTCTTCGGGAATATATGAGACCATGCTGTCAGGCCAGTGCAGCATGCGCGTTTCCTGAAAAACAATGGTGCGCTTGCCGATGCTGACGGTGTCGCCACTTTTCACGGCCTGTACGGGCCAGTCTTTGCACGCAAAATAGCCTGCCATAGACTTGAGCCCAGCCTGGGAGACAAAAATTTTCTCGGGCTTGCAGCGTTCCACAATGGTCTCAAGAGCGCCAGCGTGGTCGAGTTCCATGTGGTTGCAGACGATGTAGTCGATTTTTTCAGGATCGAGCACCTTGGCCATGCGGCACAGCAGGGTGCCTTCGCAGCCAGAGGCTACCGTATCCATCAGAACATTTTTTTCGTCCTTGATAAGATAGGCATTGTACGTTGAACCGTCCGGGGAGCGGGAGTACCCGTGGAAGTCCCGGTGGTCGTAGTCCACGTAACCTATCCAGAAGATGTCTTTTTTAATTTCAACAGGTTGCATCATTTTCTCCGGAGTGTTGGGTCTTCCTTTTTACAAAAAGCCCCGCTTTGCCACAAGTTGCGGCAAAGCGGGGAAAAGTACAGGAAAAGACCGGAATTAAGCCGGGCTGAACTGATCCTTGCTCACCCCGCAAACAGGGCAGCACCAGTCATCAGGCAGCTGGTCGAAAGGCACGTTGTCGTGCTCGGCGGGGTCATATTCATAGCCACAGACATTGCATACATACTTCTGCATGGGAATCCTCCTGAAGGAATGGCGCGGAATCCCGCGCTTTTGTGGTACGTGCTTGAGAAATCTAGTTTTCAGCCTTCCAGTGACCGTGCAAATTGCAGAATTCGCGTGCGGTCACCTTGGCGGCGTCAATGGCAAAAAAGGCCTCGGGCGCTTCGCCGGGCTTAAGGAACTTGGTGTAGCTTCTGCCGTCGGCCAGCAGTTCAATCCATTCGATCCAGTGCTTTTCTTCCATCGGGTGAGGGACGCTGCCCACTTTCACAAGATAGCCGCCGTCAACCTTTTCAATCACGGGCACGTGCTTTTCCGTGGCACCGTCAGTAGCGCCTTCAACCATATGCTTCATGGGCTCGCCACAGCAAACGAGGTCGGCTCCGCCACCATGCAGAACTTCAACGATGTTGCCGCAATGAGTGCATTTATAAACTTCCAGATGCTTGGGCATGGTTTCCTCACTTACGTTTAGGCCGACATAGGCCTCGATATAGGTTGCCGTCGGTATTGCCGAACGGGGGGCTTTTCAGCTTTGCATTGGCACAAGCAGCCCCGGATACCGACTAATATTCTGTAAGAAGTCCGGGCCAAAGTAAAGCCCTTTTTATAAAAAATAGTAATTATTACTAAAAAGATACTATTTAAGCCCGCCGCATACTGGTCTGCAGGCAATGCCGCCCAAGGCTGGAGCATTAAAATTTTGAAATGCCCGGGTGGCTGCGCGGGCAGACTCCGCCGTGGAGGCGCAAGCGCAGCTTCAGCCGTTGCGTTAGCTGTTGTGACGCAGGAAGCTACGGATAAAGACGGCAATGAGTTACGCGAAAATCTTACCCAAAGAATCGTTGTCGTTCGTAAGCCGCTGACACTGCAACCGACGGCTTACGCGCCCGCAGGGCTTGCCTGAGCCGTTGACGGAACCATCTTACGGGGCAGGGCAGCATCGTTACGGAAGGTTCCAGCGTTATGACGCAGGAAATTACGCTGGAAGACAGCACGTGTTAACGACTCCGCATGTTCCATGCAATTGCTGCCGCCATCAGTACGCCCTTCGGGCAACGGCTGCCGCGAAGACAGCGCTGCTATT
The DNA here is from genome assembly GCF_047607245.1 of Desulfovibrio sp. Classification (GTDB taxonomy): domain Bacteria; phylum Desulfobacterota; class Desulfovibrionia; order Desulfovibrionales; family Desulfovibrionaceae; genus Desulfovibrio. The sequence continues at coordinate 19,063 of NZ_JASGDK010000115.1, forward strand.
TACTTGTGCGGTTAGACGCCGTAGCGGGCGGTCTTAAAATTTGAGAATATATGTTCTCAAAGTCAATCTGCTCTAGGGAGCGGGCTGTTGAGGTTGGCTTGCAGAAGAAAGATCTTCTTCTGAAGGCTGCCCGGAAACAGACGGTTTTTGCTCGTTGTCCTGTATTTCTTCAACAGGGGGGGGGCGGCGTACTGCGCCCAGAACATTGGGCAGCAAGGCGCGCATGTCGCCCGTTACGAGCAGGTCTGCGGCGCTTAATCCCGCCAGTTCGTGCCGCCAGTGGGCTGAACGCACCAGCAGGCCAGCTTGCCCGCCACCCTCAACGTACATGACTGTGCGAATGTTGAGGGGCAGGTGCAGAAGTTGCTGGGCAAAGGCGTAAGCCTCCACCGGCTGTCGGCAGTGGAGAAAAAGAATGCGCCCATCGCCGTCCTGGGCTACCGCGGAAATGGAGTAGTGCGGGCCGCCGGGCGACCACAGGATACGCCTGTCGGCGCTGGTCATACGGTAGTTCTGGATGACGAGGCTATACTGGCCGATGTGCTGTTCCCACTGTGGGTCGTCACGATCCACAATGGCGGCTCCTGGCAGTTCCGGGCTTGTAGGTCCGGCGACAAAAAAGGCCCCAAACCGCTGCACCACGCGCTTGTTGTTGAAGTGGTCGTTCTGCTTCATATAGCCAGTGCTGGTTACACCGTCGGGCAGATACATGCTGGCGTTGATGGCTGCGGAAAGATTGTATTGTTCGGCCCACTGGTTCAGCGAGCGCAAGGGGCCGCCATCCTGCGAGCGGGCACAGAGAATAAAATTGAAGTGGGCAGGGTCGATACGCAGGGCCGTCAACAGGGCTTCGCTGTCATTGAGGCGGAATTGTCCAAAATCCAGCCCGGCTTCCAGCTGTCGCCAGTCGGGCTTGCCCTGTTCGTCAACTCCGGCGGAAGACGAAACCGGGGTGGTCACTCCCGGTGCCGAAACCGTTGCGGTCTGGTTGAGCGCATCTAGGGCTGGGGCTGGCGTGCCCCCGGCAGAGGCGGGCGGGTTGCCGTTGGAAGCGTTTGTGCCGGGGGGGGCGGCTGGCGTCAAGGTTTGTGGCATGGGCGGCAGAGCAGGGACACTGGCACTGTTTTCATCAAGCGCGCCTTCGGCACTGCTCTCGCGTCCGGTGGCGCCGCTCGTTTGAGCTGCCACAATCTGGGGCTGCTCAGACGGGATTTCCTGGGTGGCGCTTACATTGGGTGCAACACAAAGCAGCAAGGCAGCCACAGTGCTGAGGGCCCGCGTCAGCAGAAAGACACGGCCCTGGAGGGGAGCTGCTGGTTTGCCTTTACGGGCGGTGCGCGGGCGCTGCCCACACGTGTGAATGCTGTTGCGTATTTTCATAGTATGCTTTCAGGGCTTGAACCTGCATTACGACCAAGTCGTGTATTTTGCAAGAGCTGCCTGGCCTTTTTTCTTGACATATCAACTTATCTAGATATAAACATAAATATGTCGGCCATAAAGAGAAGGCCGCACTCGCGTCGCACATAAGGAGTCGCAGCATGCATATCGGAGAAAGCATTCGAGCCGCCAAGAAACCGTTTTTTTCGCTGGAGTTTTTTCCGCCAGCCGATGAAGCGAACCTGCCCGGCTTTTTTAACACGGTGGAGCAACTGCAGGTTCTGGCTCCTCTGTTTGCTTCCGTCACTTACGGTGCAGGCGGCGGCAAGCAACGCAACACACTTGCCGTAACTGCCGAGCTGGCGCGCCGCGGTTTAAATACGATGGCCCACCTTACCTGTGTGGGAGCCGACCCGGAGAAAATATCAGCATTTCTGGCAGAATTGCGGGCTTCCGGGGTGGACAATGTGCTTGCCCTGCGTGGCGACCCGCCCGTTGGAGAGGAGTGGGACTGGAGCAAGGGGCATTTTCATCATGCCTCGGACCTGGTTGCCTTTGCCCGCCGCCAGCAGCCTGACATGGGCATTGGCGTTGCGGCCTACCCCGCGCCGCACCCCGAATCGACTTCCATTGCGCAGGACAGGCTTCATACCGCTGAAAAAATGCGCAGCGGCGCGGACTTCGCCGTGACCCAGCTTTTCTTTGATTCCCGGGAATATCTGGACCTGCTGGAGCATCTGCGCGGCAGGGGCATCCACACCCCCATTATTCCAGCTATTCTGCCCATTCAGAGCTTTGACTCCCTGCGGCGGGTGCTTTCACTCTGCGGTGCGAACATACCCGGCAAACTGTACCTTGACCTTGAAAAGGCCAATGAAAAGGGCGGAGCCGAAGC
>NZ_JASGDK010000116.1:0-2830 GCF_047607245.1 Desulfovibrio sp.
GATTCTCACGTAAGTCACCTAGGATTAGGCCCCGCACAACCATATGATTGAGGACAATCTTAAGGCCGACCAAGAAGATCATGTGCTGCGCGACCCCACACGTGGCGGCCTTGCCACCACGCTCAATGAAATCGCCGAACAGTCGCAGGTGGGTATCCTTCTGGATGAAACAGCCATACCTGTTCACGAAGCCGTGCGAAACGGCTGCTCATTTTTGGGTTTGGATCCCCTCTACCTGGCAAACGAAGGCAAATGCATCTGCATTGTGCCCGAAGATAAGGCCGAGGCAGCTCTTGAGGCCATGCGCCGCTCACCCTACGGCAAGGAAGCCGCGCGCGTGGGCACAGTTACAGAGGGCAAGGCGCAAGTGAGCCTGCAAACCCGTATTGGTGGCCGCCGCCTGCTGGGCATGCTTGAAGGAGCGCAATTGCCACGAATTTGCTGATTCTGCACAGCTGATTATACAGCGTGCTCGTGACCCTGCCCGCGCAAATTGAATCAAAAGCCAGCAATCCCTTTGTAACTAGGGATTGCTGGCTTTTGATGTTTCTGTTTTGGCGGTGTGGCTGCGTGAGCAAACACGCACAGTAAAGGCGTAAGCTTAGTTTAGCCGCTGCGTTAGCCGTTGCGACGCAGGAAGCTACGGATAAAGACGGCAATGAGTTACGCTAAAATCTTGCCCAAAGAGTTGCCGTTGTTATCCGTAAGCCGCTGACACGGCAACGGCTTACGCGCCCGCAGGGCCTTCCAGAATCTTACGAAACGGTTTTACGAAGCAAAAGCACTGCTACGGACGTAAACAATACATCTATTTCTTGGGTTTTCTGCTTATGACCAGGGACATATAGGGCGGCGTGCCTTCTTCAAGGTCTATGCCCTGACGCAAGCACTCGGCAGGCTGTTCTACATGACTTGCCAGCATACAGGAATCCAGACGTCCTGTGGCGCGCAGGGCATCCACTATGGCCGGAAGGTTGCGGTAGGTCTTAAGAATAACGGCTGTATCAGCGCCATCAAGCGCTTTTTCAAGCTCCTCACGGCTGTTGATGCCTGGGATGATGCGCAGGCTTTCACTATTTTCACACAATATTGTGCCGGTGCGGGCGGCGGTGGCCTGAATGGAGGTAATTCCCGAAATGATTTCAACCGGGAGGTGTGGCGCTCGCTGCTTGAGAGTCTGCATAAGATAGCCAAAGGTGCTGTAAACCAGTGGGTCGCCAATGGTCAGAAAGGCCGCATTTTCACCATTCTCCAGCACTTTCTGCGTTTCTTCGGCAGCCACGCGCCAGGCTTCATGCAACACGGCGCGGTCCCGTGTCATAGGAAATTCAAGGCGCAGCATGCGCACGTCAGGGCGCAGATGAGGCCGGGCTGTTTCCAGCGCTGCGGAATAATCATTGCGAGGCGACGCTGCCGCCAGTATCACGTCCACCTTGCCAAGAACATTCACGGCCCGCAGCGTCAGCAAATCCGGAGCGCCAGGCCCAACGCCCACGCCGTACAAAACTCCTGTCATGCTCTACTCTCTTGTCCTGTCGCCAGAATATCAGGTTATGGAAAAATCAACGTGCCGTCTGAGGGTGCAAAAAACGCCCCAGCTCTTCAGCAGCGTCCACAGACCGTGGGCCCGGGCGGGCAAAAAAATCTTCATCCACTGTCAGCACTCGGCCATCACGCACCGCGCGTAAATTTTTGTAGTGCAGGCGCTGGTCCAGAGGTTGCGGGTCCGGATTCATCGGGCCGCGTTGCACAATATAGGCATCGGGGTCAGCGGCCAGCAAAGCTTCTTCGTTGAACCGCACCAGTTTTTTCTCGTCCGTGACAACATTTCGCGCACCCGCGTGAATCATGATGTCATCCACTATTCCGCCCCGCCCTGCGGCAAGCAGATTGGGATAGCGCACCTCATAAAAAACACGCACAGGCTCCTGATTCGCGTAGCGCGCTTCAAGGTCGGCAATCCTTTTTTGCCATGTACTGATCAGTTTGGCAGCCTCGGCTTCGCGCCCGGTAAGCTGACCAAGCTTCTCCATCACGCCAAACATCTGCTCAAAAGAATTCATTTCAAAAATGAGCACGTTGAGGCCAAGGCCGCGCAAAGCTTCTGTTTGCAACAGCGCTTCATTACGCCCGGCAAGCTGAATAACCAGATCAGGCGACTGCTGCACGATGAGTTCAGCATTGGGGCGCATATGCGTGCCAATGGCAGGTAAATGCGCCAAACCGGGTATGTCGGCATCAGCCACGGTGCGCGCCGCCAGACTGTCGCCAGCGCCCAGGGCAAGCAAAAGCTCGTTGAAAGCCCCGTACAACGCTATGATACGCTTGGCTGGGGCATTCAGTTGCACCTCATACCCCGCATCATCACGCACAGTGACTGGAGAAAAATGTGTCGGACCTGTTGATTCCGGTGCGCCTGAGTCTGGGTGCTGATCAGCACCAGCCAAGGTGGCAGATGAGCTTTCCGCAGATTCGGCGGCCAGAGCCTTAGTTGGCGACCTCAGCATCAGAGCCGGAATCAGGAACAGTGCCAAGGCCAGCAGCGTGACTACGGGGCCCGTGCGCGCGGGCCAGAAGGGCTTGTGGCAGGCCCCAAAGCGGGTGCGGCAAAACGCCGATCGGGATATCGTAAAGGGCACTGAGCTTCTCCTCGGTGAAAACCTCATCCACAGAACCATCAAAAACAAGCCTTCCCGCCTTGAGACCCAGCAGCCTTGTGGCATAGATGGCAGCCAGATTGCAGTCGTGCACGGCCATAAGCACACAGGCTCCGGCAGCGCGGCGGCGCTCCAGCAGGTCAAAAAGTCCGGCCATGCGGGCCATGTCCAGC
>NZ_JASGDK010000117.1:0-19180 GCF_047607245.1 Desulfovibrio sp.
ACTCTGCGGTGCGAACATACCCGGCAAACTGTACCTTGACCTTGAAAAGGCCAATGAAAAGGGCGGAGCCGAAGCCGTGCGTGAGGTCGGGCTGGAATTTGCGGTGCGCCAGATACAGTTTTTGCTGGAGAACGGTGCTCCCGGGGTTCATCTATATACACTCAATAAGGCCGACATGTGCTTGCGGCTGGCTGAAGAATCCGGCCTTTTGCGGGCGTGACGCAAACTTCGGGCCCCGGCGAAACCGCCGGGGCCCTCGTGTTTTCGTTGACCAGGATGTACGTCCGGTATAGTTTTGCGCCTATGTCGGCATACGTGGAAAAAGGACACGGCCCCCTGCTTGTGGCCGTTTGCGCGGGCCTGTTTTGTATGCCCTTCATGATGGCGGGGGTGAGTGCCGTGCTGCCCCTGCTGGGGGAAGAACTGCACGCCACCGCAAGAGAACTGGGACTCATTGGCGCAGCCTATGCGCTTGGTCTTGCCATGTTTCAGCTTGGCGGCGGCAGTATGGGCGACATTTGGGGCTACCGCCGTATCTTCTTGTGGGGGACGGCGCTTTTTGCCCTGACAGGCGCGGCTCAAGGTTTTGTTCCTTCCGTTGATCTTCTTCTTCCCTTGCGCTTTCTTCAGGGAGTTGGCGGTGCGATTCTCAACGCCTGCGGTCTGGCCTTGCTGGCCTCAGCCGCGCCAGAAGGCCGCCGTGCGGTCTATCTTGGTTTCAGCAGCGCCTCAATTTCTGCGGGTGTAGCGTGCGGCCCGGCTGTCGCCGGAATTCTGGCAGACAGCCTTGGCTGGCGCTGGCTATTCTGGGGCAATGCCCTTCTGGCGCTGGCCGTGCTTTGCCTCATGAATTTTTTTGTGCAGTTTGAACGGCGGCCCACGCCAGACCGTGCTTTTGACTGGAAGGGCTGCTCCCTTTACGGTCTTGGTATGACGGCGCTTACGTGTGGCGCATCACTGCTGGCAGACAGGCCTCTTCCGGCCTGGGGGCTGCTGGCCGCGTTTGGTGTTATGCTGGCGGCATTTTGTCTGTACGAGTGGAGCGCCAAAGCTCCCTTGCTGGATCTGCGTCTGCTTGGCCGCAGTAAAATATTTGCCCTGTCAGCCCTGGCCTCACTGGTCAACTACGCCTCCCTGTCTGGCCTGGTGGTTTTTTTCAGCCTGTATCTTCACTACGGTCTGGGTATGAGCGTGCGGGAGGCAGGCTTTCTTTTGGCTCTGCAATCCGCCGTGCAGGTACTGACCACGCCGCTGGCGGCGCGGTTGTGTCTGAAAATAAAACCGGGCTGGGTCAGCGGCATCGGTGTGTTCCTGTGCGGGCAGGGAGTGCTTGCCGCAACCCTTTTACGTCTTGATTCTTCCATATGGCTTTTTGTGGCGGTGCAGACTCTGCTTGGCATTGGCATCAGTTTTTTTGCCATGCCAAATACCACAATAATGTTCGGCAGCGCCGGGCCGGATCATGTGGGGCAGGCTTCTGGCCTCAACGGTGCGGTACGCACCGGCGGGCAGCTTTTCAATCTTGTTTTGATCACTCTGACCATGTCATTTTTTCTGCACGGGCAGTCTGTGCGGCGCGAAACAGTTGGCAGTTTTATGAGCGCAATGCATCTGGATTTAAAAATTTTCGGCCTGCTCAATGCGCTGGCCCTGATATGCATACTTGTGCGTTACCATATATTCCGTAAGGCCCGAAGCGCTGCCTGACTGTTCCACCTTGCCTGCTTTATGACGCCCCTGTGTTGATCAGCCCCATACCCGGAGATACTGTTTCGCCATGTCATCATCCATCGAGAAAGGCCACGGCTGGCTGCTGATTGCGGTCTGTACCTCACTGTTCTGCATGCCCTTCATGATGGCTGGCGTGAACGCGGTTTTGCCGCCAATGGGCGCAGACCTGAACGCCAGCGTGCAGGAACTTGGGCTTATGGGGGCCTTCTATGCTATGGGCCTTGCCGTTTTTCAGCTTGCCAGCGGCAGTCTTGGCGATATTTTGGGATACCGCCGCATCTTCATTTGGGGCACCGCCATCTTTGGCATAAGCGGAGCCTTACTGGGATTTGTCACTTCAGTGGAAGTATTTTTAGGCTTGCGCTTTATACAGGGCGTTGGCGGGGCCATGTTCAACGCCTGTGGCCTTGCCCTGCTGGCATCGGCTGCACCTGCTGGCAAACGGGCCATCTACCTTGGCTACAGTGGCTCCGCCGTTTACGCGGGTATTGCCTGCGGTCCGCCTGTGGCGGGGTTTGTGGCGGGCTGGCTTGACTGGCACTGGCTCTTCTGGGGCAATGCTCTCACTTCGCTTGGCGTGCTTCTGCTCATGAAGTATTGCGTAAAGCTGGACTGGCGAACTGCCAAGGGCCGTCCCTTTGACTGGGGCGGCTGCATAATTTACGGGCTGGCCATGACGGCGCTGACCTTCGGCTCGTCAGAACTGGCAGACTACCCCATCATGGCGGGTTGCCTGCTGGCGGCGTTCATCGTCCTTATGGTGCTGTTCTGCTTCAAGGAACTGCGCAGCGAGTTTCCCATTCTTGATATTCGTCTGCTGGCGCGCAACCGGGTTTTTGCCCTGTCCTCGCTGGCGGCTTTTATCAACTACAGTTCTTTTTTCGGTATCCTGTTCTTTTTCAGCCTGTACTTGCAGTTCGGCCTGGGCATGACCGTGCAGCAGGCGGGCATGTTTCTGGCTTTGCAGTCTCTGGTGCAGGCTCTGATGACTCCGGTGGCGGCCCGCTTGTGCATCAAATTCGACCCCGGCCATGTGAGCGCCGTGGGCGTGGGGCTATGCGGCCTGGGCCTTTTGACGTCGGCCTTTCTTGAAATTGATTCGCCCATCGGCGTGCTGCTGGCTGCCCAGGGATTGCTTGGCGTGGGCATAAGCCTTTTTGCCCTGCCCAACACAACTATTATTCTCGAAAGTGCTGGCCCGGAACATGTGGGGCAGGCCTCTGGCCTGACCGGAGCTGTGCGCACTGGCGGGCAGCTTGTGAATATGGCGGTCATCACCCTGACCCTGGGGTTCTTTTTGGGAGATCAGCCCGCAGGGCCGGAGACCATAGACGCTTTTATGGACAGCATGCACGTTGATCTGGTGGTTTTTGGTGTGCTGAATCTTTTGGCTGTGGGCTGCGTGCTGGCGCGCAACAGAAAATAAGTGAAAAAAGTGTGTATTGCGGGGCAGAAAAAAGTCTAAAGTTTTTTGTAGGGCAGCCGAACAAGCAGTAAGGACGGAGACATTCATGGCCGACGCCAATTCCGCAAAACTGCGCATGATGTTACAGGGGTATGAACAGCAACTGCTGGCTGCCCGGCGTCTTGCGCGGTTCAGGGTTCGCATGAGGCTGGCGCATGGCGATGCGCCGGATGATCCCGATCCGGCAGCCCATAGGCACGCCTGCGTTGAAAAAGTGGCGCGCGAGCTGTATGAAGCACTGCTTTTTACAGGCAGTGATAACCCCGTGGTGGAGAACATCCGCAAGGAATTGGGCAAGGAAGTGGGGCAGGAAGTACGCTTCACCTACCCGCCAGGCCAGAGATTGCACATCGTGGGTGAAGGCCCGGACGGCATGCAGCCGCTGCCCGAGGATTTGCAGCGAAAAACACGACATGCCCTGTGGCGCATCACCCGCGACACGGTAGACAAAAGTATGCTGGAAGAGCCGCCAAGAGACGGAAGTTTTGTGAAACCGGCGGCACAAGGCGGTGCGGAAGCGCCGTCAGCGGAGTAGAAAATGGAAATCAAGAATACGACGAACAGCTTTTTCGATCCTTATTCCGCCGGGCTGGAGAAAAGCGCCGAAGCCAGAACAGACACGCGCCTGAAGGCACGCGCCGAAGGCACAGGCACGGAAGCCCCGCAAGGCGATACAGTCAGCGTTTCGCAGGATGCCCTGCTGCTGACGGAAGCGCGCCGCGCCGCCCAAAGTGCGCCGGACGTACGCTCGGATAAGGTTGAGGCGCTGCGCATTCAGGTAGCCAACGGAACCTATAAGCCGGACAGTCAGCTCATTGCCGCCAACCTCGTGCGTGAAGAACCGGGCCTGTTTCAGATATAGCTTTATAGCCTCGGCATAGACCTTTCGCATTCACGCCGCCATTTCCGGCAGGCTTCACCTCACCCCGTCTGACCAGATTTGACAGTTATAGGCCCCGGCCCGCTCCCGTGAGCGCGGCCGGGGTTTTGACGTTTTTAACCAGCCACACTTGTACGGCGCAGGCTTCAGGGCGTTCGGCACGGTTTCTGCAAAACAGGCTGTGCCGGTATCCCGGCAAGGAGTCAGCGCCATGAAATTGACAATTTTGCGCAATCCCACCCTGTGGATTTTTACCGCCGCCCTGCTCATCAGCATGGTGCTTCCCTCACAGGCTGCGCGCATTAAGGATATTGCCAACTTTTCCGGTGTTCGCGACAACCAGCTTATAGGCTATGGCCTTGTGGTGGGTCTGGCGGGCACTGGTGATAAAAAAGATTCAGTCTTTACTATGAGTTCCATGAAAAATATGATGGACCGCATGGGCATTGGCGTGGACTCCTCAGCGCTCAAGACCAAGAACGTGGCTTCCGTTATGGTGACGGCACGCATGCCGATCTCTGCCAAGCCGGGCACAAGTCTTGACGTTACTGTGTCTTCTGTGGGCGACGCCACATCCCTTCTGGGCGGCGTGTTGCTGCAAACGGCCCTCAAGGGCGTTGACGGCAAGATCTACAGCCTGGCTCAGGGCTCACTGACTGTGGGCGGGTTTTCCAGCCAGGGCAAGGCGGCCAGCGTCAGCAAGAATATCAGCACCGTGGGTATTATCCCCGGCGGTGGCATTGTTGAGCGCGGCATTCCCTTTGAATTCAATCAGCAGGACAAGCTCACCCTGCACCTGCGCACGGCGGATTTCAGCACTGCCCAGCAGATAGCCGAACGCGTCAACGGCGCCATGGGCGGCCCCTTTGCCCGCGCTGTTGACGACATGTCCATCACAATGGATATCCCGCCCCAGTACCGTCACAACATGGTGCCCCTTATGGCCTCCATAGAAAATCTGGACGTCAGCCCGGATACAGCCGCCAAGGTGGTTGTGGACGAAAAGACGGGCACCGTGGTGCTTGGCCGCGATGTGCGCATCATGCGCGCGGCGGTGGCCCACGGCAACTTGCAGATAACCGTGCAGGAAGGCCAGCAGGTGTCCCAGCCTGGCCCGTTCTCGCAGGGGCAGACAGTGGTGACGCCCACCACGGAAACCAATGTGCGTGAAGAAAACCGTCATCTGGTCATCGTTGAAGGCGCCACTCTTCAGGAGCTGGTAGACGGTCTCAATTCCATCGGGGCCACCCCGCGCGACCTTATTTCCATCCTGCGCACCATGCAGGTTTCCGGTGCGCTGTTGGCGGAGCTGGAGGTAATCTAACATGACCTCGCCTCTTACCACAGGTCTTGTGCCGCATGAGGCCAGCGGGTCCGAAGTGTCCCACCGCGAGTTCCAGTCCCGCCTGGCGGGCGTGAGCAACCTCAATGGCAAAAAAATGACGGAAGCGGAGAAAGAAAAGAAGCTCCGTGAAGCCTGCGAAGGCTTTGAATCCATATTTATTCAGAAAATGTGGCAGGAAATGCGCAGCACCCTGCCCAAGACCAATATGCTTCAGGGACGCGAAGAGCAGTACTGGCAGAGCATGTATGATCAGGAGCTGGCCAAATCTATGACCGCGGCGGGCGGTATTGGCCTGGCTGATATGATGTATGCCCAGCTTTCCCGTGATCTTGTTTCGGCCAGCCGTGGTACGGCCTCGGCCAAAGCAAGTTCCGCGCCGGGTTTTGTGCCGCAGGTTGCCTCCATCATACCGCAGGAAGGTCAGGCGACAGGTTCCGCTGAAGGACAAAACGGATCACAGGGCAAGGCAGGGCATACAGCCATGCGTGGCAATGCGCCCATCCCTTCTGTTTATGACGGCATAGCTCCTGTGCAGGATGTGGGTGAATCCATGCAGCTTCAGGTAATGCCCGGCGGCACTGGTTCTGCCGAAGCCGCGCTGGCTGCGGCGGGGCAACCCGCTTCGCAGGCTCCTGCCATTGCCACTCCCCCCGAAGTGGAGCAGGCTTTGGCCGCCTTGCGCTCGCGCAAGGAAGCTGGCGTCCGTCAGGAAGGGGAGCAGCGCGCACCCAACATGAATACGGGGCTGAACCTTGCCCGCGCGGCCCAGTTTGAGGCGGGCAGCAAGGTAGGCGCGCGCGCGGTACTGCCGCGTACGCATCTTAACGGCCCTGCGCACAGCCCCAGTACTCTGGCCGGGCAGGCTGGTTCCGCTCAAATGGGTGCTGCGGCAACTGGCCGTGTGGACCAAGCGGTGCAGACTGCCAATGCCGGACAGGCACTGGACATGCAAATGCGTATGGCCCAGAGCATGGGCACACCCGCAGCCATGCAGGCGGCCATGCAAATGGGGCAGCCCCAGCAGGCGGGGGGCCAGATGATGGGCCAAACAACAGCGCAGGCGGCAGGCCAGGTATCGGCTCAGGCTCAAATCCAATCTGGCGCGCAGGGAGTCATGCAAGCTGGTATTCCTGTACCCAGGCCGCAACAGGCTGCGCAGCCCGCCGGGGGCGTCATAACTCCGGGGCCGGCCGTCGCCGCAGGTCAGGACGCCGCGCAGGAGCCGCATATCCAGAAGGTTCGCTACACCACCAATATGCCGCCCAGCCAGCGTAAAACTTCCGGCAGCGACATACTGCATAATCTTGCTGTGGAAAATGCCGCCCGGTCGCCACAGGCGTCGCAGCCCGCCGAGGGATCTGCGCTGTCAGCACAGACTGCCGCCGCGCAGCCCGTTGCCGCAGGGCACGAGGCCGCACAGCAGCCGCAGCTTCAAAAGGTGCGCTACACCACCAATATGCCTGCCAGCCAACGCAAGACTTCCGGCAGTGACCTACTGCGCAACCGTAATGTGGACGCCGCTGGCCCCAACAGCCGGGCGGGAGCCGGATTGGCGGCCTATCATGCCCAGCAGGCAGGCCAGCCCGTTCTGGCCGCACCGGGGCAGCCGCAGACACCTGCCGCCGCAGCACAACCCGCAGCAGCGCAGTCAATACAGCCTCTGGCGCAGCCCATGACAGGTCAGCCAGCGGCACCTATCGCGCCCTTGACGTCCTCAGCGGCGCAGGCCGCGCAGCCTGTTCAGCAGGTTCAGGTTCCTGAGAGCTATGGTATTCCGCCCCTTACGGCTATGGATCTGCGGCGCTGACGCTGGCTTTGCGGCCAGACCACCGTTTTTGCCGCCCCATATGGGCACGGAAATTGCTTTGTTATGAGCGGGGCGGCAGATTCTGCCTGCGGGCCATAAGCCACAGGCCGCCCAGCGAGGTCTATTATGTACACGACAGTCCATTCATCCCTGATGCGTCAAAGCAAGGCTCTGGTCCTGCTGTGTGAACTTATGGAAGAAGAATACCAGGTTCTGCTGAGCCATGACACGGATGCCGTGGTGGCGCTGGAGTTCGCCATTCAGGAACTCATCCGCCAGTTGGCGGTAGAAAAAGCCACAGTCATCAAGGCCCTGGCGGGCATGCGCGTCAAGGAGTACGCCGAAAATCTGCCGCAAGCCGAAGGTGATGCTTTGCTTGATCTGCTGACCACCATCGACAAGGCGGAACAGGGCGTGTCGCGTCAGGCCACGCGTAACAGTCAGCTTTCTTTGGCTCTGCTGGATCAAAGCAGCCGCACCCTTCAAGCGTTGACCAGTCAGGTCATGCCGCCCAAGGCCGAGACATATGGCCGCCGGGGGGGCATGCGTGCGCATGCGCATCCCGAGGCGGCGCTTATTTCAGGGAGGCTCTAGGTCATGCTTAACGGATTGCTCAATATCGGCCAGACGGCCCTCAACGCTTCCCAGGCATGGATATCTGTCACTGGCAGCAATATCGCCAATGCCGATACCGAGGGCTATAGCCGCCGGTATGTGGATCAGCGCGATGCAGGCACCCTTACCGCCAAGCCCGGCGGAGAGGGCATGGGCGTCAACGCGCAACAGATTCTGCGTTTTTTTGACGCATTTCTTGAGCGCTCCTATGTTCGGCAGTCCACCAATTCTTCCCGTTGGACAGCGCAGGATACCGTGCTCAGTTCGGTGGAAAACCTGTTCAACGAATCCAACCGGTCTGGCATAAGCTCATCCATGAACGCTTTTTTCAAGGGATGGAGCGATCTTACACAGCTGCCGGACAACAGTGCCTATCGTGAAAGCCTGCTTTCCAATGCTGATAACCTGAGCGATATGTTCAGCAGTACGGCGGATGGGCTCAAGGCTATCCAGAGCGAGATGGATGTTTCCATCAATCAGTCTGTAAACCGGATCAACGTTCTGGCCAGGAGCATTGCCGACCTTAACAGGCAGATCACTTCAACTACCGTTGACGGTGTGAGCAATCCCAATGCCCTGCTTGACCAGCGCGACCAGATGGTGCGCGAATTGGCCACTCTTGTGGATGTGGAAACTGTCGACAACGGCAAGGGCAACTTCACTGTGCAGCTCTCCACCGGGCAGCCGCTGGTGCAGGGGCAGAACGTCAATGAACTTAAGGTGATGGGGCCGCGCTCTGAAAATAATCTTCAGGTTGATTCGACCTACAAGGGGAATATTGAATTTCAGGGCACAGACAGTCACGAGTACACCGTTGAAGTTATTAATGGCGGCAGCGTTGGCGATACCCCGCCTCCGAGTTTCCGCGTGTCGCTGGACGGCGGTAAAACGTGGCTGCGTGACGAGAGCGGCACAGAGCTGCATTACAACATTACCGATGTTGACGGCGACGGCAAGGTTGACCCGGTACAGGTGAAAAACCTGAAAATATCCTTCACAGACGGGCAAAACTTTGATGCCGGGGACAAATTCGACATAACGCCCAAAAGTGGACTGTACTGGATAGAGCCCACCCGTGGCCCCCAGAATGTCACTCCGCAGACATACTTTGACGGTTCTGAAAACAAGAACCGCGTCACTGGTGGCAAGCTGACTGCCTATTACACTGTGCGCGACGACAATTGCGGCCGCTACCTTGATGAGCTGGACGCAGTGGCTTCTTCATTGATTTGGGAAGTAAACCGCCTGCACAGCCAGGGCACTGGCACGGAACTGCTGACCTATGCCCAGGGTACGCAGCAGGTGCAGAGCACGCAGCAGCCACTTGGCTCGCCGCAGTCGATTTTGCCGTATGCCGACAAACTGCAGAGCGGCAACCTGAGCATATATTTTTACGACAAGACCACCGGAGACCTTCACAAAACGGCTTCCGGCAGCAATACGCTGGATTTCAGTTCCATCACTCCTCCCGGCACGGTAAATTTCGACCCTGCCTACCACACCCTTCAGGACGTGTGTGATGTTGTAAACAGCAGCTTTCCTGACAGCAGCGCGCCGGGCACCAACATGCTCAAGGCGAGCATTCAGGATGGCAAGCTGCTCATTGAGGCCAATCCGGCCAGCAATGTGAAGTTCGGCATGGGGATGGACAGTACGGGGCTTATGGCTGCTCTGGGCATCAACGCCTTTTTCACGGGCGACAGCGCTACCAATATGGCTGTTAACAGCCAGCTGCACACCAATGCCAACCTGATCGCTGCTGGTGCCGTAAATGGCCAGAATCAGGCCAACAAGGGCGACAACTCCACAGCCACAGCCATTGGAGCGCTCGCCAACAAGGACGTGACCATTTCCACCACCTGGAAAACCTCGTCCAATCAGAGCCTTGGCGAATATTACGCAACCCTGGTGACCACGGTTGGTTCGGACAGGCGGCTTTCCAAGACAAACTCGGAATACCACACGTCCCTGACCACCGATCTTGAGGACCGCGTTACTTCAGTCACAGGAGTAAACCTGGACGAAGAAATGTCCAATCTCATCAAGTTCCAGCATTCTTACACGGCGGCGGCCAAGCTTATCACAACCGCCGACCAGATGCTGCAAACCCTGCTGGGCCTCAAGCAATAGGAGCTGTTATGGCTATTCGAGTTACCCAAAGCTCCATGTATAATACAATGGTTGGGCAGATGCAGAAGAATCTTTCTGCATATATGGAAAGCAACGAGCAGGGCTCAACGCAGAAAAAGATCAACCGTCCATCTGACGATCCTGCTGGCACCTACCGTGTTCTCATGACCAGAGACGACATCAGCGACACCAAGCAGTATCAGACCAATTGCGATACTGCCAAAGGGTGGCTCTCGCTGGCTGACGATGTGCTGGGCACGCAACTGAGCACGACCATGACCAAGCTCAAGAGCTTGATGGAACAGGCCTCCACAGGAACGACAGCTGACCAGCGCAAACTTATCGCTGCGGAAGCCAAGGAAATTTTTGGTCAGATTCTTAATCTTTCCAATACCCAGTTCAATGATAAAAGCATTTTTGGCGGCCAGCGTTATGACCAGAACGCCTTTGAGCAAGGCTTGGCCCTGACCAGTTGGGATACAAACTGGGACAGCCAGATAAGTCAGGGCAATTACACCATTGATGGAGCCAGCAGTTCTTCGATGATGGTGCAGTTTGTCAGTAACGGCACCCTTGGCGTCGACCCCTTGAACTATCGCTGGTCCAAGGACGGTGGTGAAACTTGGACAACCGCAACTGTTGCGGCAGGCAGCCGTACACTGGTGGCCGACGGCGTGACTATGACTATGGATCAGAACATAGCTGTCAGCGCTGCGGATACAACTCTTGGGGCCGGGGCCAAGAACGGCACCCTCGTCTATATCCGCCCCACGGCGGTGTACCAGGGCGACGACAACGATCCCCCGCCGGAAATGACCGTTATGGGTGGACCGGCCAATCTTAAAACGTCGGCCAGCGGTGTGTTCGGCAACAACGTGCTGGTTCGTATGGACAGCACTGTGGACCTGAGCAGTACGGGCACGTCCTTTAACTATTCATACAGTCTTGACAGCGGCGGCACCTGGGTAACGGCCACAGCGCAGACTTCTGGATCTGGCACTGTGCGCTTGCCTGTGCCCGGCGGCTATATGGATATGGACGCCACACCTCCGGCTGCGTCTACCACCATTGATGCGGGAACCCAGATGCTGATACATCCCGCACGTGCCAATCTTAATCTGGAAATCATGAAGGGCACCTACATTTCTGTGAACAATGTGGGCAAAGATATTTTTGGCGGCTACTATCAGGGCCAACCTGCCCTTGAGGGCAGTGCCAATCTGTTTGAAGTGGTGGGCGACTTTGTTGCCTACTGCGAAAACAATAATCAGGAAGGTTGCCAGAAGAGCCTTGCCGCCATTGAAGTTGCACAGCAGAATATTCTTGGTGAAGAAGCCCGCATCGGCGGTTTGGAAAACCGCGTCAGCATGGCTCAGGACGTGTTGAGCTTTCAGAGGGTGGACCAGGAAGAACGATTAAGCTATACTGAGGACATTGATCTTACCGAGCTGTTGGCCAAGCTCACGCGGCAGCAGTTGACGTACC
The DNA here is from genome assembly GCF_047607245.1 of Desulfovibrio sp. Lineage (GTDB taxonomy): Bacteria > Desulfobacterota > Desulfovibrionia > Desulfovibrionales > Desulfovibrionaceae > Desulfovibrio. Next base: position 11,459 of record NZ_JASGDK010000117.1, read on the forward strand.
AGACTGTGCTTCAGTCTTCGTCGATGATTATGCAACTGAGCCTTGCCAAGTACATATAACAGGTAGCACCTATGCTGATATTAACGCGCCGCCCGGGAGAAAGCCTTTATCTCGGCGAAAACATTCGCATAACCGTTCTGGGTATGCAGGGCAAACAGGTCAAGCTTGGCCTGGAAGTGCCGGGCGACACCACCGTTTACCGGGAAGAAGTATACAAGCGAGTTGTGGAAGAAAACCGACGCGCCCTTGAAACCAGTAACAACGACCTGATGGTGGCTGCTGAATTATGGCACGAAACAAAGAAATAGAAATTGATACCCGCCTTGGGCGGCGCAGTATCGATGCCGATAAGGTTGTGCATTTTCCCCGCGGTCTGGCCGGCTTTGAGGATGAGAGAGATTTCATCCTGCTGCAAATCCGTCCCGAAGCGCCTCTGCTTATCCTGCAGAGTACGAGCAACCCGACGGTGGGGCTGTTGGTGGCTGATCCTTACAGCTTCCTGGACAAAACTGTCTATGTGCCCGCTGTGGGGGAAGCTGAAAAGCAGCTTTTGCAAATTGCAGATCTGGGTGAAACAGCGGTTCTGGTGACAGTCTCCATTCCCGCTGGTCAGCCTGAAGCGGCGGTGCTCAATCTGGCAGGCCCCATTGTCATCAATTCCCAAGCGCGCATGGGCCTGCAGGTGCCTCAGTGCGCAGATGGCCCACAGCAGGTTTATATGCACAGTCTCAAACCTGTTGGGGAAACTTCGCCTGAAGAGCAAGATGCATCGGCTTCGGCAGAGTAATGCTTCTGGCGGCCCGGTGCCGTAAACTCAAAACATGTTCGAGGCCGCCCAAAGGGGCGGCCTTTTTCTTTCGGGCGCCGGGTCTTCAGGCAAATTGTCATTGGTGATCTCTGGAGAATCGTTGCTGCATTGCCACAGGGGTAAAACGCAAAGCCAGTGCGCCATTGTTGACGAGGCTTGTCCCGGTCTTATTTATATTTAGAAAAATATAATAGCAGCAGCGAGGCTACTGGCGCAGAAAAATATTTCTTTTTTGTGCCGTATGAGCTACAAATTCGTGTTTTTTGAAAGCTTCTTTATTTCCGCACGTTGTTCCATTTTTTTACAGTTGAGAGCCCTGTGGATGGAGTTTTTTCACGCACAGTTCTGCTAGTGATACCAAAGTTTTTTGGCTAATCCCCTATGCAAGGCTGGTAATCACAGATATATGGTTTTATTCTCGTAGAAAAGCTAACCGATTGGGCAACCAATCGCACAGTGTCCGGTGTGTCCCGGGCTGGCGAGTGGGGCGCGCGCTGCACCCCCACCATACAGACGTTCAAGGAGGCCTCATGGCAAGTCAGGCGTTGATCAGGGATTTTGAAGACCTCATTGGCAAGGAAAACGTGTTCAGCTCAGAGGCTGACAGGCAGAGCTATTCGTATGACTCGGCGGTGCTCACTCCGGTTGTGCCTTCTCTTGTGCTGCGTCCGACTTCGACCGAACAGTTGGGCGTCTGTGTAAAAAAGCTGTATGACAACGGCATTCCCATGACTGTTCGCGGCGCGGGCACCAATCTGTCCGGCGGCACCATCCCCGACAATACCGACACAGTTGTCATTTTGACCAACGGCCTTAACCGCATCATCGAAATCAACTCTGACGACCTTTATGCCGTGGTTGAGCCTGGCGTCATCACCGCCCAGTTCGCCGCTGAAGTCGCCAAGAAAAATCTTTTCTACCCTCCGGATCCGGGTTCTCAGGCTGTGTCGACCATAGGCGGCAATATCGCTGAAAACGCAGGCGGCCTGCGCGGCCTCAAGTACGGCGTTACCAAGGATTACCTCATGGGCGTTGAATTTTTTGACGCCACTGGCGAGATCGTCAAGTCCGGTTCGCGCACGGTCAAGTGCGTCACGGGCTACAACCTCGGCGGCATGCTGGTGCAGTCCGAAGGCACGCTGGGCATTATTTCCCAGGCCATTCTCAAACTTGTGCCCCCGCCCAAGGCCTCCAAGGCTCTTATGGCCGTGTTCGACGAAGTACAGGACGCCGCCGAAGCTGTGGCTGGCATTATTGCCGCTCACGTGGTTCCCTGTACCCTTGAACTTCTGGACAACAACACCATCGTGCGCGTGGACGACTACACCAAGGCTGGCCTGCCGCGTGAAGCTGGCGCTATTCTGCTGATTGAAGTGGACGGACACCCCGCCCAGGTGGCGGACGATGCCGAAGCCGTGGAACGTGTGCTCAAGGCCAATCGCGCCCGCGCCGTGCATGTGCCCAAGGACGCCGAAGAAAAGTTCAAGCTGTGGGAAGCCCGCCGCATGGCTCTGCCCGTGCTGGCCCGCTGCCGGCCCACCACCGTGCTCGAAGACGCCACTGTGCCGCGCTCGCAGATCCCCGCCATGATGAAGGCTGTCAACGAAATCGCCGCCAAGCACAAGCTTGAAGTGGGTACCTTTGGTCACGCTGGCGACGGCAACCTGCACCCCACCTTCCTTTGCGACAAGCGCGACAAGGACGAATTCCATCGCGTTGAAGAGGCCATTGACGAAATGTTCGATGTTGCTCTCAAGCTGCACGGCACCCTTTCTGGCGAACACGGCATCGGTACGGCCAAGTCCAAATGGATGGAAAAAGAAACTTCACGCGGCACCATTTTGTTCTCGCAGCGGCTGCGTCGCGCTCTTGATCCCAAGGGCCTGTTCAACGCCACCAAGCTGGTGGGAATCTAGGAGCCTACATGAGCAATCTGCACGAATTGTCGCAGCGTCTTATGGCGCTGGATGACAGGATTACAGCCTGTATGAAGTGCGGCATGTGCCAGGCCGTGTGCCCCATGTTCGGGGCTTCCGGCATGGAAGCCGACGTGGCCCGCGGCAAGCTGGCCCTTATTGACAACCTCGCCCACGAAATGATTCAGGACCCCGAAGCCGTAGCCGACAAACTGGGGCGCTGCCTTTTGTGCGGCTCCTGCCAGGCTTCCTGTCCTCCCGGCGTTCAGATTATGGACGTCTTTATGGAAGCGCGCGAAATCGTCAATGCCTATCTTGGCCTGCATCCGGTCAAGAAAATGATATTCCGCGCGTTGCTGCCGCAGCCCAGTGTGTTCAACCTGGCCATGCGCGTGGGTGCTCCCATGCAGGGCCTCATGTTCCGCAGCACGGGCGCTCCGCAGGGCACGGTGTGCGCTCCCATGCTCAACTTCATGCTTGGCGACCGCCATATGCGGCCTCTGGCCAAAAAACCCCTGCACGTCCGCCACGGCGCGCTGGATGAGCGCCGCCAGCCCGGCGGCATCAAGGTGGCTTTCTACCCCGGCTGTATGGGCGACAAGATGTATGTTGATATGGCTGAAGCCTGTCTCAAGGTGCTTCGCCATCACAATGTGGCTGTCTTCATGCCCAAGGGGCTGACCTGTTGCGGCATTCCCGCCCTGTCTTCCGGCGATGCCGACGGCATGGTCAAGCAGATGAAGGTCAATCTCAAGGCCCTTGACGGCGCGGACTTTGACTACATTCTGAGCCCCTGCGGCTCCTGCACCTCCACTGTCAAAGAACTCTGGCCCCGCTATGCTGGCCGTATCGGCGCTGTGGAGAAACGCAAGGCCGATCAGCTGGCCGCCAAGGCTATGGATATTAACGCCTTCCTCGTGGATGTACTCAAGGTGCAGCCTGCCGGAACCCCGGCTGGCAACGCAACCTCTGTGACTTACCACGATTCCTGCCACCTCAAGAAGTCTCTGGGTGTGGTCAGCCAGCCTCGTGCTGTCATGGCCGCCAACCCTGCCTACAAAGTAGTGGAAATGGCAGAGCCGGACCGTTGCTGCGGCTGCGGCGGCTCGTTCAACCTTTTCCACTATGACTATTCACGCAAGATCGGACAGCGCAAGCGTGACAATGTTGTAGCCTCCCAGGCTGAAGTGGTGGCCGCCGGTTGTCCTGCCTGCATGATGCAGCTTGAGGACGTGCTTTCGCACAATAAGGACCGTGTGCGCGTTATGCATACGGTGGAAATATACGCTGAAAGCCTGAAATAGAACGGCCGCTCCGGCGGGGAATATCCTTCTCCGCCGGAGTGACGCGGCACGCCCGCGTAACCAAGATGACCAAAAGGAGTATAGTATGCCCCCTGTGAATCAGGAACTGGTCGAAGCTTTCGCCGCCAAGGCCGCGGCGGTCAGCGCGGTGGTGCAGGAAGTGCCCACTATGGCCGCAGCCCTGCAATATGTTGTGGATGTTTGCGCCAGCAAAGCTCCCTCTGAACTTCTGGCTGATGCCCCCGGCGTCGCCCAGGGACCTTTGAGCCCCAACAATGTGCCCACCCGCGTGCAGCGTGTGGTTGCCGCCCCGGAACTTAATGATGCGGATTTTGCCACCCTGGCTGCCGCCTGTGAGGAAAAGGGCTTTCTCTGCATCCGCGAGGGGCTGCGCAACTATCTTGCCGGCATTGACGTGGGCCTTTCCACGGGCATCGTGGGAGTGGCCGCCAGCGCTACCTGTCTGCTCGACACCGACAAGGAAGACGTGCGCCTGACGGGCATGATTTCCGAGGTGTCAATGATCCTCCTGCGCAAATCCGACATTTACCCCGATCTGCCGTCCATTGCCCAGATTCTGCGCGAGCGCATGAGTTCGGCGCCTGCTACCTACACCACGATGGTGACGGGCCCCAGCCGTACGGCTGACATCGAACGTGTGGCCGCCGTGGGCGTACATGGCCCGCTGGAACTCCACATCATTCTTTTGGAGGACTAACCCATGCATGACGCCCTTAAAAGCAATTCTGGCTACCACAAGGAACTGGACGAAGCCCTTAACGACGAATTTCTGCGTCGCACTCTGGACACTTTTGCTGTTGCCTACCGCGCCAACCGCGAGGCCGTGTTCAAGGAAGTGGACGAGCGCGGTCTCATAGCCAAAGTAGCTGATGCCAAGGATTACGCCTGTCAGCACATGGAAGAACTGTACAACCAGTTCAAGTCCGAGGCCGAAAAGCGCGGCGTGCACGTGCACCGTGCCGCCACCGCTGCCGAAGCCAACGAGATCATTTCGCGCATCGCCAAGGAAAACAACGTCAAGCGCGTGGTCAAATCCAAATCGATGACGGCTGAAGAAATCGAGTTGAATCCGGCCCTTGAGGCCCAGGGCCTCATCGTGGACGAAACCGACCTCGGCGAATGGATCATCCAGTTGCGGCATGAAGGCCCCTCGCACATGGTCATGCCCGCTATCCACCTTTCGCGCTATCAGGTGGCCGACGACTTCACCAAGGCCACTGGCGTGAAACAGGATTCGGACGTGCAGCACCTGGTCAAGGTGGCCCGCGTGCAGCTGCGCCGCAAGTTCATCGCTGCGGATATGGGCATCAGTGGATGTAACTTCGCTGTGGCTGAAAACGGCGCTGTTTCTACCGTGACCAACGAAGGCAATGCCCGCATGGTCACCACTTTGCCGCGCGTGCATGTGGCCATTGCCGGTCTGGACAAGCTTGTCGCCAAGCTGGACGATGCCCTTACGGCTCTGTTGGTGCTGCCCCGTAACGCCACTGCCCAGCGCATCACCTCCTACGTCACCTGGATGTGTGGCGCGGGTCCCTGTGCCGCCAATGCCGACGACAAAAAGATCATGCATGTGGTCTTTCTGGATAACGGCCGCACCGAAATCGCCAAGGATCCGCTGTTCAAGCAGATCTTCCGTTGCGTGCGCTGCGGCGCTTGCGCCAACGTCTGCCCCGTGTACCGCCTCGTGGGCGGCCACAAGATGGGCTACATCTATATTGGCGCCATCGGTCTTATCCTTACCTACTTCTTCCACGGTAAGGAACGCGCCCGTATTCTGAGCCAGAACTGCATGGGTTGCGAATCCTGCGCCAATGTGTGCGCTGGCGGCATCGAACTGCCGCGCCTCATCCGCGAGATCCGTTCGCGCCTCAATGAAGAGCAGGGCGCTCCCATTGAAGCCAACCTGCTGTCAGCTGTCATGAAGAACCGCAAGCTCTTCCACAAGCTGCTCAAGTTCGCCAGCTTCGCCCAGAAGCCCTTTACCCGTGGCGCCCAGTTCCAGCGGCATCTGCCAGCGGTGTTTATGGGCAAGCACAACTTCAAGGCATTGCCCGCCATTGCCAACAAGTCCTTCCGCGACCGCTGGCCTGCAATCGCGCCCAAGGTGCAGAATCCTGTCATGCGCGTGGCTATTTTCAGCGGCTGCGCTCAGGACTTCATCTATCCTGAACAGCTGGAAGCCTGCGTGAAGATTCTGGCCGCCAAAAACGTGGCGGTGGAATTCCCGATGGATCAGTCCTGCTGCGGGCTGCCCCTGGAAATGATGGGACAGCGCAAAACCTCCATTGATGTAGCCAAGCAGAACATTGCTGCTTTCCGCGGCGGCAACTATGACTACATCATCACGCTCTGCGCGAGCTGCGCCGGGCATTTGAAGCACCACTATCCGCAGATTCTCGACAAGGACTACGCGTTGGTGGAAGGCCAGGCTTTTGCGGCCAAGGTCATTGACTTCAGCTCCTTTGTGCATGATGTGCTTGGGCTTAAGCCAGAAGACTTCCACAAGTCTGGTCAGAAGGTCACGTATCACGCTTCCTGCCACCTTTGCCGTGGCCTGAACGTGAAGGAAGCCCCTCGTGCCCTTATTGCCGATGCGGCTGAATACGTGCCCTGCGATGAAGAAGAAGTTTGTTGCGGATTCGGCGGCAGCTACTCTGTGAAGTTCCCCGAAATCTCGGCGCAGCTTCTGGAAAAGAAGGTCAACAACATGAAGGCCACCGGGGCTGACCGCTTGGTTGTGGACTGCCCTGGCTGCGTCATGCAGCTGCGTGGCGGTGCTGAAAAGCAGGGCCTGAAGATCAAGGTCGACCACATCTCCGAGTTGCTGGCCGACAACTTGAAAAAATAAGACTCGTTCAACATATCTGACATGAAGAAGCGCCGCTTGAAAAAGCGGCGCTTCTTCGTATGGCTTTACATATCATTTAAGCTTTTTAGCGCTGGAGTATTGCAACGGTAATCTGCCCCAAAACCCGCTAGTTGAAACGGGTCTTCTTAAAGCAGCGCTACCGTGCATCACATTGTGCCGTTGTTTGGTTCAAGCCTGCAAGCCGGGCGGATATTTACGCAACACACCCACGCGAGTTGCTTGTTGTGTCATGCATTGTGCAACCCAAGTGGCGTGTGGACAACAATAGCCCGGCAAAAGCATGATCCAGGCTTGAAGATTGCGGGGGCTCTTGCCAGAAAGGAGCCCTGGAGGCGGCACTGGCAAGGCCGTGAAGTGACGAAGCTGTAGGGTTGATGTGTGTTGAAGTTCTGGCAAAAAGGCGTCATAAGGCGCACCCGAAGACCGGACCTTTTGTGTGCCGCCAATCGGCTCAAGCGCGCGGAAAAACAGAGCGGCTATGTCCACGCAAGGGGAGGACTTTGCCGATATGGCGACCGTAAGGGCAAGCTGCGTGCAGGCTTGTCAACAGTCAGATATACAGAAACCCGCCAATAGCGGGCTGTCTGCATTGCCGCGCAGGAGTGTGCTATTGCAAAAACTGCGAAGGAATGCGCCACCAGTACCAGTGGCTGACGACTGTGGAATCTTGAGGCTCCCATTCACCGCAGGTTTCAAAATAATGCAAAACCCGGCCTTCGGCTTCACTAAGAGCGCGTCCCTTTTCGACAAACTGGCGGATACGAAAAAAGATGGCCAGGCACTCAAAGAGGCCAAGGCAAT
>NZ_JASGDK010000118.1:0-11653 GCF_047607245.1 Desulfovibrio sp.
CGTCATCATTTGCTCCATTGAAAATCTTGACCCCATGGGCGTTCACACGGGCGACTCCATCACCGTGGCTCCGGTGCAGACTCTTTCCGACGCCGAATATCAGCAGATTCGCGATGCTTCCATTGCCATCATGCGTGAAATCGGCGTTGAAACCGGCGGCAGTAACGTGCAGTTCGGTATCAATCCGGCCAATGGCGAAATTGTTGTCATTGAAATGAACCCGCGTGTGTCGCGGTCTTCGGCTCTGGCCTCCAAGGCGACTGGTTTTCCCATCGCCAAAATTGCGGCCAAACTGGCCGTTGGCTACACGTTGGATGAACTGCGCAACGACATCACGCGTGAGACTGTGGCCAGCTTTGAGCCCGCCATTGACTACTGCGTGGTCAAGATTCCGCGTTTTACCTTTGAAAAATTCCCCGGTGCCAAGGACGAGCTCACCGTTTCGATGAAGAGCGTGGGCGAGGCCATGAGCATTGGCCGTACCTTCAAAGAAGCCCTGCAGAAAGGCTTGCGCTCTATGGAAATCGGGGCCACTGGCCTGGGTTTCAACTTCAACGCCGAACTGCCTGACCGCGAGGAGATCCTTGAGTCTTTGCAGCGGCCCAACTCGCGCCGCATCTTTTCACTGCGGCAGGCTCTGCTGGCGGGCATCACGGAAGAAGAAATTTTTGCCGTGTCTGCTATCGACCCCTGGTTTATCCGGCAGTTGCAGGACATCGTGGATATGGAGCAGCGCATCCGCAACTTTGGCATGGCCAATGACATGACAGCCAGTAACGAAGCTCTGGCGGTCATCTTGCGCGAAGCCAAGGAATACGGTTTTTCCGACAGGCAGCTTGCCGAAATGTGGAAGCGCCCCGAAGCTGATATTCGCCGTTTGCGCAAAGAAATGAATATCCTGCCGACGTACTATCTGGTCGACACCTGCGCAGGGGAGTTTGAAGCCTACACGCCCTATTTTTACTCGACCTACGAGAAGGGTGAAGAAATCAAGCTTGAAGACCGCCGCAAGGTGCTCATCCTGGGTGGTGGCCCCAACCGTATCGGTCAGGGCATTGAGTTTGACTACTGTTGCTGCCATGCCTCCTTTGCTCTGCGGGATGCTGGCATTATGGCCATTATGGCAAACTCCAACCCCGAAACTGTCTCCACAGACTACGACACTTCAGATCGGCTCTATTTTGAACCGTTGACCTTCGAAGATGTCATGAACATTGTGGAAAATGAAAAACCCGATGGGGTTATCGTGCAGTTCGGCGGCCAGACCCCGTTGAATCTGGCTGTGCCGCTCATGCGCGCAGGCGTGCCCATTCTTGGCACCAGCCCTGACGCCATTGACCGCGCAGAAGACCGCGAGCGCTTTCAGGCTCTGATTCAGAAGCTGGGGCTGCTGCAGCCGCCCAACGGTACGGCCATGAGCCTTGAAGATGCTCTGGAAGTGGCCGAGCGCATCACCTATCCTGTGGTGGTGCGGCCAAGCTATGTGCTTGGCGGCCGCGCTATGGCCGTTGTGTACGACGCTTCGGAACTGACCGCGTACTTCCACGCTCAGGTGCCCGAAAGGCCGGAACACCCCATCCTTGTCGACAAGTTCCTTGAACATGCGGTGGAAGTGGATGTGGACGCCCTGTCTGACGGCAAGGACGTGTACGTTGCAGGCATTATGGAGCATATCGAAGAAGCTGGCATTCACTCCGGCGACTCGGCCTGCGTGTTGCCTTCCTATTCGCTGTCTTACGACCATGTGGCCCTTATTGCGGTTCAGGCTGAAGCTCTGGCCCGCGAACTCAAAGTGGTGGGCCTCATGAATATCCAGTTCGCCATCAAGGGCGACGATATCTATATTCTTGAAGTGAACCCGCGCGCCTCGCGTACGGCTCCCTTTGTGTCCAAGGCCACGGGCGTGCCCCTGCCGTATCTTGCCACCCAGGTCATGCTGGGCAAGACCCTGGACGAACTTGACCCCTGGAGCATGCGCAAGGGTGGTTTCACCTGCGTGAAGGAAGCGGTTATGCCCTTCCAGCGCTTCCCCGGTGTGGACGTAATACTTGGACCTGAAATGCACTCCACTGGCGAAGTTATGGGCATGGGCTCCAACTTTGGCGAGGCCTTCCTCAAAAGCCAGCTTGGTGCAGGTCAGGTGCCGCCGCAGGGAGGCAAGCTTTTCCTTTCGGTGAATGACCGCGACAAACCCTTCCTGCCTGAAGTGGCGGAGAAATTTGCCAATCTGGGCTTTGATCTGCTGGCTACCAAGGGCACTGCGGCCATTTTGCGCGAGCACGGCCTCAAGGTTGAAGAAGTGCGTAAAGTTTACGAAGGCCGCCCCAATATCGTGGATCTGCTCATCAATCACGAGGTGGCACTGGTCGTGAACACGGCTTCGGGCAAACATACCGCCAAGGATTCCAAGGCCATTCGTCAGGCGGCTCTGAACTACAAGGTGCCGTACTGCACCACCATTGCTGCGGCACGCGCCACGGCCACGGCCATAGGTTCGCGGCGGGACGAAACCCATGTGGAAAGTTTGCAGGAATACTACGCGCGGGAAGCGCGGGGGTAAGTTATGAAAGCATTGCTGGTGCTTGAAGACGGATTTACGCTTGAAGGCAAGTCATTTACTGGCGAATTTGAAACCGGTGGCGAAGTTATTTTCACCACTGGCATGACTGGATATCAGGAGGTTCTTACCGATCCTTCTTATTACGGGCAGATGGTCTGCATGACCTACCCCCTCATTGGCAACTATGGCACCAGCCGTGAAGATATGGAATCTGCCGGGGTGCACTGCGCGGCTCTGCTGGTCAAGGAATGCTGCAAAAAGCCTTCTAACTGGCGTTCCACAATGTCTTTGCCTACGTTTCTGCAGCGCTATGAAAAGCCCGGCATGGAAGGAATCGATACCCGTGCCCTGACTCTGCATCTGCGTATCAACGGGGCCATGCGCGGCATTATTTCTACAAAAGAAATGGACCCCCGCGTGTTGCAGGAACGCGCCAAAGCGCTGCCAACCATGAAGGGACGCAATCTCGTGCCTTTCGTGGCTGCCAAAGCGCCCTATACATGGTTTGATAACGCCGTTCAGGAAGCGCCAATGGCCGAAGACGGCAGTTACGCATGGCGTGACGCCGGGCTGCCGCTTCTGGTTTATGACTACGGCATCAAGTGGAATATTTTGCGCCGCTTGTGCGAGGCGGGTTTTGAACCTCTGGTTGTGCCGCCAAACTTCACTGCAGCGCAGGCCAAAGCCAGTGGGGCCAAAGGGGTTTTTCTGTCCAACGGCCCCGGCGACCCGGCTACGCTGACCAATGAAATCGCCCTGGTGCGTGAACTCATTCAGGCTTTTCCCGTTACGGGAATTTGTCTTGGCCATCAGCTTATCGGCCACGCCCTTGGGGGCAGCACTGACAAGCTCAAGTTCGGCCATCACGGCTGCAACCATCCCGTCAAGGACCTGACCACGGGCCGCATTGAAATATCTTCGCAGAACCACGGGTTCCATGTGGTTCTGGACGGGTTGGAAGATGTGGAAGCTACCCACATAAACCTTAATGACAATACGCTTGAAGGGCTGCGCCACAAGACGCTGCCAGTCATGAGCCTGCAGTATCATCCGGAAGCTGCCGCTGGGCCGCATGACGGAGAATACCTGTTTAGCCGCTTCAGAAAATTGATTGGCGAGGCCATCGGAGCCTGATTCTTCGGAAAAGACTTGATATGCACGTCTTCTTATGGCTAGATTGTGGCAAGCACTGATAGCGATTAGCGCTTTTTATTTTCTGGTATGAGGATATTTCGGCGGTTTAGCCCGCCTTATCTGCAAACTGCAAGGAGCTTCGTGTGAAAAAGTCAGTTTTGAGCCTTGGGCTGGTTTTGGCTCTGGTTCTGGCCTGCGCTCCCGTTCGTGCGGCAGAAGCCACCGCCGTCAGCGATGTGATTCAGACGAATCCGGTTGAACAGCTTACAGGCAAAGTATGGCAAAAGACGACTGAAACCGATAAGGCAGCCTTTCTTCTTGGTGTCGAATCGGCCATTGCCGTGGAATACTTTGTTAATGCCAAAATAACGGAAAAAGCCGCCAAAACCGGCAAAAAACCCACCTGCACCCTGTCGCCCTTTGAAAAGGGCTGGATGAAGGCTTTCAAGGACGTTAACCGCGCCGACATCGTCAAGATGGTGGATCAGTGGTATGCGGCCAACCCCGACAAGCTTGAGCGTCCGGTTTTGGGTGTTATCTGGTATGAACTGATTGCCCCGCGTCTTGCCGCGAAGTAGGGCATCTGCCTTTCAATGCGATGACAAGACTTTTCAGGAGAATCATCATGAAAAAAGTTTTGATTATTGGCCTGCTGGCCGTCATGTTCACCAGCGGCATCGGTTGCACCAATATGAACAAAACCCAGCAGGGTGTTGCTAGTGGCGCGGCTCTTGGTGCTCTGGGCGGTGCTGGTATTGCTGCCATTTCTGGCGGCGCTGCTGGCTGGGGTGCTCTTGCCGGTGCTGGCATCGGCGCGTTGGCTGGTGGCATTGTTGGGCACGAGCAAAGCAAGGGCAACAGCTGGTAACGCACGCTTTGCACTTTGTTTAAGACTTGAAAAGGGCCGGATTTCCGGCCCTTTTGTTTGACGGCCATCCGGGTCACATAAATCAAATGAGGGAGGCTCACATGAGCGGCACCCTGCACTCAGTATTTTTCAGTCCAACCAGCAGCAGCAAAAAAATTGCCCGCGCCGTGGCATGGCCTTTGTCACAGGCACTTGGCAAAGAACTTTGCGAACACGATTTGACCTTTCCGCAAGGCCGCAACAAATTTCTTCAATGCACCAGCGACGATGTTTTTCTTTTTGCTTTTCCCGTTTATGCCGGGCGCGTTCCACGCCTGCTCAGCAGGTTCCTGACCCAGCTGGATGGTGGGGGAGCGCGGGCTGTGGTTCTAGCCGTCTACGGCAACCGCCACTATGACGATGCCTTGCTGGAAGCAGTGGATACGATTCAGGAACGTAATTGTTCAGTTGTTTCCGCAGGAGCTCTTGTGGCAGAGCACAGCCTGACGGCGAAAGTTGGTACGGACAGGCCAGATGCCCAGGATTTGAAAAGTGCTGAAGAGTTTTCCCATCATGCGGCGCAAGCTGTTCTTTCGGGCCATGCAGGACCAGTAAGTGTGCCGGGCAAGCGTCCTTACAAAGATCTGCCGCCTGCTATGGATATACGCCCAAAAACATCAGATGCATGTACGCAATGTTTGCTCTGCGTGAGCCAGTGCCCCATGCAGATCATCAGTGAAGATGATCCTGCCGAGGTGGGGCAGGGCTGTATTCGTTGCTGTGCCTGCGTCAAGGCATGCCCGGAGCAGGCAAAGTTTTTCGATCAGGAACCTGTGCTGAAGATAATCGGCATGCTGGAAGAAAAATGCCGGGACCGCAGGGAGCCGGAGTTCTATACGGTTTAGCCTGCCGGGCTTTAAGGATAGGTATTAATTGGGAAAGGGGGTATGCTTTGCATACCCCCTTTCTCGATAGCTTATCTGCCGCGTTCAGAGAATCACTTGTTGATGCTGTGGAGCTGCTCAAGCAGGGGATCTGGCAAATCAATTGCCCCCTTTGCCAGTGCTGCGGCCTCCAAAGCTATTCTCCTGTCGCCGGGCAGGCGCACACCCTCTTGATCGGTAATAAAATGCAGCAATATATCAAGCCGGTCCGCAAAGTGTTCTCCAGCAGTAGAAGCAGGATCCATTATTAGAAAACTTTGCCCGATGCGTGGCGACGGCCCTTCCGCCGAATACATAGAACTTGCCTCAATGCCCAAGGCAGCTCCCGGCAATACGGCTGCCATAATTTCTATTATCAGCGCCAGCGCGTAGCCCTTGGGGCCACCGAAAGGCAAAAGTGCCCCTGCAAAAGCCTTTGCTGGATCGCGTGTGGGGTTGCCGTCAGTATCAACCGCAGCGCCTTCGGGTATGAGCTCTCCCTTTTCGGTTGCCTGTAGAATTTTGCCACGAGCCATTAAGCCCATTGAGATGTCAATGATCAGGGGCGGCGAGTTTTTTCGGGGGCAGCCCATAGCCATAGGGTTGGTGCCAAAGGTTCTCTTACTGCCACCATAGGGAGCAATAGCTGCAGGGCTGTTAGCAAAAGCTATAGCCAGAAGGCCTTGCTTTGCATAATCTGCGACAGAAAGTCCGAGAACGCCAGCATGCTGGGAATTGTTTATGGCCAGTAAGGCTATGCCGTTTTCCTTGGCAGTCTGTGCCGCAACAGGCAGGCTGTCAGCAATAGCTCTATAGGCAAAACCACAGCGGGCATCTGTAAGTATGGCTCCCGGCCTCGGTTGCAGTATCTGCGGTTCCGCAAAACCATCAATCTTTCCAACAAGTGCCTGGGCTGCGTAATAGGGGGCACGAGAAAACCCGTGCGAAGGAATGCCCTGCATCTCGGCCCGAAGCAGTGCCTCAATGGTCACAACGGCGTTTTCTTGGCTGACCTTGTGCCGCATAAGGAAGCTCTGGCCGAGGTCGCGTGCGTCATTCAATGAAATGGAACTCATATTGCCACCTGTAAAAGTTGGGTCGTTATCGCCATACCTGGGGGAAGGCATCACTGCCCCATATGCGTCTGTAGCCAAACAGGCAGATACCAGTTTATGTGGCTGACGAAAAGCGGGAAAAATACTCCTGCCTGAGCCAGCATAGTAAGGCAAAAAATGAAAAGGCCGCACCATAATGGCGCGGCCTTTAGGCATTTCTGATTTATCTGGCAGGTGCGGCTACAGGGGGGTATCCACAATTTTGTCCATATCCACCAGCTGACCAATGTTGCCGGAGGCAAAGCCGGTGAGAAGCAGGTTGGTCAGTTCGCCGTCATACCGGGCATCCCCGGCGAGGTCTTTTGCAGCTGCAAGAGGTTCCTTGGCTTCACTGTAAGGCTTGTGGCAAATCATTGCGGAAAAGGAATCCGCAATAGCGGTGATGCGTCCCACCCGGCTGATCTGATGAGCTTTAAGGTGCTGGGGATAGCCAGAGCCGTCCATGCGCTCGTGGTGCTCATAGCAGGCCCGCACCAACTCTTCAAAGCTCACATCCATCTTGTGCATGAGTTTGATGCCCACAAGCGGGTGCGGCAACACCTTGTCACGTTCTTCGGCCTTAAGGGGCCCAGGCTTGTTGAGCAGAAAAGCGGGAACCTTGCTCATGCCAATGTCATGCAGCAAAAAGGCCAGAGCCATCCGGTCAAGATCTTTGCGCCGGTATTCCCCACCCACCTGCATCCACAGCCAGAGGCCGATTGACATGCTGTTTATGGCGTGGCGCGCAGGCTGGTACTTGCGGAACAGGCGGCGCATAAATGTGTTAATGCGGTGCCTGTCTTCCCACAAATATTCTGTAATCACCATAACGTCGCGGTACAACGGTTCAAAGAGTGGCTTGATGGGCTGGCTGTTGAATTCTGTATAGCGAAGAAACAGTGCACGGATGCAGATGTCAGCGATTTCAGCTTCCTTGAGGTTCTTGTCTTGCAAAACAAGATCAAGCTGCTTGACGATGTGGCGCGAATAGATGTGGTGGTCCGAGCGGGCCACAAAAAGATCGCCTGCATCGCAAAGCCGGGCCACTTCTTCAACCTGTTCGTTGGTCAGGCGTGTTTCCTTTTTGCAATAAGGAGCCAGCACCATGATGTCATCACGAAAGCTGAAAAGATCCACCGGCGGGCGATACTTAGGAAAGCTGGAAAGAATTTCGCTGCTTATCTGATAGTACTCCTCGTTAATGTTTTGAGGAACTTCTTTTGCAGTCCGTGCTTGTTCGGCCATGCCCTACTTCCAATAGATTTTGACAAGGTTGGTGCCTCTGGGGGTGGCGGAAGAACCCTTGACCTGGCCAGCAGTGATGACGGCGCAGTCATCGGGATCAAAATCGGCGCTGTTGTGGATGAACTGTTCGGCCCTGACAAGGTGGCTTTCTTCATCCTGCGGACTCGACACAAAGGCAGGTTTTACGCCCCAGACAAAGTTGAGGGCTTTGACCGTCACAGGGTCTGGCGTGAGAGCGTAAATCTGCTGCGGAGGCCGCCTGGCTGAAACCTGACGGGCCGAGCTGCCGGAAAGGCTGTGGGACACAATGGCCTTGGCCTGTGCCTTGTCTGCCAGCAGGCAGGCCGAATACGCCAGAAACTCGGGAATGCCCTTGTCTGCATCGGGTTCTTCAAGTCTGTGGTTGAGCAGAAGCAGTTTTTCGGCCTCATCAGTGATGCGCCGCATGTAACGTACGGTTTCCACAGGAAAATTGCCCATGGCCGTTTCTTCAGAAAGCATTACGCAGTCGGCCCCGTCCAGCACGGCATTGGCCACGTCTGTAGTTTCAGCGCGGGTAGGAGCGGGGCTGTTTACCATTGAAAGCAGCATTTGCGTAGCAACAATAACAGGCTTGGAGGCCTTGTTGCAGGCGCTGATGATGCGTTTTTGCAGGGCGGGCAGCAAGGGCAGGGGGCACTCTACGCCAAGATCGCCGCGCGCCACCATAACTACATCTGTTTCAGCAAGAATTTCAGCCAGATTGTCTACGGCACTCTGGCGCTCAAGCTTGACTACCACAGGCAGTTTCAGGCCTGCGGCAGCAATGAGTTCCTTGGCTTCGCGCACGTCGTCAGCCGTTTGAACATAAGAAATGGCCACGGCGTCAACACCAAGTTTAAGGCCGTCGGCAAGGTCTTTTTTGTCCTTGTCCGTCAGGGCGCGCACCTTGGTGGCCTTGCCGGGCAGGGCCAGGCCCTTGCGGGAAGTGACAATACCTGCATTGTCTGCTTCCAGAAGCACACGTCCATCCGGGCGGCGTTCCTTCACTATGAACTGAAGTCCGCCGTCTGCCAGCACCATGCGGTCGCCGGGGTCAAGGCTTTCAAGGATGACTTCGTGGTCAAAGGGCAGATAGGGCATTTCGTCGGTACGGTCAGCGCTTGCCCCCAGCAGAAGATGCATGCCCTTGTCTACGTCAATAGTGCCTTCGGGCACTGTTCCAAGGCGAATCTTGGGGCCAGAAAGGTCCTGCATGATGGTGATGGGCCTGCCAATGACCTGCTCAACTTCACGTATGTTTTTTATGATGGTTACAAAGTCTGCAGCGGAACCGTGTGAAAAGTTGAGGCGAAAAACACTGACGCCTGCTTCCGCAAGCTGTTGCAGCTTTTCTCTGCTATTGGACGCAGGTCCTATGGTGGCAACAATTTTTGTTCTCATGATGTGTCCTTGTTTGGAGGGCAAGTGAGGCTGGTCTGGCGCATTGGCGCAAAGGAAGAACATTATGGGGCCAGCACATTAAATCATCCTGATTTTACCATGCATTGTCAAGATATTCAGCCTGGCGCGCCGAGAGAGAATGGCCGTGAAACTTTTGTGCGAACTGTCATGAGTGCGGAAAGCTTTGACCTGAGGCGCACAACCCGCAAGCAGGATCAGTTGGGTGGTAAAAACCACTTTTTACCACTGCCGTACCCTTGTGGGTAAAAGGGGATTTTCAGAGCAGCAATTCGCCGAAAAAATGGCTTCAGGCATAAATATTATACTTTTTTCCCAGTTAGCTTGACACCCCTATTGGCTTGGGGCATAAGTGGGAAAAAGTGGTAATTATAAGTAATAAAGTGGTAAAAAAGTGCCAAAGCTCTTCACCAAAAGTCTCTCCCGCAGCCTCGACCCCAAGGGTCGTCTTATGCTGCCGCCGGAATACCGGGATGGGCTTTATGCGGAGGGTGGCACAGGCGCTTTTTGGCTTACAGCTTATTATGGCCGCCTTGTGGCCTACCTGCCTGAAGACTGGGAAAAGATCACAGAACAGTTGAGTCGTATTCCCATGCCTTCTCCTCGACTTTCACACTTCAAGACCAAGGTCATGGGCCTCGCGCAGGAAATGCTGCCCGATGCCCAGGGCCGAGTGCGCATTCCACAAGCCCTCATGCGTGAAGCCGGCCTCCAGAAGGACGTCATGCTGGTGGGCATGCTCAACAAATTCGAAGTCTGGGATCAGACTCGCTTTGACGCCCTGGAGCTTGAGGACGTCTCCGACGAACTCGCTGCCAGTGGCGTGGCAATCAGCCTTTAGGTTTAATCATGATGCAAACCATGCACGAAAATGCAGAACAGGTTCGTCACGTACCTGTTCTGCCTCTGGAAACGCTGGCCGCGCTGGCCCCGCGAGCCGGGGGGCGCTATCTGGATGGCACCCTTGGAATGGGTGGTCACGCCAGCGCCGTTTTGGCGTCTGCGCCAGATATAGAACTTTGCGGTCTTGACCGTGACGAAGATGCCCTGGAACTCGCAAAACAGCGTCTGGCTCCGTTTGGTGCGAGAACGCATTTGTTTCATTGCCGCTATAGCGACTTTACCGATCCCTTGGGCCAGCTTGGCTGGAGCAAGATAGACGGCGCTTTGCTGGACATTGGCGTTTCTTCTCTCCAACTGGATGAGGCGGGGCGCGGCTTCAGTTTTTATGGCGATGGGCCGCTGGACATGCGCATGGATCAAAGCTCGGGCCAGCCTTCGGCCTGGCACTGGGTCAACCGTGAAAGTTTCGACAAACTCAAAGATTGCATCGCCACCCTTGGCGAAGAACCGCAGGCAGGGCGTATAGCCCGCGCAATTGTGGATGCCAGACAAAAAGACGCCATAGATACCACGGCTCAATTGGCCACGCTGGTGGAAAAAGCCTATCCGGCAGCCTGGCGGGCCAAGGCCCGGCGCCATCCGGCCACACGCACGTTTCAGGCTTTGCGCATGGCCGTTAACGATGAATTGGGCGAGCTGCAGCGCTTTTTGGATCAGATACTGGCCTATCTGCCCGTTGGAGGCCGTTTGGCCGTCATTACGTTTCATTCGCTTGAAGACCGCATGGTCAAGCAGGCCATGCGCCATTGGGCAGAAGGCTGCCGCTGTGCGAGGCATATTCCACGTTGTATATGCGGGCATCAGCCAGAAGTGCGCATACTGCACAAAAAACCCGTGCAGGCTGGTCCGGACGAACTGGCTGTCAATCCTCGCGCAAGCAGCGCCAAGCTGCGAGCTGTGGAAAAAATAGCCGAGGCTTCCGGTTCATGAAGCGCAACGTTACTGCAAAGCCAGCTGGAGGCAGGGGATGGTTACTGTTTCTTGTGCTTGGTTTGCTGGCCTGCATGGTTATGGGATTGGTGCTTGTGTGGAGCAATATTGAACGTATGGACACCACCTATTTCATCAACATATCGCAGAATACCATGCGTGAACGCCGCGCGTTGCGCGCAAAGCTTGAAGTAGAGCGGGAGCGCCTGCTTTCGCCCTACGAACTGCGCCGCAAGGCCGAGGAATTTTCCATGCGGGAGCCGAAGCCCGGCCAGATTCGCCGCATGGAGGCACGTTAGACTCCAGCTGAAAAGAGAGCCCGGAAGAGATTCAGGACTTAATGAGGCAAATACAGGTCCGGCAAAACAGGCTGGATTTCACCATACCGGAACAACCCGGAAGCTATTTGGGATAAACCATGTTCAAATTCAATTCCCGCAAGGGTAACAGACATACTGATGCCCCCAGAGCTGAAAAAGTGTCCCGTCCTGCCAAGCGCGCACGGGCCAATGCTTCTGAGAGCAAGGTTCGTTTCGCCTGGACAGAAAAATTTGACTGGGGCCGCATCCGCATCAAG
>NZ_JASGDK010000119.1:0-8742 GCF_047607245.1 Desulfovibrio sp.
CCACCTATGAAAAAACAGAGGTAGAGCAGGGGGAGCCCAAATCTCCTTTTGGTCTGGTGCGCGTGACAATGCAGCTGAACATGCCGCGAAAAACACTCAAAAATATCTTTATCACCGGGGATTTTTTATCTTTTCCGTCAAGGGCACTCTTTGACCTTGAGGCAGCGTTGCGCGGCCAGCCTTTGAACGGCGATCACTTGTGCGGCATTATTCACGATTTTTTTAATGAAAAAAGGATCACCATACCGGATATGGGGGCGGATGATATCTGCACTCCCCTGCGTATGGCGCTGGAAAAAGCCGCCATTGCCCGCCACGGCATCCCGCTTGAGCATTGCAACCGCATTTTCACCACCAACGGCAGTTTTGACGAAGTGCTGGCGGCAGGGCCGCAGGCGCTCTTGCTGCCATACTGCGCCAAACTTAAAGACTGCGATTTGCGATTCACCCGCGCCTGCCGTGCCTGTGGCGAATGCTCAGTGGGCGAGGCCTGGACACTGGGGCTTGAGCGCAAGATGCGCACCGTCTGCATCACCAACTTCGAGCATCTCATGCAGGAGCTGGAAAAATTTAAAGAGCAGGGAGTTTCAGCCTTTATCGGCTGCTGCTGCCAGCCTTTCTATATCAAGCATGTTGAGGATTTTGCCCGCCTTGGTTTGCCGGGAATCCTCATAGATATAGAAAATACCACCTGCTACGACTTGGATCAGAGCGAAGCCGCCCATAGGGGGGAATTCTCCAGCCAGACATCGCTCAACATGCCGCTTCTGAATGACATTCTGCGAGTTGCTGAACAGGCCGGGCAACTGGCTGGCCAGAAGCAGGGGCAAAGCCTTGCATCTGGCTCGGAACAGGCGGGGAGGGCGCATGCGCATGCTACAATATGATGTGCTGGTTGTGGGCGCCGGGCCTGCTGGTTCCTGCGCAGCGCGGGCGGCTGCAAAGGCAGGGGCGTCTGTGGCCCTGATCGAGCGTCGCAGTGTGGTGGGCCTGCCCGTGCGTTGTGCTGAGTATATTCCGGCCATGCTGGTGGGGCAGGCTGACGTGGGCAAAGATTATATCGCCCAGACCACGTTGGGAATGCGCAGTTATTTGCACGGACACCGCATTCAGGACATGACGGCTCCTGGTCACGTCATTCACAGGGATAAATTTGATCAGGCTCTTGCCTGCGCCGCTGCGGATGCCGGAGCCCATATTCTGCTTGGGCACTGCGTTCTTGAGCGTGAAGGCGGGCAGGGCAGTTGTGTTGTATTGTCTACGCCCGCTGGAGATCATGTTCGTATAAAGGCCAAGGTCATTATTGGTGCGGATGGCCCGCATTCACGCGTGGCCCGGTGGGTGGGGCTGTCCAATACCCACTGCCTGCCATCCATACAGGTGCGCCTGCCCTTGCTGCAAAAGCTGGAACACACCTGCATATACTTTGATGAAAGTATCACCGCCGGATACGCATGGCTTTTCCCGAAGGGAGAAATAGCCAATGTGGGGCTGGGCATGTTGCGGCAAAAGCACACACCCGGCCTGCGCCGTGTGTTGCGGCGGTTTGCGCGCGGCCTGTCAGCCCTTGGTCTGGTGCGCGACGAGCCTTTGTCGCTCACGGGCGGCTGGATACCCGCCGGGCCACCGCGTCCCTGCGTGGCAGGCGACATTCTGCTGGCAGGCGATGCCGCAGGGCATACGCATCCCATTACCGGGGCGGGCATATTTCAGGCCGTCATTGGCGGGCAGATGGCTGGCCGCTGGGCAGCCCGCACAGTTGCAGAAGGGCACATGGCTGTTTTGCAGGGCTATGCAGACGAATGGAACGATTTTTACGGTGACGTTTTATCACACGCGCACAAGCGCAGGCTGGACTGGGAAGGCCACGACGGCATGCTGGACCATTCCATAAACAGGTTCTGGATAGGATTCAGGGAATACTATGCGGCTTCTTGACCATTGGGATGACATGCAACTGGAGCAGGCCAGGGAGCTTTCCTGGGCGCGGCACGGTAAAAAAATAGTATTCTACCTGCCGGGCATGTTCGTGCGCGACGGCGTGCAGGGGCAATACCCAGCGCTTTCCGTTACAGGCCGCGACTGTGCGCAACACTGCGCCCACTGTGGTGGTGCTCTGTTGCAGAACATGCCTGATGTGAGCAAGCCCGGCAGCCTGCTGGAAAAATGTAGAAGCCTTGAGGCGCAAGGTGTGCAAGGCGTACTGCTTTCCGGCGGATGCGACGGACGGGGACGTGTGCCGTGGAAGAATTTTATCCGCGCCATTGCCGACGTGAAGCAACAGACAGGGCTTTTCGTGTCTGTACACTGCGGCATGGTGGACGCGGCCACTGCCAGGGATTTGAAAAACGCCGGGGCTGATCAGGCCTTGATTGACGTCATCGGCAGCGCAGAAACCTACTACAAGGTTTATCATCTGGCCGACGGCGCAGAACTGCTGGACAAAAGCCTTGAAGCGTTGGCTCGGGCCGAACTGCCCGTGGTGCCACATATTGTGGTTGGGCTGCATTTTGGCAAGCTGCTCGGCGAAAGCTGGGCTCTGGATATCATTGCCCGGCGTCCGCCAGCTCTGCTGGTCATAGTGGCCTGTATGAGCCTGCCCGGCACAGATATGGCCCATATGGCGCCGCCCGGTGCGCGCGAGGTTTGCGGGGTTATTCTACGGGCGCATGAGCTCATGCCAGATACGGAAATAAGCCTCGGCTGCGCCCGCCCCCGTAAAGGCGCTGCCGATCTTGAAGAGTTGGCCCTTATGGCCGGGGTCAACCGCATGGCTTTGCCTTCTCAAGAAGCTGTTGCTACGGCGGCCCGAATGGGGCTGGAGGCGCAGTTTCGCAAAACCTGCTGTTCGGTGCGCTTGGGCGAAGGCGCGGCTGGCTGGTGAAAGGGCCGATGCAGTAAGAATTCACGTTCACGAATAATACACGACGGGCATAGGGCAACAGTCTGCTCTGGAGCAGTCAGCGAGGAAAATATGAGCCAAGCCACTGAGTTGAAAAATCAATGTTCCCCCAGCGACGGCGTTTGCGATCAGGAACTTGCGCCTGAAAGCCCGGATGTTGTGCGCATGAGCCTTGCCGCCGCAATGACGCTGGATTTTGCGCCGGGCAGTTTTTATCGCAATGCCTGCCTTTCGTGCATAAATTTGCTTTTGACCTACCGTTCGGGGTGTGCGGCCCGCTGCGCCTACTGCGGCCTTTCTGGCGCAAAGGTAAAGCGCCCCATCAAGAGTTTCATTCGCGTAAGCTGGCCTGCCTTTACCGTGGACGAAATCATTGCAGGCATCGCAAGGCGCAAGGAGCGCGTCAAGCGCATCTGCATATCAATGCTAACCAATAGCCGTGCCCCGCATGATGCGGCGGACATTTGCCGCCGTTTGCGGTCAGCTGTGGGTATTCCGGTTTCACTGCTCATTTCGCCTACCATCCTGACGCGTCGCCACCTGGAAGAATTTCGTGACGCAGGGGCAGACAAAATTGGTGTGGCTATTGACCTTGCCACGCCAGGTCTTTTCGCTCACTACCGCGGAGCCGGAGTGGGGGGGCCGCACTCCTGGGACCGTTATTGGCAATGCCTGGAAGAAAGTTTGGATGTTTTTGGTCAGGGCATGGCTGGTTCGCATTTTATGGTGGGTATGGGTGAGACAGAGGAGGAAATGTGCCGGGCCATGCAGCGTGTGCATGATATGGGCGGCAATACACATTTGTTTTCATTTTTCCCCGAGGGAGGGTCGCCTTTGGCAGACAGTCTGCCCCCGCCCATTGACCAGTACCGCCGCATCCAGCTGGCCCGCTGGCTTATTGATCATAATCACGCTCACGCAGATGGCTTCACCTACAATCAGCGGCGGGGCATCATCGGGTATGGTTTGCCAAAGGATGAACTGGAGCGCGTCATCAATACTGGCGAGCCCTTCCGTACCTGCGGCTGCACGGGCCGTGACGGCGAGGTGGCCTGCAATCGCCCCTATGCCAACTCACGGCCCGGGCCAGGCATACGAAACTACCCCTTCAAGCCCGAAGAGGCGGATGTGCGCCATATTCGCCTGCAACTGGGATTGCCATTGTAGATTTGCGTCTGAGGCCGCAGGGCCTTTTTCGCAACCTGCGGATCTGGGGCGGGAGCGGGCAGGCATCCTGTCCTGGCTCCGCAGAATACCGTGCCGCATTGAGTGCGACGGCACGGGGCCGTGCTGGTTGCTCCGCCAGCGCGGCCTGTTCTTTGACGTCGAAGTGGTAGAGGAGTAGAAAGCGGGCATGACTTTGATCTGTTTGGGCGACAGCCTCACATATGGCTACGGCATTCCCCGCCCCCGGGTTTGGCCCTCCTTGCTGGCCGGGGCAACAGGCATGCGGGTGTATAACTGGGGCATCAACGGCGATACCACTGGTGGTATGCTGGCCCGTTTTCAGGCCCACGGTGCCACTAGAGACTCGCATGCCGCCATTCTTATGGGCGGCTTTAACGATCTGGCTCTAGGGGCGGAACTTGGTGTAGTAAAAGCAAATATGTTCGCTCTGGTGCAACAGTGTTTCAACGCCCGCATCAAGCCCTTGCTCGGCATTCCCATACCTGTGCGCCACCCCATCACCTTTCCATTGCTTGCCAGTATGGACGTGGAGCGAGCTTGCGCCGCCTACGAAGATTTGCGGCTCTGGCTGCACAGTCTGGCCGAAGATTTTTCTCTTCCAAAGGTGGATTTTTACCGCTGCTTTGAGACGGTTTCCGCTTCGGCAATGCAGAGCGGAAACAGGGAGTCCTTTGATGCCTTGTATACTGACGGCTTGCACGCCAGCGAAGCCGGGCACGCTCTTATGGCACAGGACGCCGCGCGGGTGATACGCGAAATCTGATCCGTTCCTGTATTGTTGCCACCCGGTAAAGTTAAACCGCACTAGCCTCATAGAGCATTTAAACTTTTTCAGAGTTAAAATGCTCTGATCTCAAGACTATTTTTTATTTCAGCGAAGTTAGAATACCTGTGGCCGTTACTTTTATCGGTTTCTGCAAAACATATCCGTCCATTCGCCACATTGATGCTTTTTAAACCACAGTAGGCGGCACGAAAAAGCTTCCGTTTTGTCATACACTGGTCAGATGCAGCAATCAGTATTGCGGTGGAGGTCAGTATGACAAACGATACCCTTCCATTTTGCAAGCTTGTTGAGAGGCAGCTGTCTGTAAAAGTACGGCAGGGATTTTGGGATATGCTGCTGGTGGCTCTGCCTGATCCTTTCAAGAAAATCGGCCACATGGCAGTAAAACTGGATCGCTCACGCCAGAAACCGGGGCGAGGCCGCGCTTTCTCCATCAAATAAGGATAGTCGCAGATAGTACTCTTATTTCCCGGTATGTTTTGCAAGTTGGGTGCAAAAGACATGACGACAGGTCTTACTGTGAGTGTAAGTCCTGTTTTTTTATTGGGGAGCAGAAAATTTGCGGGTAATACTATTTTGACAGGTTGTGGTATTTAATTTTCCTCTGAAATGTTCTTAAATTAAGCCCAAGAAGCTTGGCTGCCTCGCCCTGTCGCCAGCGGCATTTTTCCATAGCCTGCACGATCAATCTGTACTCGAAAGCCTTGACGGATTCTTCCAGAGGTGTGTCGGTATCGGGAAAAAACGCTTCGCAGCCATCGCAATCAAAACCTTCGATTGAAGCGTCACCGAACATAAAAAAGCGTTCAAGAAAATTGTGCATCTCGCGGATATTACCCGGCCACGAGTGCTGTTCCATAGCTGCGCGCACGTGCTGGGGCACCTGGCCCGCAGTGTTGTTAGCGTTTAGGTATGCCTCAATGAGCAAATCGAGGTCGCCGCGCCTATCACGCAGTGGCGGAATTTTTACCGTTAATACATTAATTCTATAGAAAAAATCTGACCGCATGGTTTTGCTTTTCACCATACTGGCCAGATTTTGATGGGTTGCAGCAATAAGGCGGAATGTGGACCGTTGGGGGGTATTGCTGCCAACGGGTGTAAACTGTTTGCTTTCAAGAGTGCGCAAAAGTTTGACCTGAAGGTGTAACGGAAGTTCCCCAATTTCATCAAGAAAAAGTGTGCCTTCGTGAGCGGCCTTGATGAAACCGTCTCTATTGCCAACGGCCCCGGTGAACGCCCCTCGCACATGACCAAAAAATTCACTTTCAATGAGCTGCTCGGGGATGGCGCCGCAGTTTACAGGCACAAAAGCTCCCTTGCGCCCGCTCAGTTCGTGGATGGTCTGGGCGCATAGCTCTTTTCCCGTGCCGGTTTCACCCAGAATAAGCACATTACTGCTGCTTTGAGCCGCTTTTTCTAGCTGCGAATACAGGGCTTGCATAGGATCACTTGTGCCCACCATCAAGCCAAAGCCGTTGGCTGTGCGGCAGGAAAGAGCCGACATGCTCTTTTCTTCTTTAAGTGAATTTTCGATGGCTTTGTATTCACTGAGGTCCATCATAATGCCTTCAAGGAACAGCAGTTCCCCAGACTCACCGCAGACAACTTCGCCCTGTTCCCATATCCACTTTATGGTCCCGCTGGGAAGCCGCATGCGGTACACCATCTGGTAGGGCCGGTCTTCTACAAAACTTGTATAAATTTTCTCCCTTACCACATCACGGTCTTCAGGCAGAATAAGTGAATCCACAAGATTCACGCCGTGGTCCAGCGTGTCCGGGGTGACATCAATCAGTTTGTACATGCCATCACTGACAAACTTCAGGCAGACGCCATAATTCTTCGAAAAAGCATGTTTTCTTTCAGATATTTCAGAACGAAACACTGCGCCAGGAATAAGATTGAGCAAACGTGTATAGCTGTTGCGCATTTCTATCTGTGAGAGATCTGTATTTTTTTGCATATGAAATACCCGTAAATTTTTTTTCAATGTCGTAAAAAACGATAGTTTTGTCATCAGGCAAAGTAAATAATTTTTGATTTGTTTATTAATTGTTAGAATGTTTGAATATAAATTTTAGGCACATCTTTTGCTCATGCTGAGCGCAGTTCATCAGTGGTGAAGCGTTTTGCTTGAGTATTTTAACAGCTTTATAATGTGAGGCGCATTGTATGCCAAAGAATGTCATCGTCATAATGTTCGACAGCCTGCAGTATAATTACCTGGGCTGCTACGGCAACGAATGGATAAAAACTCCCAATATGGACAGGCTCGCGAGAGAAGGTGTGCTTTTTGAAAACTGCTACACCGAAGGCTTGCCCACCGTACCTTGCCGCAGGGCCATGCATACAGGGCGCTATACCTTGCAAAAGGCTGGTTGGGTCGCTCTTTCTGAAGAAGACACCACCATCGCCGATCTTTGTTGGGGGCGGCCCATCCAGACTGGCCTTGTGTTTGACTGTCCCAATTACCGCTTGCCCAAATTTGGCTACACCCGGGGCTTCGACAAGGTCTGGTATACCCGTGGGCAGGAAGCCGATAATTTTTACGAGTATGATCCGCTGATCAATCTCTCCCTTGACGATTATGTTGAAGAGGCGTGCGCCAAGGCCTATGCGGAAAAAATGGGAGAAGCGGCGCTTACCGGCAACCTCACGGAACTGGGTATTTTTCTTCGTCAGCGTCAATACTGGCGCAGCAAGGAAGATCATTTTGTCGCGCGTACTGTCGATGCAGCCATTGACTATCTGGGCGGTGTTGACCGTAACAAATCGTTTTTCCTATGGGTCGACTCCTTCGATCCGCATGAGCCGTGGTATCCGCCGTCCGTTACAGAAGGCCGCCCCTGCCCGTACGACCCGGACTACAAGGGCAAGCCGCAACCGTATCCTTGCGAAGGCCCTGTGGACGGCGTGTTCACGGAAGAGCAGTTGCACCACATCCGCATGCTTTATGCTGAAACCATCACCCTGTGTGACGAATATCTTGGCAAGCTGATGGACACCGTGAAGGCTATGGGCCTGGAAGAAAATACCTTGTTCATGATGGTTTCCGACCACGGCGAGCATTTGGGCAATGGCGAACACGGCCACGGAATTATGACCAAGGTTCGCCCCTGGCCTTATGAAGAACTCGCCCACACCCCCATGCTGCTTCGTGCCCCTGGAATCAAGGCCGGGCAGCGCATAAAGTCTTTTGTTCAGTCTTGCGACGTGGCACCCACCGTGTGCGATTGGCTGGGTATAGGTATTCACCCGGATATGCAGGGCAAAAGCCTTTTGCCTCTGGTACGGGGAGAGGTGGACAAGGTGCGCGATTTTGCCATCGCGGGCTACCACTCTTACTCGTGGGGGATGTTTACAGATGACTGGAGCTACATCCACTGGTTACAGCCTGAAAACCGCGACAGCGACAAAATGGCTGCGGAATTTTACAGCGAAAGCATAGACAGTTCGCACATCACGGCAACAGGCGGCAAGGGGTATATGGAAGAATGGCGCAAGGGTTTCGGCGCTGATGACAGCGAAAAGCCCGCAGGTACCGTGCTCTCCAGCCTGGACGGAGCCGATCAGTGGACCTGCTCGCCCAACAGCGTGGCGGAAGTGCCTGAAACGGACGAACTCTATGACAGAAGGAAAGACCCCTTTCAGCTTAACAACGTGCTGGATAAACACCCCGAGGTTGGCAAAGAGATGCTCCTGCGATTGAAAGAATTCATGGGCGAATTAATGACCTCTTAACTGGCAGTCTCAAAAGGCCCAAGACCGTCACACCGGAAATCTTGGGCCTTTTGGTCTGATTTTGCCGAATACCGTGGTATATTTTCCGGCAACGTCATCAGGTGCCGATAGTTTGATCTGA
>NZ_JASGDK010000120.1:0-19128 GCF_047607245.1 Desulfovibrio sp.
CTTTCGCTTCATGAACTTAGGCAGCTATGACCAATTTGCATCATACTTCTTTTGTGATACCTTTTAGGTATGACAAAATCAGTTTCTGAATCAGCCTTGAATGCAGTCGATGTGAGACATTTTTATTATTTTTCTGTCGTTGCGGAGGAAAACAGCCTGCGCCGCGCTGCCGAACGGCTGTTTATGGCCCAGCCACCATTGAGCCGCCAGATCAAACAGCTGGAGGAACGGCTGGGAGTGACGCTCTTTGTCAGGCACAGCAAAGGACTCACCCTTACGGACGAAGGGGCCAAGGTGCTGGCAATAATCCAGCCACTTTTGCGTATGAAAGAGGCCACCTACAAGCGGCTGCAAGAGGAAATCCAACCCAGTGTGCAAATTGCGCGCATCGGTTTCACAACCGCTTTTGAGCAGGGAATTTTTACGGATCTGGAGAAGCGGCTAACGGACGTCTTCAGTGGTAGGATTCATATACAACGCGAATCCTCAACCAGACTCGCACGTGATACGCGCAGAGGAAAACTCGACGCTGCCTTTGTTGCCCTGCCTCTGGACGCGCCGGGGCTGCTTGTACAAGAACTGCCCTACGCCGAGCCAATGCTCGCCGCCTTACCTGCCATATGGCAGATGGCCAAGGGCTCAGCCGCGGAGACGCCATCTCTTAAAAACTTTAATGGAAGGGCACTATTCTGGTTCAGGCGTGAAGCTAATCCGGCATTTTTTGACTATGCAAAAAACCGCTTTGCACAGGCAGGATTCACCCCGTGCTTTCTTGAAGAGCCGGCGGAGCACGACGTACTGCTGGCCCGCATTGCCGCTGGTGAAGGCATGGGCCTATTGCCAGCCTCGTTTGCGGCAATACGAAGAGACGGCGTCGTCTTCACGCCACTGAAAGAAAACGAAGAATTCCATCTACGGCTCGGCCTCGTTGCACTGCCGGGCAAGAGCCCACTTGTACAAACACTGGGCACAATGGCGCCGCCCATATGGACGTGATGGAAGGTGCAGTAGTTACGGCGACAGACAGAATACGAAGACTCTGGGGCAGCAGCAGAGCTATAGTCGATTCGGGGCAAGGCAGTTCTAGGCAGGCAGCCAACAGCAGCACGACAACGATGGACTCATTAGCGGCAAACAAAGCTGCCAGTTTAGCCGCTCACGGGCAATGCAGACAAATAGGCGCTGATGGCAGAACAACAGCGCGCACTCCTCTGCAACTGGCGTTTGGGTGCTTTGAAATGTCCGCCTGAGCAAATTGGCCTCGCATAACTGCGGGGCGCGGATTTCAAAAAATTTGCGTCACATCAAATCAGTACAGCTACACGCCATCATGCGAAAGGCCCCTAGTGTTCCAGGCAACCATCCCTAAAAGAACAAAAAAACGAACCATGTTCCAAATAGAAATACTTGTGCAGTCATTTGTGCTGCACTTGCCATGTCTTTTGCCTTTTTTGCAAATTCGTCAAACTCTATTGAAATTCTATCGACAGTATTTTCAATCGCACTATTTAAAAGTTCAACTATAATGCATATAACAATTGGTACAATTAAGATAAAAAAATCTTGCTTCGAATTACTAACAAATAAAGCAGCTATAAACCCAATAATAGAAAGAAAAATTATCTGACGAAAAGCAGCTTCATCTCTCCATGCATTTAAATATCCATTCTTCGAATACAAAACCGCACCCCAAATTCGATTAAAACCCGTTTTGCCCTTCATAGAATTTCTATTCATAATTGCACCGCTTATAAGTCATATTTTGTACGAACTCTAAATATGCCTGTGGGGCATTTACTCAACAAATTACATGCCTTCTCAATAGCAAAAAAACCCTGACACATCACTGCGCTGCCAATTTCAAACAAAACCTAAGCAGCAAGCATTGTCCAATTTTTCGAGAAATAACTAATAGTGCGCCAAGTGCGCGCCCAGTTTTTGCTCAGATGTCCAGAGTCACGTTGCCAGCGCTAGGGGTTGCACTTGGCAGATTGCCCTTCAGTGAAACCATCCCAGGGTAAGGATGTCGGAGGTAAAGAAAAAAGGCGACGCAAATAGTGTGAAACCTCGCATCGCGTGAAAATAGGTTCCGCACCTCCAGGAGAGGCAAGCTTACGTCCCTTGACGGCCACCAAAAAGGGCACGTAGGGGGCAGGATTGCCGTAGTATGGCCTGTGATCGCCATAAACGATGAATGTCGTGCCTTCTGGCAAAGCTGCATAAAATGCTTGCAAAGCTGCATCGGTCCGGTAGCATTCAGAATAAAAGCCACTCAGGGGCGCATGGGCAAATTGTGGCAACGCTGGCTGGTAGTCCTGCATGTGCATGGTCATAGTGATAATGAACCAGAAAAAAGGCTTGTCGGGAATGTGCCTCTCAGTGAGGCTGAGTAAATCCTCATCTGTAACCACACCATTAAAACCAATATTTAAGGGTTTTACTCCATACTTTTCAAGCTCTTCTTTAAAATGCAGATGCGAAAACCCCATGCGTTGGTAGGCATCACGCAACTCCATATAGCTACCAGTTACGCCATGCCATACTTCCGGGGCAAGCCCACGCTGAGAAAATTTCTGTATGATACTATCTGGGAAAAACATCACACTTTGATATTGTAATATCTTGTCATCGGCAATTCTGGTATTCAGCAGTTCATAATCTGAATTTGCAGAAGCTAATTTTTTTGTTGCATCCATTCTAATATTAAAAGCCGACTGACGTAGGCCCGCCAAAAAAGGCATCACTGCATTGCCATCCACACGGGCATCCAGCAATTCTCCACCCAGACTTTCAACCTGCACCATGACAATACGGTCTGTAACAGGTAAGAGTGGAAGATGCGCCGTCGCGGCATCAGAACATGTGCGCTCGACTGGAACGTTTTTTTCAAAAAGGCGTCCACTTGCAACCTCAGCCAGAGCCGTTGCGAAAAAGCCACGGCGCACAATACTTTCCACAATAAAGTTTTTAAAATTCCCCTTACTCGCTTCGGCTTGTTCATGAGCGATGGTCAAATCACCATACGACGCTTGCAAGGAAACAACACCGTGCAGACCAAGCAAAACAATAGCCGTAGCTATAGCCAAGCCTGGACGTACCCTGACTACGGCAGAAGGGAGCCGACGAGCAAGCAGGCACTGAATAATAAATACCCCACAAAGCAGCAGAGTCAGGGGTACATTTACATAGTCCCATATAGCCATCAGCCCCATATCGCTGACAAGAGAATACTGTTGCACGCTTGTTGTAAGTGACGGCAATGCGCCGAGCGCAGTAATATAGTTTCCAAGACCGATACCAAAAACAAGCTGCACGAAAAAAATGCTATATGCTACGCGCCGTCCTAAAAAAAGAACCAGGGTTGCGGCTACAATGTCCACCAGAAGCAAGGTTGGAAGGGTCATATAAAAATACGCCCCAGGCTGCAAAAAATGAATCACTTGAATACCCCAGGCAGCACCAGCGGTAACAAGAATAAGCAGAATGGGAATCAAAATTTTTTTCGCAACGGGCATAGCCAGACTCCAAAGGAAATTCAGTACATTAAAATGATGTAAAGTATGTAAGCGTATCACGTACATGACCGGAGCCTAGCCACACGCATCGCCGGGGTAGTCAAATCGGCTGTTCGTATAAGACGGCAAAACTACCCCAACATTCTCTTAAAATACTCTGGCAGGCGGAATCGGCGACCAGCCATTGTAACAGTGTGACATTATTGCGTCGCGGCTTACCATTTGAAATATAAAGCCAAATCAATTGAAGCGGTAAGCAAAGCACGCCGAAACGTATATTATGACACATTTTTGTCAATGGTTACAGTATCGTTAATTCTATCAAATTAGCTACTTTGATAGGATAAGTAGTGTTAGGATGAATTTTATGAGATAAAAAAAGCAGAGCCCCGGCAATGCTGACCGTCGACAATTTGCCTTGTCAGACAGTCTGTTGCCACAGGTGACGAGCATATTGTATTGTGTCTTGTGTATTCCAGATTGAAAAACAACGCTGCGTTCAATGTAAGCACAGCCGCAATCATTCAGGTGGCAAGCAATCATGAATATATTGAAAAAAAATCTGTTTACACTGCTGCTACTCAGTTTGTGGGTTTCTTCCAGCCAGGCGGCCATGCGCGAACTTCCCGCCCCCAACACCGTCAGCCCCGAAATGCAAAAATTGACAGAGGCGGCCCCTCTGCCTTTTTGGAATCTGCATCCCAAGGATCACGCTGAATGGAAATCATTCGTGCAAAGCGTAGCGGAAGCTACCGCAACCGAATTGCCAGGATTACGGGAGCAAATGGAAGTGACAGTTACACCAGGAAGTATCGCAGGCGTGCCAGTGTTTACCGTCACGCCACGCAAAATCCGCCCCGAGAATTCAGAGCGGATTTTGCTGCATCTGCACGGTGGCGGCTACGTGCTCAACCCCGGTGAAACCGGCACCTATGAAGCAATCCTTATGGCAGGCATGGGCGGCTTTAAAGTGCTTTCCGTGGATTACAGGATGGCGCCAGATTTCCCCTATCCGGCAGCAATGGACGATGCTGTGGCTGTCTACCGTGAACTGCTGAAAACAGTGCCCGCCGAAAAAATTGGCGTATTCGGAACATCCACAGGCGGTGGAATGACGCTAGCGCTAGGCCTTAGGGCCAAGGCAGAAGGTCTTCCATTGCCAGCGGCTCTCGCCCCTGGCACCCCGTGGACAGATTTGACCCAAACCGGTGACAGCTACTTTGTTAACGAGGGAGTGGACAACATTCTTGTCAGCTATGATGGCTGGCTGGGCGAAGCGGCAAAAGTTTATGCCAACGGGCACGACATGAAAGATCCGATGCTTTCGCCCATATATGGCGATGTGTCAGGATTTCCACCAACCTTGCTGACTACCGGAACACGTGATCTTTTTTTAAGCAACACCATCCGCATGCATTTGAAGCTGCGCCAAGCTGGCATTGATGCAGATCTGATTGTTTTTGAAGGCATGTCGCACGCGCACTACCTCATGGATCCCAATGCACCGGAAACACGTTTCCACTTCACCGAACTGAAAAAATTTTTCAATCAACATCTCCAGTAGGCTCTCACGCTGATTGAAAGGCATTTCCCGGGATATTTTCAGGCATTTCCACGGGCAGCCATACTCACAGTTTAATTTGAAGGTGTTCCATCCCGGCTTTTTCGATGCCATCACACCTGCTTGATGGCTAATTTGCCACAACTAACCTTTTTGGGAACAGACAAACGCTAAAATCGCTTGCTAGTAGAGCTCTGGCTACCCCCTGTTGTTAGTTTCAATACGGTGCAAATGGAAATGTCGGCCCCACCCTAGCGCGGTCTTTCCCAAGCTTTCCTGAAGTCCCGATTGTGCAAAGATGAAGCAGACAGCGCAACATTGCAGATAAATAATACACCATTATAATTATAATTTTCTGAAAAATGACATTCACCTGCACTTTAGCGTCATAGTCTGGCCCCGCACAGATAAAAATGCGCCGGTCTTACCGGCCCGTTCTCCCACACTCAATATTTAAAATCGAACACACTCCAGAAACCACCTCGAGAGAAAGCAGAATATGGGGGCTGCACTTGCGATTAGAAATAAGCGACGCATCTTTTCCTCCTTGATTTCCTCCACTATGAATCGCTATCATTTTAACCTCGTAGATAATTGTCCATTTTTGTGGCTTAAAAAAGTAATCCCCTGCCCCTTGCCGCGGACAGAGCTTTCTGCCTTGCCTGAGCAATATTGCAAGCTATGGTAGGCTTTGTTATCCTACACAAAGAGTTTCATTTTCCTTCAAAAGCGAAGAAAACTGCCACGACCAGGATGCTCCGTTGGCGGAGCCCCAGCTTGATCACTCAAAAGCAGCCCCCGATCAACGCCATCCCCAGGAAATTGCCAAAAAATTGCTGCTCACCTCAGTAGCGTAGAGCCTCACCCCGCGGATGAAGTAATCATCTTCGCAATCCATATTGGTCTTGAAATTTCAGCAATAATCACGTCGAGATCATGATCCGAGACGCAAAAAATTATTAGCTCAACGCACAATCCATTGGCCGACGCCGGCATACGGATCTCACGATGATGGGCATAGGCGACGCAGTACTGGTCCCCCTGCGCAGGCGGATAGAGAAGATTTACCGCCGCCCGGCAACGGAAACGGACGAAAACACTGGGTGGACATCGTCCTTCATGTAATATAAATTTATAGATTAGCGTAGAGCTATCTGAACGCAAAAACAGCATGCCAATTTGTCAGGTCAAGGAACATCTGGATCATGAAGAAAGCGCTTATAACCGGCATTACAGGGCAGGATGGGGCTTACCTTGCGGAATTTCTGTTGCAAAAGGGCTATGAGGTGCACGGCATCAAACGACGCGCTTCATTGTTCAATACGGACCGCATTGACCACCTGTATGAAGACCCACATGCGGATCGGCGTCGTTTCATCCTGCATTACGGCGATCTGAGTGATTCCAGCAATCTGGTGCGTCTGATGCAGGAAGTAAAGCCGGATGAAGTGTATAACCTTGCGGCGCAGAGTCATGTGCAGGTCTCTTTTGAATCGCCGGAGTATACTGCAGACGTGGACGCCCTTGGCACATTGCGCCTGCTTGAAGCTATACGCATTGCCAATCTTACAAAAATCACCCGCTTTTATCAGGCCTCGACCTCTGAACTTTTTGGCATGGTGCAGGACGTGCCTCAGACAGAAAAGACACCGTTTTACCCGCGCTCTCCCTATGCCTGCGCCAAGCTATACGCCTACTGGATCACGGTTAACTACCGTGAAGCCTACGGCATGTACACCTGCAATGGCATCTTGTTTAATCACGAGTCGCCTATTCGCGGTGAAACTTTTGTGACGCGCAAGATCACCCGCGCGATGTCGCGCATGGTGCTCGGGCTGCAGGATTGTCTGTATCTCGGCAATATGGATGCCAAACGCGACTGGGGCCACGCTCGCGATTATGTTGAAATGCAGTGGCTTATGTTGCAGCAGGAACAGCCCGACGATTTTGTTATTGCTACCGGGCGGCAGTTTTCCGTGCGCGATTTTGTCAATGCGGCAGCCGCAGAACTTGGTGTCGGTCTGAACTGGCAGGGTGAAGGAGCAGACGAAACGGGTACAGTGGCAAGCGTTGACATAAGCAGGCTGCAACAGGTGTCGGGCAACCGTCAGGGCCTGGAATGCCATCTCAAGCCCGGCGATGTCATTGTGCGTGTGGATCCGCGCTACTTCCGCCCCACTGAGGTCGAAACCCTGCTAGGCAACCCAGCTAAAGCCAAAGAAGAGCTGGGTTGGGAACCAAGAACAACTTTTGAAGATATGGTGGCCGAAATGGCGCGCGAAGATTTGGCCCTTAGCATGCGCGATGCCGTGTGCAAAGTGGCTGGATTCAAGACATTCAGCCATAACGAGTAATCCGCGTGGACAAAAATTCGCTTATTTATGTGGCGGGGCATCGTGGCCTTGTGGGCAGCGCCATATGCCGTGCCCTTGGTCGGGCAGGCTATGAAAACCTGCTCGTGCGCACGCATGCAGAACTTGACCTGTGCAATCAGGAGGCGGTGCGCAGCTTTTTTGCACAACACAGGCCCTCTGTTGTAATTCTTGCTGCCGCCAAAGTGGGTGGCATTCACGCCAATTCCACCTATCCTGCTGAATTTATCTACGAGAACCTGCAGATACAAAATAACGTCATTGACAGCGCTTACCGCAACGACTGCAAAAAGCTGCTATTTCTGGGATCATCGTGCATTTATCCCAAAATGTGCCCACAGCCCATCAAGGAAGAGTATCTCCTCACCGGGCCTCTGGAGTCCACCAATGACGCCTACGCCCTTGCAAAAATCGCGGGAATCAAGATGTGCCAAGCATACCGCAAGCAGTACGGCTTTGACGCCATCAGCGCCATGCCCACCAATCTGTATGGCCCAGGCGACAATTATCACCCGACGAATAGCCATGTAATCCCGGCGCTTATCCGCCGTTTCCATGAAGCAAAGGTTACAGGCGCAAAAAGCGTCGCCATATGGGGTACAGGCAACGCTCTGCGCGAATTCCTGTATGTGGACGACATGGCTGAAGCCTGCGTATTTTTGCTCGAGAGCTACTCTGATTCTGAGCACGTCAATGTGGGATGTGGCTCCGACATTAGCATCATTGACATCGCCCGGCTTATCGCCAAGGCTGTGGATTATGAAGGCACTATTGACACTGACCCCACAAAGCCCGATGGTACGCCGCGCAAACTTATGGATTGCAACAAGATTTTTAGCATGGGCTGGAAGCCGCGTGTGGGGCTAAAAGAAGGACTACGCGACGCTTACAACGATTTTTTGCAAAATCAGCATAAATGGGGCTATTAGCATTCATGTCACGTGAACTTGTTATTGAAGCCGGTCGCGCCGAACGCCAGTACTGGAAAGACCTGTGGCATTACCGTGAGCTTTTTCTTATTCTGACGTGGCGCGATGTGGCCGTACAGTACAAGCAGACGGTTGTAGGCATTTTGTGGGCGATATTGCGGCCCCTGCTGACCATGGCGGCCTTTACCTTTGTGTTTGCAAAAGTGGCCAAGCTACCTTCTGAAGGGGTTGCGCCATATCCACTGATGGTTTTTGCAGCCATGCTGCCGTGGCAACTGTTTGCCACAGCCATTACAGGCACGGCCAACAGCCTTGTTGTCAACAGCAACCTTGTTTCAAAAGTGTATTTCCCCAGAATTATCGTCCCCGCCGCCACCATTGGAGTGGCAGTGGCGGACTTTGTAATATCATTTGTGCTGCTGGGGGGCATGATGCTGTGGTATCAGTATCTGCCACCCATACAATTTTTTGCCATTGTACCGCTGATACTTTTGGCCTCGTTAGTAGCCTTGGGGCCGGGACTCATCCTCTGCGCACTAAATGTAACGTACCGGGATTTTCGCATTATTGTTCCTTTCATTACCCAGTTCGGTTTGTACCTTTCACCCGTAGGCTTTTCGTCAAGCATCGTGCCTGAAAAGTGGCGTCTACTGTATGAATGCAATCCTATGGTCGGCGTTATTGACGGGTTTCGTTGGGCGGTGTTGGGTTCAATCGAATTTCCGCAGCGAGCATTGTGCATAAGCCTCGTTTATGCCGTTATTTTTCTATTTTTCGGCATCAAAATTTTTCGCAAGACAGAACGCACTTTTGCCGATGTGATTTAGGATACACATATGAAACCCATTATCTCCGTTGAAGGGCTTGGCAAAAGCTATACCATACAGCATGAAGGGCAAACGAGCTACAAGTCATTGCGCGAAGAAATTTTCAAGCTGCCAAAGCAGCTGTTGCAACACAGCAGCCAAACCCAGGAAGAATTTTGGGCGCTTAAAGATGTAAGTTTTGACGTTATGCCTGGCGAGCGAGTTGGTATTATTGGCCGTAATGGCGCTGGCAAGTCCACCCTGCTCAAGATGCTCTCTCGTATTACCGACCCCACTATCGGGCGAATCACCCTGCGTGGGCGCGCAGCTAGCCTGCTTGAGGTTGGTACAGGTTTTCATCCGGAACTGACAGGACGAGAGAATATTTTTCTTAACGGGGCCATCCTCGGTATGAGTCGAGTTGAGGTTCGCCGAAAATTTGACGAAATAGTAGATTTTGCTGGAGTAGAAAAATTCCTGGATACGCCGGTCAAACGTTATTCTTCAGGTATGTATGTGCGTCTTGCTTTTGCCGTGGCCGCACACCTTGAACCTGAGATCCTTATTGTTGACGAAGTGCTGGCGGTTGGTGATATTGAATTTCAAAAAAAATGCCTTGGCAAAATGGAGGCAGTGAGCAAAGAAGGCCGCACGCTTCTCTTTGTTAGCCACCAAATGGGCATGATTTCAAAATTGTGCCAACGAGGGCTCTTCTTCAAGAACGGCAAGCTGGTCATGGATGATGCAGCAGAAGCATGCGTGCAAAAATACCTCTCGCTCGATAAAGAAAACAATGCTTCCGTAGATTTTACCTCCCTGCGATACCATCGCGTTAAGCCAAAAGAAGTTCAAATTATTGGGTTTTCATTAAATAACATTGATGAAGCGCCCAATACGCCAATACGTTCAGATAAGCCCTGCGAAGCAAAAATAATGGTTGATGTGCTTACAGAAAAAACTTCCTTTGGGGCCGACTTCAGCATAAGTGGGCCGCACGGCAAGATTATGACATTCCATTCCATGTTACATTCTGGTTTTTCTCCAGCAATAATGAAAGGAAGACACACGTTCTTGTGCAGGACGGACCCATTGCGTTTATATTCAGGATCCTACTCGCTTTCTGTATGCCTTTCGCGCCCTAACCTGGTCCTTGACGCAGTCGACGATGCTATGGCTATTTCTGTTCTTTGTCCGAGCTCTGCTGAAAGCGCAACGGAGCTTTCTCTGGCAACAGGCTTTGGCACAGTACTCATAAATCACCAATGGGAACTGCTCTCTTAACTTTTGGTAAAAGAAATGGATGCAAAAAATACAGATATTCGCAGACAACTGAGTATCAAACATCGGTTCGCCGCTCATATTCTCATGTTTGATGTCGAGCCATTTATACTTCGTGCAATAGATAACTGCGCACCATACGTGGAAAAAATATACCTCGCCTACAGTGAAAGACCTTGGGTATATAATGCGCAGGCAAGAGAGTCGTATGCCAATCCCACCCGGCTTGATCTAGTGGAACAATCACCCTGGCGGAGTAAAATTGAAATAATTCAAGGCGAGTGGGATAGAGAGGAAGACCAGAGGAATGCTTGTGTTGAGAAAGCAAAAAAGGATGGCATAGACTTTCTGATTATCCATGATGCCGACGAGTTTTATACAAAAGAAGATTATATCTCAAATATTAAAAAAATAGACGCGAACAGTGGGCATGAAGGGTTCCGTACGCCTTGGTGTTCCTTTTGGAAAAATATTTCTTGGATAATAGAAAATAATGGCAACCCAATTGTGGGGTATCCTCAATTTGCCATTAATTGCGCAAAAAATATTCACTTTACTCATGCACGTAATTATTCAGCAAAAAATGAATATATGCTTGATGGTCTGTGCTACCATTTGAGTTTTGTTCGAACTGACCAAGATTTACTGACGAAGCTTTCCACATGGGGCCATTCACACGAGGTGGATATCCGGCAATGGTACGCTGACAAGTGGCTTCAATGGCACCCCGAGAAAAAAAATCTCCATCCTGTCACGCCTCCCGCTTGGGCAAAAGCCGTGCCATTTACAGGAAAGCTTCCTGATAGCTTGATCGGGTTTGAATACGGCAGTTTTTCAACATCCCTGCCTTCACGGAAAGAAAAACTGTGCGATGCTGCGAACAATTTACTTGGTGGGCATAGCCTTAAAGACCATGTAAAAAACGTTTTACGCAAAGTGGGCCTGTTCTCACGGGCCAAGCATTCTTACATGGCAATCAAAAAGCTCGCCACGATATTCGATAAGGCCGCTGGGAAGCTACATCGCCTATACACTGCTCTCGCATGGAAACATATATATAGGAAAAAAGTGGCTTCTGCTCCTAGTATACGGCTGCATCTCGGATGCGGTTCAAATCGTATTAATGGGATGATAAATTGTGAATACAGAGCAACCACTGCTGCTGACATTGTGATGGACTGCTCTGATCTGTCAAAATTTTTGACACGTTCTGTGGATTTAATTTTCTCTCACGCATTTTTTGAGCATTTGTACTTCAATCAAAGGCTGCCTCTTTTGCGTGAATGCCGTAGAATCATTAAAGAAAATAAACGTATTATTTTTTTGGGACTGCCTGATTTACATATTATTGCAAAAAGCTACATGGACGGTGCCGATTTCACCGCGGGGAGACAGTTTGATGCCTCTGTTGTGTATCGCTATACGCATGGAGACCCTGAAATTGCTCCTGACTGGTGGACAGAACAACTCCACAAAACGCTATTTGACAAGCAAGTAGTCAGCGACTTGCTCCATAAGAGTGGGTTTGAACATTTTGCGCTATTCAACTATCGATACAGGGACGAGAACATACCACTTAATTTAGGCTTTATTGCATGGCATGGACAGGATAACAATCTGAATATATTACAAGAACTAAGCCCATTTCTAGATAAATTTCATGATGTCAAAGACTGCATGGAAATGCTTACAACCTACAACTGCACAATAGATAAAGGAATTTATCAATGATAGGGCTTGTAGTACCTGTTTTTGTAAACAAATATATTTTATCTTGTGTAAAATCCATTTGCAAAAACACGCATACTCAGGAAATTCAAATATGTATCGTAAATGATGGCAGACGAGAGCTGGATGGCTGGTTGGCAAAACATGCATGGCCGTCAAATGTGCATATTCTTAACCTTCCTGAGAACCGATGCTTCGCTGGCGCCAATAATGCTGGATGGGAATTTCTTTTACAAAATTTTCCCGATGTAAAATATCTTGGCACTATCAACGACGACACGAACGTGTGCCCTGGCTGCATCGATGCCCTCATTGCGTGCCTTGAACAAAGTCCGGACGTTGGGATGGTTGGTCCGATCCAAACTATTCCGCATTTTTTTAAAAAAACTTCTTTGGCTGTATGGCGACTGGGGGATGCAAAAGAACAAAATATGGTTCTTGTCGATAATGATGTTATGCAAAACACGTATTGTTCTGTTCTGGCTGGCGTTTGCCTTGTGGCCCGTGCGGAACTTTTAAGAGATATTAATTTCTTTGACTCACGCTACATTAACAGCTGTGAAGACATTGATATTTCGCTTTCCGCAAGAAAAGCAGGCTGGCGGCTCATGGTAGCCTCGAAAGCACGGCTACTGCACTATGCGGGTAAAAGTAGATATAGAAAAGAGGCAAGTTCACAAATTACGACTTCAGAATTGACATTAAAAAGAAAATGGGGAGAAAATCTTTCCATCTACAATAAACTTGATTTCTTTTCATAAATTCAGGGTACGCATTTCAAGAACTATTTTCTATCTAGCTGACATATGTGTAAGACGTGAAGACAAAACAGACTGTTAAAAATTGGTTCTTCGCTGAGGGCTGCGGCACCACCAATATTCAGAAATCACCTTTGCACTTTAAGGAGCCCAAGCCACGCCTCTGTACTTCCATCAGACGCTGACACAAGAAGATGAAAATCCTCTGCATTTGCTTGAAGAAATCACAAGCAAGATAAGAAAAAAATCTCAGCGGATGGGCTCTTACCAAGAGCAGTTTACGCTCGCTTTTTGCCAACATAGATCAATCTCAATCGATGAAAGCGTATTGTGTTGTCGAGCTAGGCGGCGGACAATCAACGCTGTTCTGGAAGGCAATGAGCGAAAAATTCCCAAGGTTGATAGTCACAACATGGGAACATGACCAGGAGTTTATTGCCCCCCCAAACACAAGGTTGCCGGCTCATCAGTTCGGATTGAACATCGCAAACTACAACAGTATAGCGAGATGGAGTGCGAAAAAATATTTTCTTCCCGACAACTCAAAGACATTGAAACCGCATTTACTGCATCTAGTCCGTCAGACCTGCCAACAAACGAATATTGCAATACCCGTGCGCGCAATGTTTTTTACAGCATTGATGACATCAACATTCCAACAGGGAAGATAGACCTTCTTATTGTTGATGGCCCGCATGGCAATGGCCGCAGCTTATCCTTTGCTGCTTTAGCGAAATATTTTGAGCAAGGCACGATTATCCTGATTGATGATGTCAGCCACTATCCATTCCTTGAGATGTTATCGAAATTTGCAATATTTCAAATTCTGAGTTCTTCTTTCTCACTAAACAAGCAGTGGATAATCGTAAAGGTTGAATCTCTAACCGTATAATTTATTTTTACGCAGAGGGCCTCGCACCAGACAGCAGCGCCAAATACAGGTCATGGTAGCGCTGTGCGATGCCATGCAATGAATATTCGCTCAATGCTTTTTGGCGTGCAGCGTTACGAAGTTGATCCTTTTTTTCTGGAGCGCACTGCACCAGCCAAGCTATTCCATCCGCCAAAGCTTTTACGTCAAAGCATGGCGCTAAAGCACCGTTTTCGCCATCGGCAATCATGTCGGGGATGCCTCCTGTACGAAAGGCCGCCACAGGGGTCCCGCAAGAAAGCGCCTCCATGACGGTATTGGGCAGGTTTTCTTCCCGCGAGGGGCAAATGAACACATCTGCCGCAGAATAGGCAAGCGCCAAGGCCACGTCATCATGCAGGTGCCCCAACTCAATGACCGAAAGTGGCATTTCCCCGGCGGGCACGCTTCCACCAAAGACCGCGCAGCATACCTGTTTGCGCAAAGGTGTCGGCAGCGCACCGAGTGCAGCGCACAACAGGTCAAATCCTTTATTGGGGTCACTGCCTGGCGACACTGCACCAAACACGACAAGCGGCACATCTTGTGGCAATTGCAGCATCTGGCGCGCCAATCGCTGGTTGATCGGCCGAAAGCGGTCGGTGTCAACACCATTAGGGATGCGTATAATGGGAAAGTGTTGCAATAGCGGACTGGATTTTGCCAAAAATTCAAGATGACGGCTGGGTGCTGCAATGGTCAAGTTCAGCCGTTTATAAGCCGATTTGCGCAACGCATAGCCCAGAGAACTCATGTCCACGCCTGCGCCGCTGCCCAGTTGAGGGCACCGCCCACAACCATGCCGATACCCTTCACAGCCTTTGAGGATATGGCAGCCACCCGTCAAGGCCCAAGTATCGTGCAACGTCCAGACGACCGGCACGCCAAGCCTGGCGAGTGAGTGCAACGGCAAGAAGCTGTCCGCAATCCAGTGCAAGTGTACGACGTCAGGACGCAAAGCCTTGATGCGCCGATGCACTCCCGAAGGTCGCCAGGACGGAGAAAAGAGAGCCCTCCTGTCACGACCTGGGTAGCACAAAAGCGGCAGCCGCTCCGCCTGCCTGATGAAAGGCTGCATTGTTCGCCGCAGACGACTGGTCACCGCATGGACGCCGGGGGTATCCCCACTTTGCTGCATGACGGCCAGAACACTGTCATCTCCCAGACCGCGAAGCCCAAGGTGGAGCCGTCGAGCGGCAATAGCAGCACCACCGCCGTTGTCAAGCGTATTGCAAAGAACCGGCCGCATTAAAAATATCCCCCAGTCAAAAACGAGCGAAGCCGTGCCTTGAATGTGAGGCCATCCCAGTTGCGCACAAGATGGCGGGGCACAGCATAGGGATTTGTCCAAGGCCGAACCTGCCCCGGAAAATTGGCTGCAACCCGCCTGAGACCAAGCTGGCGGCATGCTTGCCAGCTATCTTTATTATAATCGCAAACTCGGCCTAGCGGAGAACGCGCGCCAAAGGGGTAGGCTGCGACCGTTGGACGACGCCCCGTCCACGCTTCTAGCTTGTCGACTGACACCTTGATTTCCTGATACTGCTCATCTGCCGTAAGATTGCATAACCGCGGGTGAGTATCCGTATGTGCACCAAGGCAAACCAGTGCATGACGACTGAAATCCTTAAGCTCTTTGACCGTAAGCGGGCGGCAATTCTCCAACTCATTCATGAGAGCCCCCTGGCTTTGCAGCATTGCGGCCACAGCATTTTTCTGTTCGGCAGGCGGCATGGAACGGATAAGCTCGTGATCTTTCAAACGCCCGCAGGCGTTAAGCACATCCCACCAAAAGGGCCAGGCATTTTGCACGTGCCCTGTACTTATGAAAAATGTTGCAGGCATATGATAACGCTCTAGTATAGGCAGCGCTGTCATGTAGTTATCCGCATAGCCGTCATCAAAGGTCAGACAAACGGCAGGACGCGAGGCGCACAACCGCTCAGCGTCAAAGGGCAAAACATCATCAAAGGTTGCCGCAATGACTTCAAGCTGTTCCGCAAAATACTGTGGGGTCACCGCCAGTTGCATTGAGTCATCTTCAACTTGCGCCACTCTGTGGTAAGCAAGAACGATTATGGGAGAATAGACAAGATTGATTCCAGCGGCACAAGCACTGTATGTGCTAAAGCACACTTTACGAGCCAGGGACTTACAAAAAGGAAGCAATGTCATGCCAGCCTCCGCGCTTTTTTCCCCCGCAGGGCGTGCCATGCTGCGCCCAACAACGGAAATCGACGTCGGATGCGCGCTTTAAAGAGGCCCATGCGCCCACCACTTTCACGCAACAGAATTGTACGCCTGG
Source organism: Desulfovibrio sp. (assembly GCF_047607245.1). Lineage (GTDB taxonomy): Bacteria > Desulfobacterota > Desulfovibrionia > Desulfovibrionales > Desulfovibrionaceae > Desulfovibrio. The sequence continues at coordinate 16,163 of NZ_JASGDK010000120.1, forward strand.
CTTTAACCATTCTTGGATCAGCGCACACGTCAATTGGTTGCATCTTGATTGGGGTGTCACTCAGGGAAGTGTCAAAAAGCGTGTGCACACCGCAGTTTGTGCCCGACCCGTCAGCCCCTGAATGTAAGACAAGAGAACGGCCAGGGTAAAGCGTATACATATTACGCAAGTACGCAGAGGCATGCCATCGAACGGCCCATGACGAATTGCGCTTTTCAGCCACGTCAACCAGCAGCCCAGTAAAATCGTAACACCCCTGAGCATTGAAATCATCAATACAGGAAGCTTCGCGAAGTTGGCGCAGCAACTTCGCTGCGTCAGGCTCAAAGAAGTCCCAAGCCCGGCGCCAAGTTCCCCAGCCAAGGCAATCAGTTCCCTTAAGGAAAAACGTTTCCGGGGGGCAGTCTACTGTATGTGGAAAAAGATAGCCGTGTACAGAGGCGACCTGGGAATTATCCGCGTAAAGATTGAGCCCTGCATTCATATATTCCAAAAAAAATGGAGCGGTGATCAAGTCGTCTTCCAGTACAACTACGCGGTCGAACGCGGTCACGACTTCTCCAACACCTCGTATGATGCTACCGCCAAGCCCCAAATTATCATCCGAGGGCACAACGTCGACCGATTGAAAGCCCACTGCCTGACGGGCCACCCGCCGGGTTTCCTCCGTCAGCGTTCTTTCCGCCTCGGACCTCGGCCCGTCACAATAAATGATGAGGTCGCTCTGTGCGGCAAGCGTATTGCGTTGCAGGGCTTCAAGTGTTTTTTGAAGATGACGGGGTCGATTGAAGGCAAAGATGATAATGGGCGCGATCATATATCCTCAATAAATGCTGCTGCAACAGGTCCGTCCCATGGCTCTTTTGCTGGACATCCGGCATGACGCAAAGCTAATCGACATATGAACTACTTTTTTTGCTGTGCGAAAATACATTACGTTATTTTACAGGCCACATTGGTGCGCTGGGCGGCTGCAATTTTCCCCAGATACAGAACAAGTGCGCGGCTGAACAACAGGCCCGGTTCTGGCTTACATTGCGCACAAGCCATCTGCCCTGCGCTTCCGTCACATGATACTTTTCGGCAGTATGCGCTTACGCAATGCCCGATGCAAGCTTGTCGTCAGGGTCCAGACATGCGGAAATTTTTTGAGGAGTTTTATCACAGCTGGAGGCAAGGGGATTTCATCATCCTGGAGGCAGCGCTTGAGATCATCGGACAGATCATGCCTCGGCAAGGCTGAAAGCCAGGCAGCCAGATTACCACCATTGTCAAACCAGTTGAGATGGCGCTCCGCAAAAGCGCGAGCTGCCGCTTTTTTTTCAGGCAAGCTGGCATATCCGTCAACAAACGTCTGCATGGCCTCCACCAGAGCGTCAGAACTGACCAGACACTGAGGCCAATAGTAGCCGTCCGAACGGGCCCAAAGTTTGTCAACGGACACCGCCACTCCCGATTCCGGGGTGATAAATTCGTTCATTGGGGGATTGTCGGGAACGATGAGCGGCAGCCCGCAGGCCAAAGCTTCTGCCTGCGTGAGACCAATGCCTTCCAGCCGTGACGGATATACATAAACGTCCCCCATGTGATAGAGTCCTGGGGCCGGAACTTCCTTGTCAATCAGAGTAAGACGCCCTTGCGCCACCAGTTGCTCCGCAAGGGAGGCGACATCAGCTATGGAGTTAAAAGCCCCTTCCTGCAGATGCAAAATAAGGTGAGCCTTGCCTGAAAGGCCTGAAAAAGCTTGTAATACAAGATCCGTCCCCTTTCGATAAGGGCTCATACCCGCCGAGTGAAAAAAAATGGGGCCATCATGGCCTTTCGCCGTAAACGATTGCGGACGAAAAAGTTCAAGGTCCGTCCCCCAGGGGATATACAGGCAGTGCGGATGATTTTTAAACACGCCATAATGGCGCTGGGTATTACAGATCAACCCGTCATAGATGGAAAAGTGCGCAACTGTATCTTCTGTATAATAATCAATGTAAGCAACCGTTCTGCATCCATACTCCATAGCCCAATAGACTGGTGGAAGCCACCATTGCTCGTTGAAGATGACTATTTCTATGCCGTTATGGCGAATCCAGGCGACAAAGTCTCCCCGGTCAATACCGGTGACAGTTCGCACCATACCCCTCTTTCCCCAAGTTACCTCGGGGGTATCCCAATTGGGATCATTTTGCGCATACCGTTCTCCGCCCCTGGCATAGATAAAAACTTCGCTGCCATTTTTGCGCAAAAGGTCTCGATATTGGCGCGAAACATAGGCAGCTCCGCGTTCAAACCATGTTGTCACTATGCCTACGCGCATGATTCTTCGTCTTTAGCTGAAAAAAAATCCACAAGAATGGCGGCAATACGCTCGGCTGCGCGGCCATCGCCATAAGGATTTTTTGACGTGACCATGCGCTGATAAATGCCATTGGCATCGCCAAGAACAGCAGAAACGCTTTGAACAATTTCTTCACAATCGGTGCCGACAAGGCGACTGCAACCAGCCTCTACGCCTTCGGGGCGTTCAGTTACATCGCGCATGACCAAAACCGGTTTTTTGAGTGAAGGCGCTTCTTCCTGTACCCCACCGGAATCGGTCAGCAAGCAGTATGCGGCTCGCATTACTGCTACAAATTGTCTGTATGGCAACGGGTCGGCAAGCAAAATATTGGAATACCCTGAAAGGTTGTCAAACACGATTTGCCGCACATTCGGGTTCAAGTGGACAGGATAAAGGAAAACCACATCCTGGTGCATTGATGCCAGCCTTCGAAGAGCCTGACATATGGATTCGAACCCTTTCCCGAAACTCTCCCGGCGGTGCCCCGTAATCAAAACAAATCGCCGTCCAGAGGCGACCAATTCCTGAATTGGCCGAGGCAAGTCAAGCGGAATGTTTTGGACATTATGGGCAGTCCAGAGCAGTGCATCAATCCCCGTATTGCCTGTGAGGTGGATGCACCCGCGCGGAA
>NZ_JASGDK010000121.1:0-47988 GCF_047607245.1 Desulfovibrio sp.
CATCGAAGGCCAACCGGTTTTTGTACATACCGGGCCGTTTGCCAACATTGCCCTTGGGCAAAGTTCGGTAATTGCAGACAGGGTAGCGCTCAAACTCAGTGACTACCATGTGACAGAATCAGGATTTGCCTCCGAAATGGGCTATGAAAAATTCTGGAACCTTAAGTGCCACTATAGTGGTCTTACCCCGGATGCGGCTGTGGTGGTGGCCACGGTTCGTGCTCTCAAAAATCACGGCGGTGCGCCACAGCCCAAACCCGGTCAACCTCTTCCAGAGCCTTATACAAGGGAAGATGTGGGGCTTGTTGAAGCTGGTTGCGCCAACTTGCTTCACCATCTTGGCGTTGTACGTCGCTCTGGCGTGCCTGCAGTGGTATGCATCAACAAATTCCATACCGACACCAAGGCAGAAGTGGACGCTATTCGCCGCATATGTGAACAGGCGGGGGCCAGGGTGGCTTTGTCCGAGCATTGGGAAAAGGGTGGCGATGGCGCTCTTGAACTGGCAGACGCCGTTATGGACGCCTGCAAGGAAAAGAATGAATTCCGTCCTCTTTACGACTGGAAGCAGCCCATCACAGAGCGAATTGAAAGTATTGCGCGGAACGTCTATGGAGCAGACGGCGTGGAATTTGAACCCCTTGCAAGCCAAAGGCTCAAGGCCCTGCAAGAACGGCCAGATGCGAATGAGCTCGGCGTGTGCATGGTAAAAACCCAGTATTCCTTGTCTGACAATCCTTCTCTGAAGGGAGTGCCCACAGGCTGGAAACTGCACGTGCGCGATGTTCTTTTCTTCGGCGGTGCAAAACTTGTTGCGCCTGTGGCTGGCGATATCAGCCTCATGCCTGGCACTGGTTCCAAACCATCATTCCGCAATATTGATGTGGATGTAGAAACTGGTAAGGTAACCGGGTTGTTCTAGATCTGGATGATCTTGTGGGTTCACGCTACAGCCTGACAACGTTCACTTTTGAAGCCTGATTCGTTAACGGCTGAATGATGCGTAGGCCTTCTTTAACCATCGGCAAGGTTTCGTTTTATACCCACGTTACGAATACTCACAAAATCCGATAATGTTTATTTGCCGTTTGGGCACCGCCGAATGGTGGTGCCCAAACGGCAGAAAGCAATATTCTCGTTGCAACTACGCGCTCTTACGAGCGCTTTTTTATGGTAGTTGATATACATTTATATACGTTTGACACAATTGTAAGCAGAAGATAATTTAATAGTAATTGGATCTACTTAAAAAATAAAACAAAGCCTCACCACTGATAACCCGCTTGAACGTCTGATCATCTGAAATCAACAATAAAGCCTGTCAATTTCACTCTAGTTCAATGTATGTAACCAAAAAATTATCATATTTTATCGAAAAAATGTTTCAATGTAATTGTAAACCATTTGTGCTGTAAAATTATCCACATATCATCTCCATATTTCGGTTGCATAGGCCGTGAATCATTTTTTCATCATTCATTCAGAATGAATCAATTTTCTGTGGCATTTATGGGAGGAGTGTATGATTGCCTATATTCATGGTTTTAACTCCAGTCCTGAAAGCAATACGTTTAAGTTGCTCCGACAAATTTTTCCAGATGCTCAGGCACTGGATTATCCCTCCAGTGGCTTATTTCCCGAAAACCTTGCCCGACTGCAAAAACAGGCTCGTGCTCTGAATATGCCCCTCGGATCATCCTTGGTTTTGGTCGGTTCATCACTTGGCGGATTTTACGCTTCTCAACTGTCGGCACTGCTTGGGTGCAATTGCGCTCTTTTCAATCCTGCAGTTTGGCCTGCCCAATCGTTACGGAAATTTGTGGGCCCCAATACCTATTTTTACGGCGGCCAACACTGGGAATTCACGGACGCAATGTGCGACAGTTATGCCATTTTCCCTGATGTGCGAAGTGCTCCCGTGAATCGTTTTTTAGTGCTTGGTTTGGCCGATACGTTACTGAATCCTGAAGAAGCGCGCGCCTATTGGAAAAACCACGCATCTATTCATGAAACCAATGATGGGCATAGCCTGGCGGCATTGGACAATACGATTGTTAGCACACTGCGCAATTTACAGCAGTAGGGTAATGCTTTTGCCGCTTTTGTAACTCGTGGAGATACTATGTTTCATAAATACCTTGTATATAGCCTTGCGATATGCACCCTGGTGATGAGCCTTGTTAGCGGTGCTGTGGCGGGCCCGGCCTACCGTGTTGCTCAGCCCAGCCAACCTGAAAATGATAATTGGCGTAGAGCAGATGGTTTTTCCATAAGTTTTGAAGTTGATATAGAGCGCTGCAAAAAACAATACGGCACAGACTGGTCACGCCAGTGCTCCGGTCCACCTGCTGGCCCGGAAGGACACCTGGTTGAAGGCGTACAGATGACCCCGCCTGTTCCGGGACAATGGCGGTGGGAATATGGCTCAACAATGGTTTTTCAACCTGAAAAGCCCCTGCGCCCACAAACCTCATATACCATTTCGCTTGATAAAGTGTCTTTGCCTTCACGCTATGAAGTAAATCGGCAGGTTCGTTACACTACGCAGCCCCAAGCCGCACGGATCGGCAAGGAAACTTTCTGGACGGACCCTTCACCCAAGGGAGCTAACGCCGTCTCTGTTCCAGTATATTTTATATGGCCTGTCAATCCGCAAAGTATGGAAGAAAATATAACTCTGCGGCCAAGTGATCCCAAGAGTGGTCTGGCCCTTGGTGCTCCGCGCTTTGTGTGGAACGAACGCCGCGACGAAGTCGTCATTTCTGCCACTGTGACGGCACTTCCCAAGGACAATGCTGCTGCCGTCATATCTGTCAAAGGCCTGCCCGGGTTTATTGAAAAAGACAGCAAGCGCACAGTAAAAATCTCAAAAGTCAAAGGCCCGGAAAATTCCGAGGCTATGCTTTATGTTACTGGCCGTGACCGTATTATGAATGTCAGTGATATCAGCGTGCGGGCCGCGTATGATAAAGGGCTGGATAAAGAATACCAGCTTGTAGTGAAGACCAGCTTACGTGTGTTGCCCTCAGAGGTGTTGCGCTATCTTGATGTCGTTCAACTGCCGCGCAAAATCACGCCTGAAGCAGGGCAGGAAGCCAACTGGGAAAAAATGCCGGCCATCAGTGCGGCGGACATTGCGCAAGGTGAGAAGCTTCATCCCCAGCTTGTTCAGGCTACGGACGAACCCACGGATCAGGTTGTTTTACGGGTCAAAGCAGCAGCCGGAAGAGGACTGCTTACAGCTGTGAAGCCAGGCCTTACATCTACTGGTGGATTTTCATTGTCGGATGTTCGCCGCTTTATTCTTACAGTTCCCAGTATGGGAGCGGAACTCTCCTTTCTGCAGCCCGGCAATATTCTTGCGCTCAGTGGAGACAAAAAACTTGATATTTATGCCTTGGGCTTGACTGATATTGATTGGCGGGCTGAGCGTGTGCGCGACCCCTTTATGGCTCTTTTGGCCAGAGGGGGCGGCTTTGAAGAAATTGATGCAGATTTTACTGTTCTGAGTGATGTGGTGCAGGGGCATATCAATGTGCGCAAAGGTAGCCAGGAGAATACCCCCGGCGAAGCATTTTTTAGCGTCTTGGATATGGCTCCACTGTCGCAAAGGCAGGATGGGCTGCGTCATGGCCTCATGCGCATGGTACTTACCGGGCGCGATGGCGACAAACAAGTGGCGGAAGCCACACGCTTGCTGCTGATTACCGACATGGGCCTCAGTGTAAAAACCGCTTCTGACGGAACTCGCGCAGTATTTGTACAAAATATTGCTACGGGCAAGCCTGTACCCAATGCCGAAGTGCGCCTGCTTGGAGCCAACGGTTTACCAGTATGCAGCGCAACCACCAACCCACAGGGGCGTGCCGATCTGCCATCTACCGTTGGACTTGAAAGGGAAAAACGCCCGGTAGCCCTTGTGGCCCTTACTGCGGCTCAAGGTGGCGGTCAGGATATGGCATGGCTTTCTCTTGACGACTATGCCCGTAACGTGGACTACAGCAACTTTTCAGTATCAGGCCGTCATGCTGCAAGTAATGGCCTGAGTGCTTCGGTTTTCAGCCAGCGTGGCCTATATCTGCCTGGGGAAACACTGCATTTTGGCTGCATTGTACGTAGATTTGACTGGCAAGCCCTGCCTGCCGACATGCCGCTTGAAGCCGTGCTCGTAAGCCCTACAGGGGCGGAAGTTATGCGTCGTTCCTTTATGGTTGGTCCTGAAGGGATCCAGAATTTCACTTGGACGAGCTCTGAGGATGCCGCAGTCGGACAATATCGTATGGACATCCGCCTTGCCTCGGACAAGCCGACGTATGGTGGGCCGATTCTTGGCAGCACTTCCACAAGGGTTGAAGAATTTCAGCCCGATACTTTGGCCTTGGCTGCAAGCTTTGAACCCGGCGCCCCAAAGGGCTGGATTCGTACTGGTGACAATATGCCCCCCGCAGTGGCAGCGGCCCGGCTGGACAATCTTTATGGTGAACCTGCGACCAGCCACCGCATTCACACAGCTTTCCACGCGCGCAAGGGCACGCTCAGGTTTCCCGGATATGAAGACTATACCTTTTATGACGCGTTATCTTCCGGCGCGCAGGATCAATACATTGACCTGCCCGACGTTTTTACTGACAGCAAGGGCCTTGCCAAGCTGGCTTTACCGTTAGGCAAACTGCAAGGCAGTACCTTCTACGGCACAGTGCTGATTGAAGGTTTTGAACCCACGGGCGGCAGGGCCGTCACCCGGCAACTGTCAGCCCTGTTTTCACCGCTGGAAGTTGCCCTGGGCTTCAAACCGGAAGGGCAGGCCAACAATCTGGAGTACGTGCCTCAAAATGCCCAGGCGTCATTACGATTGCTGGCCGTCAACAATGATCTTGCCCCTGCTGGCTTGCGCGGTGCGGAGATAGTGTTTTCTGCCCGGCGTTATGTGAATAGCCTTGTTACAGATTCTCGCGGTGAATACCGTTATGACGCCACTCCTGTTGATACGGAAATAACGCGCCAGACTGTTGATATTGATTCAAAAGGGCTGGTCTGGCCCATGCCTACAGCCGAAGCCGGAGACTACCTGGTCACAATTCGTCAAAACAGCGGTAATATCCTGGCCCTTATTCCTTTTTCGGTTGCGGGCACGCGCCTGGCTGAACCTTCTGACCTTTCCACGCGTTCTCTGGCCAAGGGCAACCTGCGTCTGAAGCTTGAGAAGGATCAATACGCTTCTGGCGAAACCATAAAAATGAGTCTTTCCGCGCCGTACTCTGGAACAGGGCTTATAACCATTGAAAGGGAAAATGTACTGACCCACGCATGGTTCACGGCCCAGGCTGGAGAAAGTGTGCAGGAAATACGCATTCCTGAGGGGTTCGAAGGGCGCGGTTACGTTAACGTATCTTTTGTGCGCTCACTTGGGTCCGAAGCAATATATATGAATCCCCACACGTTTGGAATTGCCCCCTTTACCGCAGGGATAAGCCAGAGAAATATGGGCTTGAAGCTCACGGCTCCCGCGCGCGTATTGCCCGGTGAAAAAATCACCGTTCGGTTAAGTTCGCGTGTGCCTGGGAAAGCTCTGATTTTTGCTGTAGATGAAGGTGTTCTGCAACTTACCGGCTTTACCACGCCTGATCCACTGACCGAGCTTTTGAGCGACCGCGCCCTTGATGTTTCAACGCTGCAGGTTTTTGACCTGCTCATGCCCGACCATGCGCGCCTGCAGGGCCGTATTCCGGGCTTTGGTGGTGATATGGCAGGGGCAGGAGGGCGTTTTCTTAATCCATTCAAACGACGCGGCGAGCCTCCTTTTGCTTTTTGGCAGGAAGTGACAGCTGTCAATGCCGATGGGACGGACATCACCCTTACTATTCCGGAGTATGTGAGTGGATGCATTCGCATAATGGCAGTGGGCAGCAGCACTGCGCAAGGTGCGGCATCAACAGCAGGAAATGCCCAAGCCAGCACTGAGGTGCGCGGTACGCTTATTTTGAAGCCTCTTCTGCCTTTGGCTGTGGCTCCTGGGGACGAGTTTGACGGGGCTTTGGTCATCGCAAATACCGTCGAAGGCAGTGGCAAGAATGCTAAAGTCAATGTAAAAATGGAGTGCGGCCCAGAGCTGGCATTCCTGAGCGGGCAGAACCCACTTCCACTTATTATCGATGAAAATGGCGAAGCTGTGGTACGTTTTCGTATGAAGGCACTGGACCGTCTGGGTTCGGCTGACGTGCGTTTTGACGCCAGCTTCGAAGGGCAGAGCAAACCGGGTACCCAGCGCAATCAGAGCTTGTCAGTGCGTCCTCCCGCTCCTCGCGTACGTACAGAACAGGTGGTTCCCCTCACTGGCAATATGGACGTCTCCGTTGCCAGAGATATATACCCGTATGACGCCCAAGGGCAGGCCAGTATTTCAGCTCTTCCGGTGCTTGGCTTGCGCTCCTTGCTGGATCGGCTGGATACGTATCCCTATGGCTGCACTGAACAACTCATCAGCCGAGCTATGCCCTATGCCGCTTTGCTAGGTAATCCGGCATTGCGTGAAAAAATTCTGCTTAATCCCAAGGCTTCGCCTGAAATGCTGGCAAAGCGGGGCAATGCTGTCATCAGCGCCGCTCTTGATACAATACGCAGCAATTTTTCCTACTATGAGGGGGTAAGCCTTTGGCCTTCAGCACCAGCTAATGACTTTGTAACAGCATATGCAGGTGATTTTCTACTGACGCTGCGCGAAAGCGGCGTTGTTGTGCCTGAAGGGCTGACGCGTAATATTCTTGATACGCTGGAAAACACTGTACGCCGTTCACCCGTGGATATCGATGACGGTCGTATCAAAGTCTACGGAGCATGGGTACTTTTGCGCGACGGACGCATAATGACCCAGGAAGTTGAGCGGCTGGAGCAATGGTATAAAGAAAACACCAAAGGCTGGAACAATGAGCTTGTGGCAGTGCTACTGGCAGACTGCTATAAGATGTTGCGCATGGAACGCCGCGCGCAGCAACGCATGCCAGCATCATTCAATGCTGCAACTACCGACTACATGCTGGATGAAGACGCAGGCAGAGCGCTTCATGCCGCAGTTATATTGCGCCACTTCCCTGAGCGTAAGAAAGAAATCAACGCTGCGGCCCTGCTTGATGCCGCGTTCAATACCACGGCCACTACCGTTGATATGGGGCTTTTGTCCCGCACCCTGATTATGCTGGCTGAAAAAGGTGCACCTGCACCTGATGGCATTACACTGACCTGCGCACGCTACGGTCAAGGCTTCACGCCCAGCGTTGGTAAGGCCGAGCTGCGTGGCCCTGTTCTTGAACTTAATGCCCCCGGTTGCCAGAATTACAGCGTGAATCTCCCCAAAGGAGATTCTGGCTGGAATCTGCATACAGTAACTGAAGGCTTTGAGCGTAAACCTTTGCCTTCTGCTGCGAACGGCATTGAATTGCAGCGGCGCTATGTGGATAGTAAGGGAGAAGTCGTCACCAGCGCCAGGCTTGGTGAAGTGCTCACCGTAGAGCTAAGTGTGCGTTCTGCTGAAGAATACAGCAATGTGGTTTTGGTAGATTTGCTACCCGGCGGTTTTGAACCTGTGCTGGATAAGAAAGCAAGCGAACCGCAGCAGGGGCTGATTCGTCATGAACGGCGTGAAGACCGGGGTATTTTCTTTGTGAATTCCGGTTCTGATCCTCGCACCTTTACCTATAAGGTTCGTGCTGCCACCAGAGGACGCTTTGTATTGCCTTCTGCAACAGCAGAAGCCATGTACGAACCTGCTATCAATGCCCGGGTGGGGGGCGGCCAGATAATTATCGACTAGTTTTCTCTACCAAATTGAAAAGCAGGGCAATGTACTGGAGCTTGAGAGCGGCCCAGTCATTGCCCTGCTTCCCTGCTGGTTATGGCTGTTGAACAGGCCATGCTCAAATTCAACCAAATAAAAATGTTCACCTTATTCTATGACAAAAAAAGCAGCGATCAGCCGTAAACAGGTTGAATCCAACTTTCTTGGAACATGCAAGACGCTGTTAAAACGCGCGTCTTGCTCTGTATGCCGCCGTAGTCGCTGGTGGCTGATACTACCGGTTACGGGGCTAGCAGTGCTTATGCTCTGGCTGCAATTGACGCCATGCCGCCATCCTTTGGAAGATGTCAGTTTTTCACGTGTAATCCGTGACAGCAAAGGCGGCCTTATGCGTCTGAGCCTGTCTAAAGATCAAAAATACCGTGTATACACACGGCTTGCTGATATTCCCCCTGCTGCGGTAGATGCCGTGCTTCGCTATGAAGATCACTATTATTGGCAACACCCAGGGGTCAATGCCCTGGCGCTTGCCCGAGCAGCCTTTGGTCTTTTAGCAGGGAAGCGCCTTATGGGCGGATCTACCATCACAATGCAGGTGGCGCGCCTGACATATGGACTGGAAACTGGAAAAATCGGGGCCAAACTGCGCCAAATACTGTTGGCAGTTCAATTGGAATGGAATTTCAGTAAGGAAGAAATTCTTGAGGCATATTTTAATCTAGCCCCTTATGGAGGCAACGTAGAAGGCCTTGGCGCGGCGGCCATCGTGTACTTTCATAAGTCGCCATCAGAGTTGACGCCCGGTGAGAGCATGGCTCTCATGCTGGTGCCGCAAAATCCTGTTCAGCGGCGTCCAGCACAAGATAATGCAAACTTTACTGCCGCGCTGTACAGGCTGGAATCTTCGTGGCATGGCCGGAAGGAGCACGCGCCGCTGCGAGTATTTGGCACAAATGATCTACCTTTTGCCGTCCCGCACCTAAGCACAGAACTTTTGCAGCAACAAGGCGACAACCAGCTACGCACCACCATTGATCCCGCTAATCAGAAGAGAATTGAACGCCATTTACGTCTGTTTACGGCCAGACAGCATTCGTATGGGCTCACTAACGGCGCGGCGCTACTGGTACATTGGCCCAGCATGGAAGTGCGCGCGCTTGTCGGTTCTGCTGATTTTTTCAACAATGATATTATGGGACAAGTGGACGGTACTCGCGTTCGGCGTTCACCCGGCTCCACACTCAAGCCTTTTATATACGCTTTGGCTCTGGGTCAAGGGCTGATCCACCCAATGACACTTCTTGCCGACACGCCGCGCAGTTTTTCCGGCTATGATCCTGAAAATTACGATGGCAGCTTTCGCGGCCCTATTGGTGCGGCTGACGCCCTGCGGACCAGCCGCAACGTACCCGCCATTGCCCTGGCTGCGCGGTTAAAAAATCCTAATTTCTACGGTTTCTTGCGTAACTCAGGTGTAGAGTTTTTATCTGATGAAAACCACTACGGGCTTAGCCTTGTACTCGGTGGAGCGGAAGTAACCATGCGGGAGCTTGCAGGGCTTTACGCCATGCTGGCCAACAAGGGCGTGTGGCGGCCATTACGAATTCTGCATGCAACAGACCATGAGGATAAGGCCTTGCCCTTACTGTCGCCGGAAGCCGCTTTTGTCACGCTTTCAATGCTGGAGGATGGCGATCCTGATCATCAGGTCCGATCGCACGGGGGCACAGTGCTCCCTCTCCGCATCAAAACAGGTACATCCAATGGTTTTCGTGACGCCTGGGCCGCAGGTATAGTAGGCCCATATGTGCTTGTGGTCTGGCTGGGAAATTTTGACAACAAGCCTAATCCTCTTTTGGTCGGAGCAATTTCCGCAGTGCCCTTGTTTTCGCAAATTGCACGCGAGTTAGCCGCTTCAGAACCAATGCAAGACCATTTTACCAGGCCTGATCACGGCTTGAACGTAGAATATATTGAAGTTTGCGCGGCAACGGGTGATCTGGATACTTCGCTCTGCGCAGACACGGCAAAAGCATGGTTCATACCCGGAGTTTCACCGCTTGCGCCATCAGGAGTGTTCCGGTCCATACTTGTTGATAAAACAACCGGGCTGCGGGCCTGCATGCCGCAGGATGGCCGCACTGAAATCCAGACATGGGAATTCTGGCCTACAGAACTCGCACAAATGTTTGCTCGGGCGGGCATGCCCAAACCAGAGCCACCGCCATTTATGCCAGAATGCGAACGCAAGGATCTTCAGGCAGGAAGCCCCCCACGCATTGTTCAGCCTAAAGATGGTTTGGTGTATAGGCTGAGTTTGAGCAACAAAGGAAACGAAAGTGTGGCATTCATTGCCCATGCAGAGGCTGGGGTGAAAAGCCTGCACTGGTTCGTCAATGGGAGTTACCTTGGCAGCAGAGCTCCCGGGGAGATCATTTTGTGGAAGGCTGTGCCCGGAGATGCCGAGGTTCGTGTAGTAGACGATGCCGGGCGTGCGGCCCAGAAGCGCCTTCGCGTTCGAGCCGCACAGTAATTAGGGCAGAGTGACGTTGCGGGTGTACAGTTTCAAAGCTTAGAGCATTTAAACTTTAAAAAAGCTCTAAGCTCTGCCCCGGCTTTGTTACAGCGCCTCAAGTTGATGGAGAAAGAAAGCCGTGCTGCGTTGCTTATCGGATGGAGGGCTGCCTGGATGAACGTACAAAATAGCCAATTACTCCAAAAACACAGGCCGGCACAATCCAGCCAAGCCCGGCAGAATTGAAGGGCAGGTGTGATGTGATGGCCAAAGATATTCCCCAGTCATCCAGCACGCTGAGGGCGCTGGCAAACAAAGCGCCTGCCGTAGCAAATCTAAAAATATTGTCATTGATGATATACTTGTCGAAAAGTGAAAGTACAATGACAACCAGAGTGCCAGGATACAAAAAAGTAAGGATAGGCGCTGCAAAGGCGATAATATTGTCGAGGCCGAAATTGGAAACGATCATGCTGAAAAGCCCCGTGCCAATGGCAACAGCTCTATAGCTAAGCCGCCCTTTACTGAACTGTGAAATGAACGTTCCAGTTGTTCCGATAAGCGCCACAGAGGTGGCCATGCATGAAACCGTCACAATAATGGCCAGTAACACTGTGCTTGTGCTGCCGAAGAGCCTACCCACCAGTTTGGTTACCAATGCCCCTTTTTCTATATCTACGGGGTAATAGGTAGAGCCTGTGGCTCCCAGGTAACATAGCCCGAAATAAATAATAAAAAGCAGGGCTCCTGCTACCAGGCTGGCAATACCCACAGAAAGTGCTTTCTGTCTGTTGGTTTCGTAGCCTTTATTTTTCAGGGCAGTCACAATGATCAGGCCGTAAACCAGCGCCGCCATAACATCAAGAGTCTGATACCCGGACAGAATGCTGTGCCACGCCACGTTATCATCGCGCACGACCTCACTGACTGGGCCGATGGGCATGTAAAGGGCAGCAGCGACTATGAGCAGAAAACCGCCAATCTTGATGGGCGAGAGGTAGCGGGCAATGACATCTACCATATTGGACTCTTTTAACGCCAATACGGTAGATATTCCAAAAAAAGCCAGTGAGTAAACAATCTTAGCCGCACTGATCCCTTTTGAAGAATACCCCAAGGGTGAAAAAGAAATGGCAAAGGCTGTTGCCCCAGTGCGAGGAATTGCAAGCAAAGGGCCAATGCAAAGAATGATGGCGCACATCATAAGCATAGCTGCCGTGTTTCCAAGGCGGTGCATGATGCCTTCCTTCCTGTCAATGCAGGAAGAAGCCAGCATGGCATAAATGGCCAGTAGGGCCAAGCCTACATCAGCTATGTAGTAGCAGATGAATCCCAAAAACCATTCCGGACCTGCCGTCAACCCTATATACGGGGGAAAAACCACATTTCCCGCACCAAAAAGCATTGAAAACAAGGCTGCACCAACAATTATGGAATCGCGGACAAGAGAGGTCTTCATTGCTTATACTCACAGGCTGCTGTCAATGTGGTGCGCGCGTCTGGCAAGCGCAACGATGAATGTGCATGCGATGCGTGGGCAGAGGGCGATCTTCGGGGCAACGCGATAAACTGGGGAAATGCCGAATCAGAAATAGCAGAAGACGTATCAGCATGCCAGTGTTCATTTGATGAAACATGCGTCCGAAATGTTTTCGGCCAGTGTCATAGAAAAAGCGCCCGCAAAGCCGTCAATGGAAGGCTGCGGGCGCTGTGCGTTTTATCTTGTGTTTGCTGTATAGTTAGGCGTTAGGCGCTGGCCAGAAGGTTGAAGCCTTGCGGCCTTCGTGGTCAAGAGCCCATCCCACGAACCAGCCTACCAGAGAAAAGGCCAATCCCACAAAGAAGGGCGGAACAAGCGCCGCCTGCATTCCCAGGACAGGGGTAGGCGAAATTGCTTTGTTGGCCAGCAGGTACCACAGCAGGCACGAAGTAAAACCAAGGCCACAGCTCAACCACGCGGCCAAGGAACTGCGTTTGCCAAAACGCACCAACGCCACATAGCTGATGAGTACAGTTGCCCCCACAATACTCCAGCTGGTGGTGCATAAAAGAGCGATGAGCTGCCCCTTGATCTGGGCGCTGCCACCAGAAACGACCACGCAAAAGACAATACCTAAAAACCAGGAAAATCTGGTAGCTGGCTTGCCAGGCAAGTCTTCGGCAATGGCTGATACAGCAATGTGATAAAGGGCAGTAGCTGTTGACAGCGATGCAGAAACAATAGCCAGAACGAATACCTGAAGGCCAACATCCGGCAGAAGCATTTTCACCAAGTGGGGCACAACATCATCAGCAGAAGCAATCTCCGGCAAAATCAGCCGAGAAAGAGCCGCCACAAAATAGGTTCCGCCAACAAGCACGGTAAGCACAAGCATAGCCAGCGGGGTGATGCGGTTGATTTGGCGTGTAGAGTTAAGCGCAAAGTGCCGTTGCATCATTTGGGGCTGTGACCATACCGCCACTGATGTGACCATCACAAGGGAAATAATAAACCAGCCTTGTTCGCCCATTGAAAGGGCAAGAAAGCCCTCATTGGCTCGTGGTGTGGGAGCAAGCTGCGCAAGCTGAGTAATGCCCTCCAGCGGGCCGCCAACTTTGTCCAGCACGGCCCATATGAGCAAAACAATGCCAATGAGCATAACAACGCCCTGCATTGCTTCGGTGTAAAGGACTCCGCGTAGACCGCCAATAAAGACCACCACGCCTACCACCACGGCTGCAATCCAGACTAATGCCCACACAGGGATAGGCAATATCTGGGCAAGCATGAGAGCCGCGCCCTTGATAACCGCCGAAGCATACACGCCAAGAAAAATGGCAAAAATCAGTGCAAGGGCTTTACCCAGCAGAGGGCTTTTGTGCCCCTTGGCAAGAAGCTGTGTAGGCGTGCGGGCTTGAAGATTACGTTGGCATATCCGTGTAGGCCAGGCCAGATAACGGTAGACGAACCAAGTTCCCAGCCATACGTTGCCAGCAGCCACAAGCAGCATCTGCATGCCATACAGGTATGAAAGTCCGCCGAAGCCCACCAAAGCCACGGCGGAAATGTAGGTTGCCACATAGGCCAAAGCCTGAATGACAAAGCCCACACGGCCCGTCGCCATCGCGTCATGCCCTTGCCCTTTGCGCGCCAACCAGATGAACGCCGCGATGTACCCAAGCCAGATGAGAGCGTCGCCCAACATGTCTAACCCCTTTGAGTCTGGCGCACCAGGTTGATGAGCGCCATAACAAAAGAGCCAACCAATAACGCCATTGCAATGAGCACTGCGGAATCCATCAACTGTAGCGTTGAAATCAGGTCCATGAGCCCTCCGGCGGATAAAAGCGCACAATCAAAAAAAGCCGCCGACCCCTGTGGTCGGCGGCTATGTTGCCTTATAAGCACAATGGCCATAAATCCGCGATCCTGGGGTCAGCGTATGACTCCGGTAAAATAATATCGAACGTCGCGGATGGCTCTTAGTAGTTTCATAACAAAAATTTACATTTTCTCCACTGCACTGTCAATAAAGACCTGCAGCGTAAGCATGGCAGTAAAAATTTCTAGGCTTTTATAGATCTGGCCACGAAATCCAGCACATCTTTGTACAGAGTTGGCATTGCGTAGGGTGTAAGCACGCGGGTACGGTTAGCGCCTACCATCAACGAAATGATAACCTGGGCTGTAGATCTGCTGTCCACAGTCACAAGACTGCCATCTTCAATGCCGCGTGCGATGACTCTTTCCAGCTCTTGATGAACCTGTGAAAACATAGAATCCATAATGTCGCGGTCAGTTTTTGTTTTCATATCGCTGTAAGGTGAACAGCGTACAAGCACCAACCAGCTGGAATCCTTGTCAATGGAAAAATCAAGATAGGCTTTGCAAAAGCGCATGACTCCATCAAAGCCTGAATCAGCCTCAGCAGTGGCCTGACGCAGTCTTTGAAGAAAATGCTCCAGTACATCCAGCCCACAGGCCAAAAAAAGCTTTTCCTTGTTGCCGTAATGGTGGGTCAACAGGCCAAGAGCGACTCCAGCCCTGTCAGAAATTTTTTTAAACGTTGTTTCTACGTAACCACATTCGCCAAACAAGTCCTTAGCCGCCTGGAGCAATGATTCTTTTTTGCTTTTGTTCATCATAGTTTTCGCGGGCACAGGTTGGATGATCATTCAATAATTTACAAGATATTCTATTAGAATATCTGCAAATGTCGGTAAAGTCAACTCAGAGTGGAGCGCTGGCACCCCCCAACTTCAACACTCAACTACGCTTGCTGCGCCTGAAGGCATTTTGGGCGTAGTCGCCCAGCTGTTCAAGTCTTCTATCCACAAGGTCGTACAGACTGCCTCGCGTAAAGCCGCCGTTTTTCAAGCGGCGCCCAGCGGCGAGACCGGTAAGCAGCAACAGAGCCTCTTCGATCCGGCGCACTGCATAGATGCTGAACTGCTTATTCTCTACCGCCTTGAGAACTTCCGGGGAGAGCATGAGGTGGTCCACATTATCGTGTGGTATGATTACCCCTTGCGTGCCTGTAAGCCCATGCCTCGCACAAACCTTATAAAAGCCTTCAATCTTACGGGTAACACCGCCCACAGCCATGATTTGTCCTGCATGACTGACTGCCCCTGTAAAGGCAAGATCAAGGCGAACCGGAACTTCGGCCAGAGCCGAAAGCAGGGTTACAAGCTCTGCGCCTGATGCTGAATCGCCCTCAATTCCGGCATAACTTTGTTCAAAGTATAACGATCCGGAAAGAACTAAGGGCTTCTTGCGGGCAAAAAGATCGGTCAGATAGCTTTTGAGAATCATCATGGCCTTGGTGTGGATGGGACCACCCAATTCTGCTTCACGCTCAAGGTCAATGATGCCCTCATGCCCCACGCCAACAGTGCAAGAAATACAGTGGGGCAGCCCGAATTCGAAATCTCCGTGCCAAGTGACTGAAAGCCCGTTGACCTGACCAATGGCCGAACCTGATGTTCGAACCTTGATCATCTCACGGTCATATTCTTCCATGAATATTTCTTCCACAAGATTGGCTCGATACATCCGCGCTGTGTACGCTTCTTCAAGAATAGGAGCGCTGATTATTTCTTCGCCCCGCATATTGGCCAAAGCAGAAGCTTCAATCATCAATTCGCGCAGCAAGGGGAACTTGAGCGAAAGACGCCGCTGGTCTTCGCACAAGTGGGACCCCAGATCCACAAGCCAGGCCAGAGCCGTACGATCAAAAGGAGGGAGTTCGCAGCCCTGAATTATGTGGGCGATATGGCTTATGTAATGGCGAATGTTCGTAGAGTTACGCTCAGTTTCATCTGCCATGTGGGCTTTGATGCGGAAAAGCTTGGAAAACCTGTCATCATTGACAAGCAACCCTTCGTACAACTCTTCACCGCCAACCAGAACAACTTTCAAATCCAAAGGTAGGGGATCGGGGGTTAACCCTTTGGTGCGAATGGCCGTATCTGGCGCTTCCCCTGCATCTTCAATGCGCGCCTGGTTTGAGCGCAATGCCCGTAACAGACCTTCCCACGCAGTCGGATGCTGTAAAAGATCTTCAATATGCAGCACAAGAAAGCCGCCATTAGCTTTATGCAGGCTTCCCGCGCGAATAAGTGTAAAATCGGTCACCAGTGCGCCCATTTCTGATTCGCGCTCAATGCAACCGAGCAAATTAACCGCTGTGGGATGGTCGTCTACAATAATGGGGGCGCCTTCCTGCTTGCTATTATCAACCAGCAGGTTGACAGCATAGCGGTAGAGCACGCTGTCTGCACCTGGACCGCCATGCCCTTCGCCGCCCTGTGAAAGGGGAACGCCTTCTCTTTGAAGAAATGCGTCGGTATTTTTCAGCATGTCTTCACGAAGGGCTTCAAAATATCCAGCTAGACCGTCGTTAGAGCAGGCTTTGAGCGTTTTTTGTTCAACTGGCGAGAGCAGAGCATCCAGCACCTGTCCCATTGCCTCGCGCTCTAGTCCGCGCTCGTCATCCTGAAAATTTTCTTCAGCCTTGTTCAATTGCCGCATGAAGCCAGCCATGGATTGCACCAGGTTGTCGCCACGGCTTTTGAGTTTCAGGCGGATCGTACTGTCAAGATTGTCGAACTCCTCTTCATTCAGGCGTTTACCCTCAACAAGGGGATAAAGGGTAAGCCCGCCGTTTTCGTCCATATCAAGGTTAAAGCCCTTGTCTACGGCTACGGAGTTCATTTTACGTAAAAGGCCCATACGCGCGGTCTGAAACTTGTCCACCAGCTTGGCCCGGCGTTTCATATACGCATTGGCTTCAAATCGGCGAGGCAGTTCTTTTACGATGCCATCAAGCATTTCTTTAAAGTTTTGCTTGAACTTCTTGCCAAGCCCTGCGGGCAGAGCAAAAAGAAGTGGCCTGTCAGGGTCTGAAAAATTATGTACATAGATAATATCAGGCGGTGTAGGCGCTTTGCGTGCCTGCGGGCGCAAGTAATTGAGCAACATGTGCGTGCGCCCAAGATCCGTTTCGCCGGAAAGATAGACATGGTAGCCACGAGCTTTGATTTGCAGGGCAATATCCAGTGCCTGCATGGCGCGGGGCTGGAAAGGAGTCCTGCGCCCATTGCGTTGGACAGGAATACCCCGGCTGTCATCCCAAGGGAGACGCGCCGGGTCCAGCGTAGCGTGCAATCTTGAACCGGGTAACGATGAGATTTTAGACATATCTATCTGGTATACCTATTACTGTCGGTAAAGTTTTTCAAGGATGGAACGGCCACCCTGATTGAGTATTTCTTCGGCAAGCTCAAAGCCCCACTGGCGCGCCTGTGATGTGTGCCCCAATTTTTCAGCTCTGAGAATACGGGTTCCGTCGACTTCAGCCACCAAACCCTCAAGGCAGAGCGTTTCATCGTCCAGCAGGCGTGCGTGACCAGCAATGGGCACTTGGCATCCGCCCTCAAGTCCTGCCAGAAACCCTCGCTCAGCCTCTACACACACCCTGGTTGGGGTGTCTTCCAGTTGGGCAAGCAGCGTGAACAGATCATGGTCGTCTTCTCGGCATTCAATGCCCAAGGCTCCCTGCCCAACGGCAGGAAGAAAACTTTGCGGGGCAAGAGAGTGCATGTAAGGAGCGCTTAATCCCAGACGATTCAGTCCGGCAGAGGCCAAAACAATGGCATCATACACGCCGTCCTGTAATTTGCGCAAACGGGTATCAACGTTGCCTCTAAGACTTTCGATTTGCAGATCAGGCCGCTGTGCAAGCAGTTGTGCTTGACGGCGTAGGCTACTGGTGCCAACGCACGCATTTTGCGGCAAGGCTTCCAGCGAATCGAACTTATATGAAAGCAGGCAGTCCGTGGGATCTTCGCGCGGCGGAACACAGCCCAAAAGAAGACCTTGCGGCAGCTCCATAGGCACGTCTTTCATACTGTGCACGGCCAGATCGGCTTCGTCGTTAAGCAGGGCTTCTTCTATCTCTTTAACAAAGAGCCCCTTGCCGCCAACCTTTGCCAAAGGTACATCAAGAATGATGTCGCCTTTGGTTTTGATAACATTAAGAAGAATTTCAACCTCAGGCGCTATGTCCTGAAGGCAACTCTTGATGTGCTCTGCCTGCCAGAGGGCGAGACGACTGCCACGCGTGGCAATAGTGATTGTTTTGCGCATGCCGGTCCCCACCTAATGCCCGCAACTTGCGCAATTACCACCGGAGCATCCGGCGCAACCACCACCGCCGCCAGAAGAGGGTGCGTAATCATCCCCATGTGCGCCGCCGCCACGATGGGCGCAGCAGGACATAAGCTTGTGCGTTGCGTGTGATCCGCAATGCGGGCAGGCCGGGGCCGCATCGCCATAAACCAATTCTTCAAAATTTTGGTCGCATTTTTCGCAACAGTACTCATAAATGGGCATGATTAATCCTCGTTTACTGTATCCGCGTGCAGATAGGGCGTCAGTGCCGCCACATTTTCAAAAAGATAATGGTCCGTGAGCTGACAAAGCAGATGACCGGCTGTAATATGAATTTCCTGAATCAAAGGTGTACTTGTACTGGGCACATCCAGCAGCATGTGGCACAAGGAAGCCATTTTTCCGCCCCCCCGGCCTGTAAAGCCAAGAGTAAGCATGCCTGCGCTGCGCGCCGCCTCCAGAGCCGTCACAACATTGGGGCTGTTACCGGAAGTGGATATGCCTATCAAAACGTCACCTTTGCGGCCCAAAGCTTCAACCTGTCGAGAAAAAATCTGTTTAAAATCAAGGTCATTGCCGATTGAAGTGAGCGCAGAAGTGTCCGTTGTGAGCGCTATGGCCGGCAAGGCAGGTCTATCAACCAAAAATCGGTTAACAAATTCTGCAGCCAGATGTTGCGCATCCGCCGCGCTGCCGCCATTGCCACAGAGCAAAATTTTTCCACCTTGCGCCAAACTGGTTGCAAGTCGCAAAGCTGTGTCACGTAAATTAATGGCCTGTTCCGCGAAGAAAATTTCTCGCAGTCGGGCACCATCACGCGCATGCGCGGCTATTATGTCGAGTGCGCTGTCATTCATGAAATAACGGCCTATGGGGTTGTGACATGGAAGTTACTGTTCATATGACAAAGCGACAGCCCTGACAAGCGAGGTCGGCGGGCTTGCGGTAAAAGCCTTGATAACGTAAATTGTTGACTTATGCAAAATCAACACAAACGCCACATCCTCTTGGTTTGCAAAGCCCGTCACGAACGTGCCGCGCAACTCGGTGAAGAAATCCGCGCTTGGCTGACCGGGCAGGGACACTCAGCTGATTTGGTTGAGGCAGGATTGCCCTCTTCCTTATACGCAGCATCTGATCTTGATTTTGTTGTGGTGCTTGGCGGTGATGGTACCATGCTCGGCGTTGCCCGCCGCCTTGTTGGGCGAGGCGTACCTGTGCTGGGTGTCAACTTTGGGCGCGTGGGCTTTCTAACCGACGCCCAGCCTGAAGATTGGCGTGAAAAGCTTGAAGAATGCCTGAAGGGACAGGAACCCATACGATCCTGTATGGCCTTGCACTGGTCCGTTTCACGGTCTGGCGCAAGGCTTGCCGAGGGAGTGGCTATTAACGACGTTGTCGTAAGCCGGGGAGCCCTCTCACGCTTGGTTTGTCTTGATATTTGGGCTGACGGACAGCGTATGGGGTCTCTGCGCAGTGACGGCATCATCCTGTGCACGCCAATTGGCAGTTCAGGCTACAATGTTTCTGCGGGCGGCGCACTCCTTTATCCTTTAATGGATGCCATCGGTTTTACACCTGTGTGCCCCTTCCTTAATACGATTTCTCCAATGGTTTTTCCTGGTAAAACAGATATTCAACTTCAGATTTTGCGTGGCTCTACAGACTGTTATCTGACTGTGGACGGTCAAGAAGGGCAAAAGCTTGAAATGGGCGACATTCTGCATGTTTCCGGTTTGCCTGCAGCCGTGCAATTTATGGGGGAGGGTACTTCCTTTTTTGAACGTCTACGCACCAGAGGCTTTGTTTTACAGGGCTCAACCGGAAGCAACACGGGAGAAAACCTATGAATAAAGAGCTTGCTCCCGTAAAGGTTCGGGATATTCACCTGGGTGAGAATGTCCGGTTCGATGCATGGCTGTATAGTATGCTCATGGACAACAACCTGGCTTACAGAATGAATCCTGACCTCATTGTCAGTCCGGAGCAAATGTCTTTTATGGTGCATCTTGCACCCGATCAAATATATCTGCCTTGCTCGGACGCCACCTTTTCCATGCTATGTGCCCAAGCCCCTTCTGTGGAATTGCGCAACCAGTACAACAGATCCTGGCGCATCATTATGCGACTGGTGCGTTCTTTTGTGCCGGATAAAGCCACGCGTAGACGTATCTTGCAGTTCTGCCGCTATCGGTTTTCACAGTATATAGCGCAGCATACCCTTATTCCCTCACGCCTTGTTAAAAGAATGACAGGCCTTGTATTGGCTCAAGGGCATATGCTGGACGACCCCTGGGAAGACCGGCGGCGAACATCCACGGCGCTACAGCAGGAAGTGTTGTCGACGCCGGAAGTTTATGAAAACCTTGAGGCCATGCCCAAAGGACCAATGCCTACAGGCATATCCAAAGCGCGTCGCAGCATGGACTATATTGAAGTGACCCGCCTGCTTTGTCTTTCAGCCATGTCGCGAGACTGGCTTGAAAAACAGCCATCCAGCGAAGAAATTCGCCGCGCAATGGACGAGGCCTACGCGGCCTGTGATGATTTGCGCCTCTATTTTGAAGCCAGCGCCGGACGGTCAGGGACGATACTTTTTCTTTGTGATGCTGATGGGGGCACTCTTTTTGATCTGGTGATGGTGCAGAGCCTTATCCGCATGGGACACAGAGTCATTTTTGCAGTTAAAACTGGCTTTTATTTCTATGCGCCGACACTGGAAGACGTGGAGACCGACCCATCGCTCAAGCCCTGGTTGCGCGGCGGCGTTGTTTTACGTCAAGATAAATTGAGTAAAAATGACCTATTGCGGCACTTAAGAGAGCATCGCCTTGTAGTGATCGGCGATGGCACGCGAGAGAGACTTAATTTATACCGCGTTTCTGTGACTTTTTCTCGAGCGTGGAAAGAAGCAGATGTCATTCTTGGCAAAGGCTGGCGTGCAGCTGATGTTCTGCTCGGCACCAGCCAGGAATTTACACGAGATGTCATTTGCTACTGGCGTGATAATAATGGCTTTCATATCAAGCTGCGCAAGCATGCCCCTGAAGTTAAAAAATTCAGCGAAGATGCCATTGCCGCGCAAGCAGAAAGTATTATTGCCGGTATGCGCGAAGCGAAAAGCCAAGGCCGTACCATTATGTTCTACAGCTGCGTTATCGGCAGCATCCCGGGTGAAACTTCTACGGCAATCAACCTGGTTCACGCTTTTGTGGACAATTTACGTAAAAAAATGGATAATATCCTGATAATTAACCCCGCTGAGCACTTCATTGATGGTATGGACGGGGACGATCTCATGTACATGTGGGAGCGCGTGCAACGTAGCGGTCTCATTGATGTGTGGCGCTTTCAAACATTTGAGGATATTGAGGAAAGTTTTGCACTTCTTGGGCGCAAGGTTCCGCCGCAGTGGTCTGGCAAAGACTCAACGTATTCTACCGGCTGCACCAAGGAAATGCATATCGCTCTTGATGTGCAGAGCAAAAACCGCGAAATGCAGATCATCGGCCCAGAAGCCAGACTTTTCTTCCGCAGAGGAGAATACGGCGTGGGCAAATACTTTGATGCAAGCATTCCTCATTAGAGCTGATTACTTAAGGGAGTAGTTAATTTATGGCCGCCTATGAAGCCGTTATCGGCCTGGAAGTGCATGTGCAACTGGCCACGGCCTCCAAATTGTTCTGTTCTTGCTCGACCACATTTGGTCAACCGCCGAACTCCAATGTTTGCGAAGTTTGCTCAGGCATGCCTGGCGCGTTGCCAGTGCCTAATAAGCAGGCCATACATTTCGCGACGTTGGTGGGGCTTGCTACCGACTGCACCATAAATTCTCGCTCTGTTTTTGCGCGCAAGAATTACTTTTACCCTGACCTTCCAGCTGGTTACCAAATTTCCCAGTTTGAGCTGCCCATCTGTGAGCATGGCCATCTGGATATTGAGACAGATGGCGTTGTCAAACGGGTAGGTATTACCAGAATTCATATGGAAAATGACGCTGGTAAAAACATTCATGCCCAGGGTGAAAACGTCAGCTACGTCGACTTGAACAGGGCTGGCACACCCTTGGTAGAAATTGTCTCTGAGCCGGATATGCGATCCGCAGCTGAAGCTGTAGCATACCTTAAGGCTCTTTACGCTATTGTAACGTACCTTGGCGTATGTGATGGAAATATGGAAGAAGGCAGCTTCCGCTGTGATGCAAACGTATCCTTACGGCCTGTGGGCGCAGAAGCTTTCGGCACACGCACTGAATTGAAAAATCTCAATTCATTCCGCAATGTACAGCGGGCCATCGAATATGAAATTGGCCGGCAGCAAGATGTGCTGGACGACGGTGATAAGGTTATACAGGAAACGCGCCTTTATGACGCCGTGAAAAACACCACGGCCTCTATGCGTAGTAAAGAAGAAGCGCACGATTACCGCTACTTCCCTGATCCGGATATTTTGACCGTTGAAATTTCCGATGAAGAAATGGCCATATGGAAGGAAGAGCTGCCTGAGTTGCCCAAAAGCAGGGCTGCCCGTTTTATGCAGATGACAGGTTTACCCGAAGCTGAGATTGAAGTTTTGGTTCAGAGCCGTGGGCTGGCCGACTTTTTTGAAGCCGCTGCAAAACTTTCAGATGCACGCAAAACCGCCAATCTTGTACTTGGCCCCTTGTTGCGCGAATGCAATATTCGTGGCGTCAGCGCCGCAAATCCCGCCCAATGGAGCATGCGTCCTGAAGCTTTGGCAGAATTGGTACACATTGTTGACCAAGGACTGATCAGCGCAAAGATTGCCAATGACATCTTCAGCGATATTTTTGAAAGTGGGGCCATGCCCGAAACCTATGTGAAAGAAAAAGGGCTGGTTCAGATTTCCGACACCTCAGCAATTGAAAAGGCTGTCGACGAAGTCATTGCCGCCAACCCCTCGGAAGTTGAAGCGTACAAGGGTGGTAAAACCAAACTCATAAGCTTCTTTGTGGGCCAAATTATGCGCGTTACCAAGGGTAAGGCCAATCCGGCTCTCGTTAACGAACTGTTGGCAAAAAAACTGCAATAGTAACTACAAAATTTATGAGCAGCGAATATATTTGCTGACCTTTCAAGTCAGACGATAAAGGCCCTCCGCGAAAGCAGGGGGCCTTTATCGTCTGAAAGTTTGATTCCTGGAGTATTTTAACTTCGAAATATCTGCTGGCGGCGGATAGACAGAGCCCTCTGCTCGCAATAAAGCTTTGATTATGTCGAAACCCGGGTTTTCAACTAAATGCCGGCTTTGAACTTGTCGTCAATTTCAAAAGCGAGTCAGCTCGAGTTACACGCCTGTTGCCGCGGCCTCATCCACAACCCACACCAGATCACCAAAACCTGGGCGCACCATTTGCGCCGGCAAGGTTGGGGGAGCAAGCAGGTCAAGAGCTCGTGAGAGAACGGCATGCTTTTCCGCACCAGTCACAAGAAACATGCAGCAGCGCGCATTGTTGATGACAGGAAGGGTCAATGTCAGGCGGTCAGCCTTCCTTTCCGGTACATACTGATCAATAACAAGGCGTTTTTTCTCTGCCAAAGCAGGCGAGTTAGGAAAGATGGAACCAGTGTGGCCATCTTCGCCCATACCAAGCAGCACAAAGTCAAAGCGGGGCATCTCCTGCGGGCCAAGGTCGAATTCTGTCCGTAGCTGCTTTTCATATTTGACGGCAGCTTCAACAGGGTCCTCTTCACCACGCATGCGATAGAAATGCGTAGCGGGAACATGACCAAGCAATTCTTTACGTGCCAGACCGTAATTGCTGTCAGCGTGCTCAGGGCCGACGCAGCGTTCGTCAACCCAAAAAATGCTCATTTTATCCCACGGCAACCTATCAGCCCAGTCGTCGCCAGCCAAAAGCCGGAAAAGAGGGATGGGGGTCTGACCACCAGAAAGAGCGATACGGAAAACGCCTCTGTCAGCAACAGCTTCTTCGCAGGCGGCAGCAAGAATATGCGCGGCACGTTCCGCCATAGCCGCAGGATCTTTATGAATATGCACCGTAAGATGAATGGATCGGCTGAGGCCCGACATGTGACGGCTCCTTAGATGTTGACGATGGGAACGGTCAGGCTCAAGGCCAAGGCCGTCCTGCTGAAACTTGCCTGCTAAACAATAACTGTGACGTCAAAAAAAAATCAATCACACGGGTACGGCAATACGCCTATATTTTTGAACAGATTCGGCAGTAGGCGCACCGATTTTTAACATAAATTTTGGTTCCACGTGGCCAGAATAACAATTCTGACTATGCCATAGAAGCAGGGGAGAGAAAAGTCATATTTGCGTCAATTACGTGCCACGATTATTGAAATTCTTCAATTGGGGCTGGAGCTTCTGATATATGCAGTACTTCGCCACTGTTGAGTCCAAGTGTTTTCCAAGAAGCCTTGCATTGCAAAGGTTGCCCGCTCAAAATACGCTTCCCGAGATCGCTGCTGCCATCAAGCTCAATTGTCCAGCTGTGTTCAAAGTCCTCACCAGGGTGCGTGGGCTGAACCGCATTAAGATTACGTGCCAGCAAAACAGATCCTGAAGCAGTGCTAAATTCAGCAAATAGGTTCATATTATTCACACTGACAGTGCCAATATTGCGCGCCAGAACACGCGTTACCAAAAGCAGCGTGGTGCCATCTGAAATAAGCCCTGCACTGGCCGAGCAGGACTGAAGAGGAAAAAGATCCTTGATGCGCCGCTCAGTCTGTATGTTTTTATCTAAAATCATTTGGCGTTGCGCATTCATGCGCTCTTCTTGAGCTTCACGGAACTGGCGCACCAGTTCAGGGCCATTTATCAAACTGCGCACACGCCATCCCTCAGGTGCCATGTCCATTCGAAAAATGAGCAAGAAATTTTTATCCAGAAGAGGATGATGCACCTTGGCTGTCAGAAGGGCAGTGCCTTCGCTGGAAGTTTGCAAGCTAAGGGTGTTGACAATCTGAGTGATGAAATCTTGCGGCAAAGCATACAGGGGGGTTCTTAATCTTGTTTTCAGATCCTGTTCTTCTTTAGCGGGTTCCTGTTTGGTACGAACCTGCTTGAGTAAAGAAGTCTGTATCATATCACGCAATTGCCGTTCTTGATCTGGCCCCGCTTTGAGGAAAGGATAACTCTGCATCAAGTTTTTGCTCAAATTCGCTGAAAACGTATTGAAATCAACAAACTCAGCAATATTTTCAGTATCAGCTGTTTTTAGGGCGTCGCGCAAAGTTTCATAGGCATACTGACTCGACTGGCGATACTGAAAATAACGCCAGCCACTGACCCCCATAACAACGACAATAATAACAAGAACAGCCGCTGCCAACACAAGCGTATGTTTTTTTACAAAAGCTACGATCGTAGGAAGAAAAGGGAGCTTCATGATATACCTGTGGCAAGAACTTCTATGGAGAATTCAAAGAATTTTTTGAACCGCACTCCATTGCCGGTTGAGGGCTGCGCAAACGGGGCCTCTTGATTTTGAGCGGCATAGGAGTGACCGGGCGTGCCGATTCCAAATCAAGGCGAATGACGCCCCAAGCCCCAAAGGGCAAGCTCAACATGCGCGTGCAACAACTTAACGGGCAAATACCATTCCAAAAACTTCGTGGACCTGCAAGCGTGCTTGTTCCACAAAGTCGGCCAACTTTTGTATTTTTGAGTGCTCGCCAGACTTGCCACCAATTGTGTACCGGGCCTGACCAGGAACTCCTGCTCCCCTGAATGCGATGCAAGGCATAGGCCAAAGAAGCACTATTCCAAAAGGTAACCGCAAGACCACTGGAAGCAACGCGCAAGGCTTCGCGCACAGCAATGTCAATTCCTTTTTTATCGATGGCGGCAAGGTGCAGTACCACGCTGTCGAAAAAACTATCATCAAAAGGCAGGTAATTTTCGGAAGCGGCCAATATTTCAGCCCGCCCCCCCATAATGGCGGCAACCTGAGACCGTAATTCAGGGCGCAATTCCGTGACAGTCAGGTCAAAACCGCATTCCCACAACAACGGAGAAAACACCCCTTGACCACAATTGATTTCCAGCAGTGTTTTTCCTCTGCGCGGCCAGACAGCCAAACACTGCTGCAACAAATTCTGCTGCTTACTGAGGGCTGAATTTCCCTTAATGTTCCAATTCAACCATTTCATGTAGTCTGCCTTTTTTATGGCCGCCAGCTATGTCTTTCATCACTATTTTGCAAAGCAGTCAAAATGGCAAGGGAAAACTGTCACATCAAAATTGGGCGTATGTAAAGCTCAATAAGGGGCTTTTATCGCTCGAAAAGACAGAAAAAGAGACGGGGGATGGATTGCATACCCCGCCTCTTTTTAATTGTCACCCAGCTTTAGCAAGCTGCAATGGCTTCAATTTCAACTTTGGCACCCAAGGGAAGTGCACTCACTTCGACGCAGGACCGCGCGGGGCAAGGCGCTGTGAAATACTGCTTGTATACTTCATTTACAGAGCCGAACTTGCTGATGTCCGTAATAAAGACCGTGACTTTAACCAGGTTTTCGGCTGTAAGACCTTGCGATTCAAGAATAGCCAACACATTTTTGCAGCTTTGAGCAGCCTGGGTTGCAGCGTCGCCTTCAACCAGTTTGCCTGTGGCCGGGTCAATTGGTACCTGACCGGAAAGAAACATGAGGTTTCCTGTTTTGATAGCCTGGCTGTAGGGGCCAACAGCGGCAGGGGCTTTATCCGTGCTAACGACTTGCTTGTTCATGTTTCGCTCCTCTATCAGTGGTACATGGGTAAAAGATTGAAAACAAAAAGTGTATGACAGACAGCCACAAAGCAACCATAAAACAGCAACATGGGGATGGTAAGACTGCCCCCTGGGGTCACGTAGCTAGTTTTTCCGAACTGATTGCGGGCTGCGGCTAAAAGTAACGCTGGTATAATGACCGCCCAGAATGCCGATGCCAGACCAGCCCAGCCAATAGCAGGCAAAAAGCCGTCAGGCCAGATAATACCACCTAGAATGGGCGGGGCAAAAGTAACCAGCAGTGTTTTGGTTCGGCCCAAATTGCTGTCATCAAATTTGCACAGGTCGGCTATATAGTCAAAAAGCCCCAACCCTGCTCCAAGGAAAGACGTTGCCACTGCCAGCAAAGAAAAGCTTTCCAGCATGCGCAGGATGAGAAAACTGCCAAGGTTATTGCCTGTCGCAGCCATAAGGTCGCCAACATTGCCACCAGCGGTAATGACTGCTTTGAAGTCTTCGCGGGAAATATTGCCATCGGCCGCCGTTAACCACGACACATAGCAAACAAGGGCCACAACTGTTCCATAACGCAAACTTGCGTTAATTGTGCGAGGCTCCTTGCCCATATATTTGACCAAACTGGGCACTGATGCGTGAAAACAGAATGATGTCAGGTAGGTTGAAACTGCTCCCCACAGGAAAATCATTTCCCCGCCGCCGCCGTTGCTATCCATCAGGGTATCTATACGCAAATGGGTTACCATACCGCTGATAGAAAAGAGGTAGGTTATAACCATGCCGCCAACAAGCAGAATGGAAAACCTATCCACGGCCTTGGAACTCCACCAGATAAAAGTTGTAAGCAGTAGTGCAAAAATGAGGCTGGCGAGAACCCTTGGCGGCGCATCTCCGGTCATTGAAGTTATGCTTTGTTCAATGATTGAGCCACCACCGCTGACATAAGCGTAGATAAGAGTGTAAAGCACAAAAGTGACAGCGCAGCCATTGGCGAAACTCCATTTGGGACCAAGTAAATCTCGCACTATTGTGTGAAAGCTGTGCCCAGGTTCAAAGTGCAGGCTCACTTCCAGCAAGGCTTGGCTTGAGCGCAGCATGATAAACCACGACACCAGCATGAGAGCAGTGGACCAGTAAAACCACATTCCTGCCGAAGCCATAGGTAAGGCCAGCATACCAGCGCCAATGGCGGTTCCGGCCACAAGGGTCGTGCCGCCAAGTACAGGAGGGAGACGAAAATTCATTATTTATCCTTGGTTGGGGGGAATTCTTGCTGGCGGGTATGAAAAAAATTGGAGAGCAGGGCACCAGAAATATTTTGCCACACGCTGTAAAGAGCGCCTGCAATGGCTGCTGACGAAGAGAAATGTGCCAGAGCCAGCGCCGTGGCAAGACCTGAGTTTTTGGTTCCGACTGAAAGACAAAAGGCACGCGCTGTACTTGTATCAAAACGCATGAAACGGGCAAGAAAGCTACCAAGTCCAAGCCCTGAAATATTAAGGCATACAACAGCTACCAGAATGTCGAGGCCAGCCATCAAGATGTTTTCAGCGTTAATCGCCAGAATGCCCGCCACAACAAGAGTGATGATCAGTGCCGAAAGCAGGGGAAGAAAGGGCAGGGCAGTTTGGGTAAAACTGTTACAAAAGCGGTGTGCCACAAGGCCCAACAAGACGGGAACGACGACAATTTTACTGATGGACAGCATCAAGCCCCAAACATCCACCGGAATCCACACGCCACCAAGAAACCAGGTAAACAGGGGCATGAGAATAAGCGAAAGAAAGGTTCCAACCGAAGTCAGGGTTACGGCATACGGCACATTACCCTTGGCAATGTAAGCCAGAACGTTTGCCGCGGTGCCTCCTGGCGCAGCGCCAACAAGGATAAGTCCCATAGCTATGTCGGGTGGCAAAGCACAAAGATGGCAAAGGATAAAGGCCAGCAAGCTCATAATAACAAACTGGGCGGTTATCCCCATTAAAATGCGGCCGGGGTTGGCCAATACATGGCTAAAATCGCCCACTCGCAGGGTCATGCCCATACCGAACATGATAAGGCCCAGAAAAATTGTGATATATGGGGCCACCCACAAAAAAAACTCTGGCTTCCAGAGAGCCAGAACCGAACAGGCAATAACCACTATGCCCATATAGCGTGTGATGGTGGCGCTGATTTTAATTGCAAGGCGCAGCAAGACAATCCCTCCGCCTGAGGCGTTACAAGATTATGTGGGGCATACTGGCAGAGTGACGTTGGCTTGGCAATAGGCGAGATAAAAAGTTACTGAGAATAATGGGTTGGATGAAACAAGGATTATGATTCAGCCACCTCTCAGCATGAACGTCACTTGAAAAAGCTTTCCCAAGCAGGTAGTCTACTACTTTAAGAGCGCGCCCATTTGGCGCGCGTTTTCGCACCGCACTTTGCACGGGGCGAAAACGTCACCAAATTTTGAGGAGCATCATGAGCAACGAACCGGACAAGATTATTTATTCAATGATCCGTGTGACCAAGCGCCACGGCCAGAAGGAAGTGCTGAAAGACATTTCCCTCTCCTATTTTTATGGGGCCAAAATTGGCGTACTTGGGTTAAACGGCTCGGGTAAATCCAGCCTGTTGAAAATTCTGGCTGGTGTGGACCAATCATTTGAAGGCAAAACCGTTCTGGCACCCGGATACACCATTGGCTATCTGGAGCAGGAACCACTTGCCAGCGAAACGCGCACTGTGCGTGAGGTTGTTGAAGACGGGGTCAGTGAGCTTACTGCCATTGCCCGCCAGTTTGAAGAAATCAATGCCAAATTCTCCGAACCTATGGAACCGGAGGAAATGGACGCGCTTATCACGCGGCAGGCTGAAGTGCAGGAACTCATGGATGCCAAAAATATCTGGGATCTGGACTCCAGGCTTGAAATGGCGATGGACGCGTTGCGTTGTCCTCCTGGCGACATGCCTGTACCGCAGATTTCTGGTGGTGAGCGCCGTCGTGTAGCACTGTGCCGCCTGCTGTTGCAGAACCCTGATATTCTGCTGCTCGACGAACCTACCAACC
This sequence comes from Desulfovibrio sp., assembly GCF_047607245.1. Lineage (GTDB taxonomy): Bacteria > Desulfobacterota > Desulfovibrionia > Desulfovibrionales > Desulfovibrionaceae > Desulfovibrio. Next base: position 29,742 of record NZ_JASGDK010000121.1, read on the forward strand.
ACCTTGATGCTGAATCGGTGGCGTGGCTTGAGCGCTATCTGTCCACATTCCCGGGTACAGTCATTGCCGTTACGCATGACCGCTACTTCCTCGACAATGTGGCAGGCTGGATTCTTGAGCTCGATCGTGGCAGGGGCATTCCCTGGAAGGGTAACTACTCGTCCTGGCTTGAGCAAAAGCAGAAGCGCCTGGCCCACGAAGAAAAAAGCGAAGCCGAGCGGCAAAAGACACTGCAACGTGAGCTTGAATGGGTTCGTATGTCGCCCAAGGGGCGTCATGCCAAAGGCAAAGCTCGCCTCAATGCCTATGAGGCTATGCTTTCGCACGAAAGTGAAAAGCGGGCCCCAGACCTGGAAATTTATATTCCGCCGGGACCGCGTCTGGGCAAGAGCGTCATTGAAATTGCCGGTCTCAGCAAGGCGGTGGGTGACCGCATGCTGATGGATGGCGCAAGTGGGATCATCCCTCCCGGAGCCATTGTTGGCATTGTCGGCCCCAACGGGGCTGGTAAAACGACTCTTTTCAAAATGCTGGTGGGTCTGGAACAGCCTGATTCCGGCACTATGAAAATCGGAGAAACCGTACAATTTGCTCATGTTGACCAGGGACGCGAATCCCTTACGCCGGGCAAAACGGTATATGAACTCATCAGTGATGGGGCAGAAACGGTCAAACTTGGCAACCGTGAAATCAACGCGCGTGCGTACTGCACCCGCTTCAACTTTCACGGAGCAGACCAGCAGAAAAAAGCCGACGTGCTTTCTGGTGGTGAACGTAATCGGTTGCATTTGGCTCGCATGCTTAAATCAGGGGCCAATGTACTGCTGCTTGACGAACCTACCAACGATATAGACGTCAACACCATGCGCGCCCTTGAAGACGCATTGGACAACTTTGCTGGCTGCGTACTGGTTATCAGCCATGACCGATGGTTCCTGGACAGGGTAGCCACGCACATCATGGCTTTTGAAGACGATGCCAACGTAGTTTTTATTGAAGGCAACTATTCGGACTATGATGAAGACCGCAAAAAAAGGCTCGGCAAGGATGCCGATACGCCACACCGCCTCAAATTCCGTAAACTGACACGATAAGCGCCGTTCCCCCGTGGCAGACGGCTGACGCGGGGGAACAGGTCCTTGGGAGGGCAGATGCGCACAGGGAAAACTTCACAGAACCGCGTTCGCATCGGCAAGATTTCCGATTGCGTTAAGGTTTTATTTCTCGTTTTATTGGTGGGCCTTATGGCAGCCGATGGCGCATGGGCTGCTGCGGAAAGAACTGTAGCAATTGCGCCAACAAGCCCTATTTCCGCAATTCTTTCACCATCCGGTGGGCAGGTACAGGTTGAAGAAATTTTGCCTGTCGTTATGAATGATGATTTGGGAATTTTGAGTTTTGTCTTGCCTGGCGGAGCTGAAAACTTACAGGTCAGTGTGCCGGGACATGTCATCGCCCGTTGGACTTCAACTCCGCAAGCCCTTGAACGTAAAGGCCATCTTGCCGCCATTCGCGAAGGCTTGACTGCAGAAATAAATCAGATCAACGGCAAACTGGCTGCAATCAAGGCACAGTTGGCTCTCTGGCAAAGTCCGCCGACCAGCAGTACCTTTCAGGATCTTACCCAGCGGGAAAAGAGGCAAAGCGGCGCCATTCCCGAACTGATTGTGGAGCAGGCGAACCTCGAAAGCCATTTGTCTGTATTGCGCCAGCAACTGGACCAAACGCCTCTGAGCCCTGAAATGGGACAGCGCGTTACCATTGCTCTACGTAAACCGGTCACGGCTAAAAATCTGCCCGTGACCTACAGCTATCAATTGCGTAACTGTGGCTGGCGGCCAGTTTATACTTTTGACGCCAAAACCGGTAACGGCAAAAGCAATGAAACCTCTGTTCGCCTGATGGCAGAAATCTGGCAACTTTCGGGCATTGATTGGCAAAATGCCCAAATTACCCTTATTTCCAGGGGCGAGGGCCCACGAGAACCTTCACCGTTGAACAAGTGGGTTGTTGATTCTCAGGCCGCACCTGCGCCGCAGCCTGCTCCCACCGCACGCAAGGCGGCGGGCCGTGTCATGATGATGGCAGCAGAGGCTGACACTGCTTCTATTGACCCCCCTGTGGTGCATGACAACAGCGCTGTTTTTGCCCGCTGGAACCTGGCCGTACGCGGTCTGCCTGAAGGACGCTCCCGTTTGCTCATCGTTGAGGATATGTGGAAAACTGCCCTGCAGTGGCTGACCCGTCCTATGGTGGGTGATAGCCGCGTATGGCTTATGGGCAAATACACCCTACCTTCGGAACACTCTTGGCCAGATGGATCCGCAGAGTTCTGTGTGGACGGCCAAGGTGTTGGCCAGGGCTTTTTCACTCCGCGAGGTGGCGAAGCCACATTGTATTTCGGGCCAGACCCGCGTGTGCATGTTAATGTCATTGTTAACAGCAGAAGACGCGGTGAAAGTGGCTTTATTGAAAAAAGCCGCACCTGGACCTGGGCATGGACGTACGTGCTGACCAATACCCACAAGTCTCCTGTTAATGTTCGCCTTGAGCGGCCAATGCCGATGATTGTTGATCAGGGTGTGACAGCTACCTATAATGATACGCCGCCAGCGCAACATGTGACCGACGAACAGATGTTGTTGTGGAATATTGAGGTGCCTGGCGACGGAAAGGCTGAAGTTAAGCATTCCGTGACTATTACCTCATCCAAAGAAATGCCGATGCTGAGCGATATTCCATAGCGAAGCCTGGCAGTTAAAGAGCATTACAAAAGCCGCCCTGTGAGTACGGGGCGGCTTTTGTACCCCATAGAGCAACCCTACACGGAGTAAGCAGCGTGAAATTCAATCCCATTTTTTTTGATCTGGATGGCACCATTACCGACTCGGAACAGGGAATCATCAAATCCGTGCAATATGCGCTGGAATATTTTGACATCTCAGTTGAGCAAGAAAAACTGATTCCCTTTATTGGGCCACCGTTGCGGGATTCTTTTGCTCAGTTTTTTCCTGATGATCAAAACAAAATTCAAGAGGCAATCAATAAATACAGAGAATACTACGCCGAACGTGGTATTTTTGAAAATCGTCTTTATGACGGCGCTCGTGAGTTGCTGCAACATCTGGCAGAAAGCGGGCAAACGCTTGCATTGGCTACTTCAAAACCTGAGCCGTTTGCGGTGCGTATTGTCGAATATTTTGACATTGCCAGCTATTTTAGCTGCGTGGCCGGGGCGCAATTGAACGGGCCGCGCAACAACAAGCCAGCTGTGCTACATTATGCATGTCAGAAATTGGGCGTTTCGCCGTCTTCCAGCTGCATCATGGTTGGGGACCGTAAATACGATGTGCTGGGAGCACATGAGGTGGGCATGCCCTGTGCCGCAGTATTATACGGTTATGGTCCAGAATCTGAGTTGATACAGGCCGAGGCGGATTGGATATGCCGTGACATGGAAGCACTGCGTAAGCTGCTGACAGATCAGTAAGGCTCGGAAGCTTTCATCTTGAAACGCTCTGACAGCTGCATGAGCAACCCTCGCCACGCAAACGCAAATACTATATATTTGCGCTGTAAACGCCGTAACGAGCCTGTGTTATCTCAAAGTTTATCTGCGTTAATGATTGCTTTGGGACAGAAGCAGGGTGATATCCATATCTTCAGCTTCATTACCTGATAGAGAGCGCTCAATCTCAAGACCTGGTTGTTTGCTCAAATCCAGAACGCTGGGTTTTATGGGTCTACCTACCGGATCAAAGGCAACCATAATGCAGGGTTGAGCGGGAAAGCTGGGGTTCGAGCGGCAAACAACTCCACGTTCGCCGCTGGATAGCTGTACGGGGGTACCTACAGGATAAATTCCCATCATTTTTATGAACCGCTCAACATAGCCGGGCGCCCAGGTTTGGCCACGCATTTTATACATAACAGCCAGCGCCACATTTGCGGGCATTGGCGTTTTGTACACTCTTTTAGCTGAAAGAGCGTCATAATTGTCGCTCACTGAAAGAATACGGCCGTAAATTCCAATTTTCTTTCCGGCCAAACGGTATGGATAGCCTGTGCCATTGTGCTTTTCATGATGTTGTACTACGCCCTGCAAAATTTCTGGATGCATGTTTTCCACTTTTTTGAGCTGATTGTAGCCAAGCAGCACGTGGGATTGCATGATTTCCTGTTCTTTGGGCGTCAGCGGCCGGGGGGCATTAAGAATCTCTTGCGGAACAAATGCTTTACCAAAATCATGAAACAAGCCAGCCATGCCCACAAGATGCAGCTTGTTCTCTGAAAGGCCAAGATAGTGGGCATATGCCACGGCAAAGATGGTCACATTAACCGAATGTGTGTAGGTGTATTCGTCGGAGCTTTTGAGTTTGGACAAAGATATGAGCGCGTCAACATTTCGGTTGAGGCTGTTCACGATGGATTCAACGTAAGGCTGGGATGCAGCAACGTCTACCGCGCCGCCTTGAGCTGCCTGCATGAAGCTTTTTACATGCTCAAAGGAATCGGCATAGACAGCCCTGGCTTGCAGCATCTCTTCATCTAAAGAGACCTGAGGGCCACGTGGTGCTGGCCAAATAGGAGAATTTGCATCCGGGTCTTCAGCAAACTCCTCCATGCGACGAAAGCGGGCAGGGTCATGATAGGCCTCTGCGTAGCCCTGCTTGACAATATAGTCAATTTCTTCGTGCGAAGTTATCAGCCCCTCTTGCATGTACAAGAGGGGAGCCTTTATCCAAGAAATCCCAGGATTAACTATAAACATTCCTGGCTTGATTTCGGTAACGGTTACTTTTACTAGCGCCATAGACAAAAAACCGCCTCTGATAGTCTTTACCACGACACGGATCTGCCGTGGCAAAGACTATCAAGATGTGGAAAAAAGCTGGCTAACCAATATCCCAATCAAGGCCGAAAGTGTCGTGCAATATACGCACGGCCAATTCAACGTATTTTTCCTGGATTAAGATGGTAATTTTGATTTCAGAGGTGCTGATCATCAAAATATTGATGCCTTCCTGCGTAAGGGCAGCAAACGTGCGTGCAGCAACGCCAGAATGGTTGCGCATGCCCACGCCGATGGCCGAAACCTTGGCCACGCTCACATCGTGCAGGACTTCTGAAGCACCCGTTTTTTCGGCAACTTCTTTCATGACTTGCAACGTCTGCTGCAAGTCCTTGCGGGAAATAGTGAACGTAATATCTGTATGACCGTCCAGACTGGTGTTCTGAACAATCATGTCAACCAAGATACCTTTTTCAGATAAGGGGCCGAATACCGCAGCAGCCATTCCCGGCACATCGGGCAGGTCACGGATAGTTACACGGGCTTGATCTTTGTCATAAGCAATGCCGGAAACAAGAACGGCTTCCATGCTGGAATCCTCCTGAGTAACAAGAGTGCCGGGATCACTGCTGAATGTGGAGCGCACCCGCACGGGAACTTTATATTTTTTAGCAAATTCCACAGAGCGTATGTGCAGAACTTTAGCCCCCATACTGGCCATTTCCAGCATTTCTTCGTAGGCTACACGGTCCATTTTACGTGCTGTAGAACAGATGTTGGGATCGGTGGTATAAACACCGTCAACATCTGTGTAAATTTCACATTCAACTGATCCCAGCGCAGCAGCCAAAGCCACAGCCGAGGTGTCGGAGCCACCCCGGCCAAGCGTTGTGATGCGCCCGTCCTCAGTACAGCCCTGAAAACCCGCGACTACAAGAACATCGTAGTCTTCAAGAAACCCATGCAAGGCTTTACTGTTGATGGACAGAATACGCGCGCGGCCAAAATCATTGTCTGTGGTAATAGGGATTTGCCATCCCAGCAAGGACCGGGCGCGAATGCCTGCGTCCTTAAGCAGCATAGTGAACAAGCTGATTGAAACCTGTTCGCCAGTTGCTACCAGAGCGTCACATTCGGCCTTGTCTGGCGTGTTTGACCATTCGTCAGCCAGAGCTAAAAGATTGTTGGTCTCGCCAGACCTGGCAGACAGTACCGCTATAACCTTATTACCTTGAGCAAGGCCGTGCAGAACTTTTTCCCGCACCTGCTTCATGCACTCAAGTCTGGCTACGGAAGTACCGCCGAACTTTTGCACCAAAATTTTCATGCCTGTATCCATTGCCCACTATCCTTAACAGAGTACAACAGGCTAGCTGTGTGGAACAGCCGGGCCCTCAGCATCGGCTTTGCGCATGGGCCATTGACCGCGCAAATGACGCAGCAAAGCTTCAGCACATGGTCCATAGGCTTGCAGTGTCAGCAAGCGACCTTCTTCGCATGCCTTCAAGGCGATGTCCAGATATTCTTCGGGTCTATCCTGCTTTGACAGAAATGCAGACCATTCGATTATATTCAAAAATTTAGGGTTATCAAGTGCTTCAAAAAGCTCTTCGGGAAAAGCCCCAGCACATCGATAGAGATCACAATGCAGAATCGGCGGTTCTGTAGGATAGTGATTGCATAAAGTAAAAGACGGGCTTGCTACTTCAGACTCAGATCCCCCCGGTAACGACAGGACCATATAGCGTGTCAGTGTAGTTTTGCCACTTCCCAGGTCTCCATTCAGCAAAAGTGTTTTTACTTTTGGATGAATGCTCAAAGCTTCTGTGAGCATTCGGGCAAAGCAGTCAGTATCGTCAATACTTGAAAGTACTATTTGGACCATGAAAGAATATCTTCCTGATTTTCGCCGATTCTTTGAAGTACACGCGGCAGGGCGTCTGCTGTTTCGGTTGATGTGTTACCTCGCAAGGGCCATTGCTGGGCAAGGCTACGCCCGGCAAGAGCATGTAGCGCCACTCCCATGCCCGCAGTGAGCAGGGAAGGGTGGCAGCCCCAGATCAACTCTGCACTGCACTTTTGTATAATTTCGCTCCGCGATGCAAGCAAACCGCCCAAGCAACCTGCAAGGACATCCCCAGAACCGCCCACAGCCAGCTGTGGAATATCATAGGGGCAAATCAATATTGGGCTGGCCGATTGCCGCACCATTGTGCCTGCCCCTTTAAGAACATTCACTCCGTGGCTACAGGCACACAATTTTTCCAGAGCAGCCCACCTGTCTGCCTGAACTGCTTGCGCAGTTTGCCCAAGAAGCATGCCAGCCTCGCCTGGGTGCGGCGTCAAAATATCTTCCTCACGAACTTTGGCGAATAGTTTGGGGTCGTATGCCAGCAGAGCCAGAGCATCCGCATCAAAAACTGTTGGGGGACGGTGAGACAGTGTCAGCAAGGCATGTAGAAACTCGGCTCCGTCTTGTCCTCGCCCCATGCCTGGGCCAACAACCAAGCTGGTACAAGACGTTATTAAAGATTCGAGCCTTGGCGAGATGCTTGATGGCCAATGCTGCTCTGTATTCTCAAGAGCCAATGTCATAATCTCGGGCCAGCCGCATTTAATGCCGGCAACAGCTGCTGCAGGCGCCGCTGCGGTTACCAGACCTGCCCCTGTACGAAGAGCAGCACGGGCGGCAAGGTGAGCAGCGCCGCCATAACCCGGCGCGCCGCCTAAAATTAGAACATGCCCGAACGTGTTTTTGAAACTGTTTTCAGGCAGATCAGAACGACGCGTGAGAGGCGAAAGACACTGGACATCCAACAGATATGCTGAGCAGCGCTCTTTGCTGCGTATTGCAGCGGGGATGCCAATACCACATACATGCACGGAACCCGTCCACGTTTTGGCACAAGGCAGAACAATGCCCGGCTTGGCTGCGGCAAAGCTGATGGTGAGGTCGGCGCGTACGGCAGTGGGCATGGGTTTACCCATACAGGCATCGAGGCCGGAGGGGACATCAAGAGCCACAACCACTCGTCCCGGCGCAAGGCTGTTCAGAGCTTCAACAAGAGTCAGAACATCAGAGCGAAGGGGACCGCAAAACCCTATACCCAGCAAGCCATCTATAATAATGTATGGCAGACTATTATCCGGCAGATTCCAGCCGCCTCGATGATAGCGCAGGCGATAAAATGGCACTCCCGAGGCCTTTGCAACCTTTGCATGCTGTCCACTGGCCCCTTTGAGTTGCCCCAAGGCCTTGGTATGCAAAACGAGAGGCCTTGCACCCGCGTCAAGAAGGTAGCGGGCCAGGCAGGCGGCATCACCGCCGTTATTGCCGCTGCCCATAATTAACCAGATGACTTTGCCTGCAATATCTGGGTACTGTTCATGTATAACGTCAAATGCCGCTTTGGCAGCATTTTCCATCAACAGTATCTCAGGCAGGCCGAGAGCTTCGGCATCTCGATCCCATGCGCGAACTTCCTGAGGAAAAGGCAGGGGAGGCAGTTGAAACTGTGATATAAATGAGGAGTCGATCACTATGCCTCCAAGATCACCACAGCCACAGCCGAGGATCGGTCATGACTGATTGATACGTGGCAGCGAGTTACACCCATACTATTGGCTTGTTGCAGAGCAGCATGGTGCAAAACCAATTGCGGCTTGCCACCAGGGCCGGAAATCGCTTCAATCTGATCCGGCCCTATGCCCTGGCTAAATCCTGTTCCCAAAGCCTTGACTGCGGCTTCTTTAACTGCAAAACGCCCGGCCACATAGTTGACAGGCTGACCGGGGATGTGCGTCAATTCTTCCTCACCAAGGATTTTTTGCATAAAACGCAATCCAAAACGAGAAATGCATTTCTCTATGCGTGCAAGGTCAACAATGTCTATTCCTAACCCGACTATCATCATCTAGTACCACCGCTCGCGAAGGTGCGTATGACGGAGAGTTTCACTCAGTAAGAGCTGGTTGCCCAATGAAAAAAAATATCGTATAGGCTGCCATTCGATGAACTATTTTGACCCGTTCATGGCCGTAACGTCAAGGGTACGGCCCGCTTTGAACATTGGGAGATTTACATATGAAACTTTGCATTATCGGCACCGGCTATGTGGGCCTGGTCAGCGCCGCCTGCTTTGCGGAAATGGGCAATACCGTTACCTGCGTTGATGTTAATCCTGCCGTTGTGGAAAAGCTGAATGCTGGTTCAGTGCATATTTTTGAGCCTGGCCTCGAACCTATGGTGCGACATAGCCGCGCCGATGGTCGGCTGACTTTTACAACCAAGCTTGAAGATGGCATTGCCCAAGCCGATTGTGCATTTATTTGCGTAGGTACGCCGCCCCAGCCTGACGGTTCATGCGATTTGAGTTTTGTTCGCCAGGTCGCGAGCGAAATCGGCCAGTATATGCAGAAAGACATGGTTGTGGTGGACAAATCCACCGTGCCGGTGGGAACGGCTGATGAAGTGCGCGGCCTTATTGAAAAAGAACTGGCCAAGCGTGGCGTGAACTTGCGCGTTGACGTTGTTTCAAATCCTGAATTCCTCAAAGAGGGAGACGCTATTTCCGACTTCATGAAGCCTGACCGCGTGGTTATTGGCACGGATTCGGAAAAAGCCGCCGCCGTCATGCGCGAGCTCTACTCGCCCTTTGCCCGCAACCGTGACAAAATCATAGTTATGGGTGTGCGCAGCGCTGAAATGACCAAGTACGCCGCCAACTGCATGCTGGCTACCAAAATTTCTTTCATCAATGAAATTGCCACTATTTGCGAACGCGTTGGCGCAGATGTGCGTGATGTGCGCACGGGTATCGGGTCTGATTCCCGCATCGGCTACCAGTTCATCTACCCTGGGGTGGGCTATGGTGGATCATGCTTCCCCAAGGATGTGAAAGCGCTTATTCGCACTGCTGAAAATGCTGGCGTGCAGCCTGAGCTGCTCAATGCGGTGGAAGCTGTGAACGCCCGGCAGAAAAAGCATATGGCGAGCCGTGTTGAAGAATACTTTGCACCGCAGGGTGGTGTTGCTGGCAAAACTCTGGCCATGTGGGGCTTGGCTTTCAAGGCCAACACCGACGATATGCGCGAAGCCGCTGCAATTACCATTATTAACGAACTAACGTCCAAAGGGATGAAAATTCGGGCATTTGACCCGGTTGCCGCTGACAATGCGCGTTCAATTTTTGCGGGCAACAAGCTGGTTGAAATCGTGGATGATCAGTATGAGGCCTGCCAAGGGGCTCAAGGGCTGATGGTTGTGACGGAATGGAATCAGTTCCGTAATCCTGACTTTACACGGGTGCGCAGCCTTCTGACGGCCCCGTTGCTTTTTGACGGACGGAATCTGTATTCCCCCGTCTCTATGGCAGATCACGGTTTTGCCTATTTTTGCATTGGCAGGGCAAACGCCTAGTCTGGAAAAATTATGGCTACTCGGAATATAGAGTAACTGAAAGGGCTGAACCTTAGTGGTCAGCCCTTTTTATGATACTTTCCATAGGGTTCACCCTGGCCGCCGCAGACTTGTTCTCGGCCCATTCCTGCCGGATTGCACGCCAGGCATTTCTGGAGTATATTGGGAACATGCGCAAGACCACCATCCCCCCCTCTGAAAACGGTCAGCACACGGGTATTTTATCCAATGCCACGGGCGATCATCAAGAGCAGCAACTCAAGCTGCTTTTTGAACTTGCCCAGATCATGAACACCACTACGGACCTTGCACAGGCATTAAACAAGGCTCTTTCGCTTATGGCGGATCAGCTTCATATGATGCGCGGCGCCATCACCCTCATTTCACCACATACCGGAGAAATCAGAACAGAGGCAGCCTATGGCCTCAAACCTGCGGAACTCCGGCGTGGCCGCTATGTGCGCGGTGAAGGCATCACAGGGGGGGTTATAGAAAGTGGCCGCCCCATGTACATATCCAACGTGTCCGAAGATCCATTGTTCCTCAACCGCACTCGATCCCGCGATCTGGGTAAAGAGGACATTTCCTTCATCTGTGTTCCCATTCGTCTTAATGATCAGGTTGTGGGGGCGCTCTCTGTGGACCATCTGCTTGTGGATAATGCCACGCTTGAAGATGAAATGCGGCTTCTCACGATAGTTTCCACACTGTTGGGTCATGCAGCCCTTGAAACACAGGGGCGCATGGATGAAGACACTTCTTCGCCCTTACGGCCAAGAGGTTTTGTGGGCAACTCGGAAGGCATGCAAAAAGTTTACGCCCAGATTGCACAGGTTGCCCCGTCAGCCACAACAGTTTTTTTGCAGGGTGAGTCCGGCACAGGTAAAGAATTGGCAGCTCGCGCCATACATACGGGTAGCTCTCGTGCAAGCAAACCCTTCATTTCACTGAACTGTGCCGCTTTGCCAGAAAATCTTATTGAAAGTGAGTTGTTTGGTCATGAACGTGGCGCGTTTACCGGAGCCAACGCAACACGTAAAGGACGCTTTGAGCTGGCCAACGGCGGCACGCTCTTTCTGGATGAAGTCGGCGAACTTTCACTCATGACTCAAGCCAAGCTTTTACGAGTTTTGCAAGAAAGAGCTTTTGAACGCCTGGGCGGTATGGAAACACACTACGTTGATGTGCGTTTTATTACAGCTACCAATCGAAACCTTGAACACATGGTCAATCAGGAAAGTTTCCGGCGCGACCTTTTCTATCGCCTTAATGTCTTTCCCATATATCTTCCCCCGCTGCGTGGCCGTCCAGAAGATATTCTGCCACTTGCCAACCATTTCATTAAAAAATTTGCGCAGACGAATGGGCGCGAAAACGTGCGTCTTTCTCTGGCCGTTATGGATATGCTGCAACGCTATGCGTGGCCGGGCAACATTCGCGAACTCGAAAATGTTATGGAGAGGGCAGTATTGCTTCTGGGCCGGGAAGGCCTTGTCCTGCCGCAACACTTGCCCCCTGCCTTGCACGGCATTCACTGCACCAATGTGAATGGAGAAAACGTCTGCACATTGAGGCCTGGGTTCTCTGGCAGCTTGCAGGATCAACTGGACGAACTAGAACGAGCTTCCATTGTTGAAGCTCTTGAATTCAGCCAGGGGCAAATGGGAAAAGCTGCCGCCAGCCTCGGCCTGACTGAAAGAATAATGGCATTACGGATGAAGAAATATGGTATCAGCTACAAAGATTTCCGCCTCAGGCGTGAACGGATATAAAGCCTGCTCACGCACCATCTGTGCGCTTATGCGGTCAATGACTACATTCCGGGCCGCTGTATTTGCGAATTTGGGGCCTGACCTTATAGCCAACAGTGGTGGGAGAGGGCAGGCCTTCTCTTTTCAATCTGCGGCCATCTCCACTGCAGCTCACGCTTCAGTTTAGTTCAACTCCGAGAGCAATACTCCTCACATCGCACCTTCTTTTGGACTCTGATAGCATCTAAAAAAATATCAATCTACATTTAAGTAGATATTTCAAACATCCAAGTGTTACCAGTTATTTCGCCTGAAGCAGCCCGCTGTTTCAGGTTTTTTATTTTTTAAGACCTATAAAATATCTCTATCAAAAAAGAATCGACAAAACTGTATATTTCAAAAAAATAACAATAACATCATAAATTTATTAACTTTTAGCAAAATAACTAGAAAAGTCATTTTTTATGTGTTGATGTGCAAAAAATATTTCGACCAAAATGTAATAAAACATCATCCTAAAATGAATCCATACACTCAACCGAACTGACTCTATACAAAAAAACACTAAAATTTCATAATGTTGTTGAAATAGAAACAGCTTTTTTTGACTTTGGCACAAATAATGCGATAGAGGGGCTGTACTGGCAACGACACTGTGTCGTTGTGGCGGGTCTGGCGCCGACCCGCTGAAGAGGTTCAGTCAACACGACACACTGTTGCTTCATAGGTGGACACACTGATGACGCAAGGTGGCCGTAAAGATCAAGGATGCCCGTATGAACGCCTCTGATACCGCATTTATTATTATCTGCGCCACAATGGTCATGCTTATGACCCCGGCCCTGGCCCTTTTTTATGGTGGTCTAGTTCGCGCACGTAACGTGCTTTCAACCCATATGCACAGCTATGCCTGTTTGGGACTCATCTCAGTTCTTTGGGCCTTTATTGGGTACACATTGGCTTTTGGTGGTGACGTAGGCGGCCTTATTGGCAACTTCGACTTCCTTTTCCTGAAAGGGGTAGGCGGAGAATCCGCTCCGATGGCTCCCCAACTTCCGCACACTGTATTTATGGGCTTTCAATGCATGTTCGCGGTGCTCACTGTAGCGCTGATTTCAGGCGCTTATGCTGAACGGATCCGCTTTTCTGCCATGCTGCTTTTTTCCGGACTTTGGCTGATATGCGTATATTCGCCCATGGCCCACTGGGTGTGGGGCGGCGGCTGGATGGGACAAATGGGCGCGCTTGACTTCGCAGGCGGCGCGGTGGTGCATATGTCTTCCGGTGCAGCGGCTTTGGCCTGCGCCCAAGCCCTCGGACCGCGGATTTCCACTGGCACGCAACATTCTCCTCATAGCTTGCCCTTGACCCTGCTTGGTGGCGGCATCCTCTGGTTTGGCTGGTTCGGTTTCAACGCTGGTAGTGCCCTTGCTTCTGGTTCCCTTGCAGGTCAAGCGTTGGTGACAACCCATATGGCTTCTGCCTGCGGTATTCTTGGTTGGCTGCTTATCGAATGGAAGCACACTGGCAAGCCCACAAGCCTTGGCGCAATCTCTGGTGCGCTGGCGGGCTTGGTGGCCATCACCCCTGGGGCTGGTTTTGTTGAAATTCTGCCGGCCATGCTCATCGGCTTTGTTGGTGGTCTTGTGTGCTACGGCGGCGTTTTCATGAAGGGCAAGCTTGGATACGACGATGCGCTTGATGTGGTTGGCATTCACGGCCTTGGCGGCACATGGGGCGCCCTTGCCACTGGTCTTTTCGCCAGTGCGGCCATCAACAATGTAGACGGTCTTTTTTACGGCAACCCTGGCCAAGTGTGGATTCAGCTGGTGTCCATCGTCGGCACATGGGTCTTTGTATACATCGCGACACGCATCATCCTTTATGTTGTAAATGCCATCGTTGGCCTGCGCGTCGCGCCTGAAGAAGAATTTACAGGCCTTGATCTTGGTGAACATAACGAACGTGGCTACAACCTGTAAGCCTTGCCGCAAGGAAAAGGAACAGCAGTATGAAGAAGCTCGAAATTATCATCCGGCCCGGCTTGTTTGAAAAGGTCAGGGATATGCTTTCAGAAATGGGTATTCACGGCCTCAACTACACTGAAATAAAAGGTTTTGGGCGCCAGCGTGGGCACACAGAAGTGTACAGGGGCAACATTATGCAGGTGGATTGCCTGCCAAAGGTAAAAATTGAAATAGTGCTGCATAACGATATGATAGAATCTGTGATTAATGCAGTAGTGGCAACAGCCCGTACGGGCCAGGTTGGAGATGGAAAGATTTTCATCAGTGATGTGGAGGATGCCATTCGCATCCGCACAGGCGAACGTGGCGATGCAGCTCTGTAAGAGCGCTCCCTCCGATGGCAGTAACTTTTGTTTAAAGGATAAAGGAGAAGAAGTATGAGTTCCCCCCGTAAAAAGGCTTTGTTCAAGGCTATAAATACCTCTCCCGTGCTGCCCACCAGCAAAGAAGATACAGGGTGCGGCGTGGAAGAAGGTTTTGGCCGGTATGTATTTGGCCTCGCCACCATGCGCAAACGCCTGCCCAAGGATGTGTACCGCAAGCTGGCCAAGACCATTCGTGACGGTGAACGCCTGAACCCCGAGATTGCCGATGTGGTGGCCAATGCCATGAAAGATTGGGCCATCGAAAACGGTGCAACCCACTACACCCACTGGTTTCATCCCATGACTGGCCTGACGGCTGAAAAGCATGATGCTTTCTTGTCGCCCACCGCAGACGGCCAGGTTATCAGTGAATTTTCGGGAAAAATGCTTATCAGCGGTGAACCGGATGCTTCCTCATTTCCGTCTGGCGGCATTCGTTCAACCTTTGAAGCACGCGGTTATACAGCGTGGGACCCCTCTGTTCCCGTGTTTATAATTCCCGCTCCTTACGGGGCAACGCTGCATATTCCTACGTACTTCTACTCTTACTCCGGCGAAGCACTGGACCGCAAAATTCCTTTGCTGCGCTCCATTTCGGCTTTGTCCAGGCAGGCTCTGCGCATACTGCGTCTCTTCGGCAACGATTCAGCCGCCTATGTGCGCGCCATGGTTGGACCGGAACAAGAGTATTTTCTGGTAGATAAAAACCTTGCGGCCCTGCGGCCTGACCTGCTGCTGGCAGGCCGTACGCTGCTGGGTGCTCCTTCTCCTAAAGGCCAGGAAATGGAAGATCATTACTTCGGCGCTATTCCTGGCCGTGTCATGAGCTTCATGCAGGACGTGGAAAAAGAACTGCTGGCCCTGGGTATTCCGGCCAAAACCAGACATAATGAAGTGGCTCCTGGGCAGTTCGAACTGGCCCCTGTTTACGAAGAAGCCAACATCGCCTGCGATCACAACATGCTCGCAATGAACATGATGCGTCATTTGGCGGGCAGGCACGGCTTTGTGTGCTTGCTGCACGAAAAACCCTTTGCAGGTGTGAACGGAAGCGGCAAACATAACAACTGGTCCATGGGCGATTCCGATGGTCAGAATCTGCTTAATCCTGGCACCACACCGCAAGATAACGCTCAGTTCCTGGTCTTTTTGGCCGCAGTTCTGCGTGCGGTGCACAAGCACAGTACGGCTCTGCGTCTTGGTACAGTGGGTGCTGGCAACGACCATCGTCTTGGTGCCAACGAAGCGCCGCCGGCCATCCTGTCTGTCTATCTTGGCGAACAGCTGACCGACGTACTGGAAGGCATCAATAGCGGCCGTGGTTCCAAAAACAAAAAAAGTGGCTTCATGGAAGTAGGGGTTTCAACCCTGCCGCCTCTGCCTGTTGACCTTGCTGACCGCAACCGGACGAGCCCCTTTGCCTTCACAGGCAACAAGTTTGAATTCCGTGCGGTGGGCTCTTCGCAGTCGGTGGCTCCGGTGAATATTGTGCTTAATGCCGCCGTGGCTTGCGCCCTGGACGACATTGCCACTGAGCTTGAGGCGTCCGTTTCTGCAGGTACGGATTTGAATTCTGCCTTGCAGGAACTGCTTCCCCGCCTGTTCAAGGAACACATGCCCGTGGTCTTTAATGGCAACGGTTATGCGGAATCCTGGGCAGAAGAAGCTGCTCGTCGCGGCTTGCCCAACCATAACAACACAGTAACTGCGCTGGAACACTACAGTGACCCTGAGGTCATGAACGTCTTCCTGCGCCACGGCATCCTTACTGAACGTGAAATCATTTCGCGCCAGGAAATATTGCTGGAGAGTTACTGCAAGACCATATGCATTGAAGGCAATCTTATGCTCGACATGTTGCGTACTTCTGTACTGCCCCAGTGCATTGAAGCACAGGCTCGTGCTGCTGATGCGGTCATTAAGACCCGAGCCGTACTGGGTGAAAAGGGTGCAGATGCGGAAGAGGTATATTTCAATACTCTGCGCGGCCATGTTGTAGCGTTGCAAAAGGGCGTAGCCGAACTGGAAAAGGCTGTAGCCAAAGCCCACAGCACCGAAGGTGCTCTTGAAGAGGCCAAGGTGGCACGCGATTGCATTCTTTCAGCCATGAATGAATGCCGTAACCACGCCGATGCCCTTGAAAGCATTGTGGACGACACCCTGTGGGTGCTGCCCAAGTACGCAGAGCTGTTGTGGGTGCATTAGGTTTTATGACGATAGTTATTGAATTAATGTACGGTTACAACCTCGTGGAGGTCAGTCAGACGTAACGTACTCCAAGAAAGTTGATAGCAGGAGTCTCATCCCGGGGGGGAAGGTGGTCTCCCAGCTATCGGCCCCTGCGGCAAACCCGCAGGGAGCCACGGGCCTCGCCGTTCGCCGCAACGGACGGCGAAGGCCGGTGGCCACAAGGCGAAGAGTCTGGCGGCTCTTCGCCTTTTTTGATTTTACGCGCCTGCCTTCGTGTTTACTTTTATTTTGAATCAGAATAGGTTGTTTATTCATTATATAATCAATGATGTTTAATAGGGCGTTGTACGCCTTTGATGAGTAAAGGAGAACTATATGGCTGCGACATTGCGCTTTACGAAGATGCAGGGCATCGGCAATGACTATGTCTATGTCAATGGCTTTGAAGAGCGCGTTGACAGCCCCGGTGAGCTCGCCAAAAAAATAAGTGACCGCCATTTTGGTGTCGGCTCTGACGGACTTGTGCTCATTTTGCCATCAGCTTCGGCCGATGTGCGTATGCGCATGTTCAATGCAGACGGCTCTGAAGCTGAAATGTGCGGTAACGCGGTGCGGTGCGTGGGCAAATACGTGTACGACCACGGCATTCAGGTCAAAGATGTGATCACTGTTGAAACAGGAGCGGGTGTTAAAGTTGTACGCCTGCTATTTGAAGCTGGCGAAGTTTGTGGCGCAACCGTTGATATGGGAGAACCCGAGCTAACGCCTGCAAGGATTCCCGTGCTGACAGAAGCATCAACAGACGGTGGACAACAGCGCTTTGTGGCCCACCCTGTGGATGTGGGTGGTCAACTTTATGAAATTACTGCCGTTTCAATGGGAAATCCGCACGCTGTTATTTTCATGAAGGGCATTGACGAGCTGGATCTGCCCCGCATTGGCCCGAACTTCGAGCACCATCCCTTGTTCCCCAAACGCACCAATACAGAATTTGTTGAGGTCATCTCTTCCAACAAAGTACGTATGCGAGTATGGGAGCGCGGTGCAGGAGAAACCCTTGCCTGCGGAACAGGCGCATGCGCCGTCGCAGTTGCCTGCGTTCTCAACGGCTACACGGGACGCGATGTGGATGTTGAGCTTAAAGGCGGCATCCTGCAAATTCATTGGGATGAAAGCAGTAACCATGTGTACATGACCGGCGGCGCTGTAACCGTTTTTGCCGGTGAATACCATATCTGATCGCAGAGGACTGACATGACTACCGTAAACATCAATTTTCTCAAGCTGCAAAGTAACTACCTTTTTGCTGATATTGCCCGTAAGGTGGCCACCTTCAAGGAAGCCAACCCGGACAAGCGCGTCATCAGCCTGGGCATTGGCGACGTTACGCGCCCCCTTGTGCCTGCCGTTGTCAACGCCTTGCATAAGGCTGTGGACGAAATGGGCGATGCCGCGCACTTTCACGGCTACGGGCCTGAGCAGGGGTATGCCTTTTTGCGCGATATCATTGTTCAGTACGATTACAAAGCGCGCGGTGTGAACCTCAGTGCCGACGAAGTTTTTGTCAGTGATGGAGCCAAGCCTGATGTAGGCAATTTTCAGGAACTGTTTGCTCAGGACAGCATCGTTGCGGTAACTGATCCGGTGTACCCCGTGTATGTTGACTCCAACGTTATGGCCGGACGTTCCGGCGAAATGACAGG
>NZ_JASGDK010000122.1:0-5958 GCF_047607245.1 Desulfovibrio sp.
CCGATGCCCTGCGCTTTCACAATACCCACACTATCAGCCATAAGGGCCGCGTCACCTGGAACAAAAACCCCTTGCTCGGCCAATACCCCGGTGCGGACGGCCTCAAGACCGGATGGGTCAATGCTTCAGGCTACAACCTTATCTTTACTGCCAGCCACGGCGACAAACGCCTGCTGGCAGTCATACTGGGCGCGCCGGACTCCCGCACTCGCGGTGTCGAGGCATTTCGCCTGCTGGATGCCGGTTTTCAGGTTTGCGACAATCGCGCAGCCTCGGTTGTAGCGGCGCTGGACTGCCTGCCCCCCGAACAGTATCGGCCCGACATGCACAAGACCGCCCGGGAAGCCAGGCTCACCTATGGCGGCGACGACGCCCCCGCCAAAAAGATCACCAAGAGCAAAAAGGCGCAGAACAGCAAGCCCAAGCAGACGGCCAAGGCCAAGCAGCAGCCCAAAAAGAAAGAAGCCGCCAAGGCTGGCGGCAAACAGAAGCGTGATTCTGATCAGGCAGCCCGGCGTTCGGCAGACCGCGCCATTTAACGCCTTTAATTATTTGCATGCCCTAAATATGGTGGCCTGAGACGCCCACCCCCTAAAAATTTGTTTGTGGCCAATAAAACGGCCCTTTTCCGGAGGATCTTCAACCTCAGGAAAAGGGCCGTTTGTCATTGCAGTCAAAAAACGTATTAGCTCATCTTAACCTTGAAAATCTAGATAGATCAGCGGCACGCGGTTGCAGCACGCCATACCGCGCCGTGGATGCAGAATAGCCGCTGCAAAATGCGAAACGCAGCATGCAATCTGCCCAAAATGGCCTTGAAATACAGAGATAAATTTCCGCCCAAGTGTTCAGCAGTCCTTTTGTATCAACACACCTTAATAAGTGTTCACGTCCGCAGGCTATCCCCTGTCCAGCACCCGCAAGGAAACAGCTT
Organism: Desulfovibrio sp.; assembly: GCF_047607245.1. Lineage (GTDB taxonomy): Bacteria > Desulfobacterota > Desulfovibrionia > Desulfovibrionales > Desulfovibrionaceae > Desulfovibrio. The sequence goes on from NZ_JASGDK010000122.1 coordinate 935, forward strand.
CGGCCAGATGGGCCGCGTCTATGCGCTCCAGACCTTCCATATCAGCGATGGTGCGGGCCATGCGCAACACTCTGGCGCAGGCGCGGGCCGACAGGGCAAGGCGGTTTACCGCCGCTTCCATCAGGGCGTGCCCGGCAGCGTCAAGCTCACAATGAGCGTCCAGCAGTGCGCCAGAAAGCTCCGCATTGCAACGCGGGCCGTCACCACCATAGCGCTGCCTCTGCACCGCCCGGGCGGCAAGCACCCTTTCCCGCATGGCGGCAGAGCTTTCACCTGCGCGGCTTTGGCGTAAATCCGCATAGGGTACTGCCGGAACTTCCACATGCACGTCAATGCGGTCCAGCATGGGGCCAGACACACGCGCCTGATAGCGGGCCCGCTGGTCAGGGCGGCAACTGCACTCATGCGTAGGATCGCCGTGGTAGCCGCAGGGGCAGGGATTCATGGCCGCCACCAGCATGCAGGCAGCGGGAAAAATCACGCTGTGCGCGGATCTGGCAATGTGAACAACGCCCCCTTCCAAAGGCTGCCGCAGCGATTCAAGTGCGCTCTTCTGAAATTACGGCAGCTCGTCAAGAAAAAGCACACCGCGATGGGAGAGGCTCACTTCGCCGGGGCGCGGATAAGCTCCGCCGCCCACCAGGGCTACGTCTGAAATGGTATGGTGCGGCGCGCGAAATGGACGCTGGCGCACCAGCCCCTGATGGTCGGGCAATTTGCCCGCCACGCTATAAATCTTGGTGACTTCAAGGGACTCTTCAAAATCCAGCGGAGGCAGAATGGTGGGCAGGCGTTGCGCAAGCATGGTCTTGCCGCTGCCGGGCGGGCCAAGCAGCAGAACATTGTGACCACCCGCGGCGGCTATCTCAAGGGCACGTTTGGCCGCCTCCTGCCCTTTGACTTCGGCAAAATCCAGGCCATGACTGAGCGGCGGCAACTCGGTATTTTCCGGTTCCGGCAGGGGATCAAGAGGCTCCGCACCAGCCAGAAAGGCCGCGCACTGCGCTATATTACGGGGGGTATACACGGAAAGTCCGCGCACAACTGCGGCCTCGGCTCCGTTGCCCGGCGGCACGATAATACCCGCCGCGCCTCGCTGGCGGGCCAGCAGGGCCAGGGGAAGAATGCCGCTTACCGGGCGCAGCTCGCCGCTTAAAGAGAGTTCCCCGGCCATGAAGAACCGTTGCAGGCCTTCAGCGGGGATACCGCCAGAGGCGGCCAGCAGCCCTACAGCAAGGGGCAGGTCGTAGCTGGCTCCGCTTTTGCGGCGCCAGGCCGGGGCAAGATTAACGGTAACGCGCGCGGGCGGCAACTTGAAGTTGGCCGCCCGCAGCGCTGCAAAAACACGATCCTTGGCTTCGCGCACTGCGGCCTCAGCCAGCCCCACCATAGTGAAGCCCGGCAGGCCCTGACGCACAAAATCCACTTCCAGTTCCACGGGATAGGCATCAACGCCTTCCACGCCGCCGCTGTTCAGCCGGACTACCACTGGGCCTCCTTGCAGTGCATCAACCGCCGTAACGGCTATTCCACCTTTTTGCCCATGCGGTCCCAGCGCATATCGTCAAGCCCGCCCCAAGACCAGTAGATACGCCAGGCCTTGGCGCGAATGGCGCTGCGGTCCACAAAGCCCCAAAAGCGCGAATCCAGCGAATTGTCGCGATTGTCGCCCATGACGAAATACTTGCCCTCGGGCACCGTTACCGGGCCGAAGTTGTCACGCACAGGTTCAATGCGGTCAGGCTGGGTAAAGCGGATGTAGCCTTCCTTGACGGCCTCGCCATTGCGGAACAGCTGTTTGCCGCGCACTTCAATGACATCGCCGGGCACGCCCACGATGCGCTTGATATAGTCGACGCTGGGGTCATTGGGATATTCAAAAATGATGATTTCGCCGCGCTGCGGGTCATTGCCCTTGTAAACATAGTGGTTGGTAAAGGGAATCTTGACGCCGTAGGCAAATTTGCTGGCCAGCAGGTGATCGCCCACAAGCAGGGTTTGCAGCATGGATTCAGATGGTATTTTAAACGCTTGCACTACGAATGTACGAATTACGAGAGCAAGCAGCAGGGCCACAAAAAGTGCTTCGCCATATTCGCGCCACAGGGGCTTTTTGGCAGGCGCAGATCTCAAAAGCGTGGTCATATGGTGCTGTTCCTTATTCTTTATGGCCCTTATGGCCCAATTGTATGCAGGCTGCAAAGTATGCACTTATGCGCCGCCAAAGGCAAGATGAGGCGAAGAATCTTCGTAAAAGCGAAGCCCCGGCGCAGAACGCCGGGGCTTGAGTATCGACGGTTGCCGCGTGAGCCTAAGGCAGACGCAGGGCAAAGTTGATCACAAAGCAGATGGCAATGCAGAGCATCACTATGTTCAGATCCTTGAAGCGCCCGGCCAGAGCCTTGATACCCACCCAGCTCACAAAGCCGAAGCCAAAACCCGTGGCAATGTTGAAGGTCAGGGGCATGCTGATGATGGTCAGAAACGCGGGCAGCGCCACGGTGAAGTCCTTGAAGCTGATGCGCCCCACTTCCTGCATCATCATTGCGCCCACGATAATGAGCACGGGCGCAGTGGCGTAGGCAGGCACCATGCCCACCAGGGGCGAGAAAAAGAGCGCCAGAAAGAACAGAACGGCGATGGTGACGGCAGTGAGGCCTGTGCGGCCGCCCTCGGCCACGCCTGCGGCGCTTTCAAGGTAACTGGTGGCCGTGGTAGCGCCCATAGCGGCGCTGGCCATAGTAGCCATAGAGTCGGTGATGAGGGCTTTGTCCAGATTTTCGATGTGGCCGTCTTCACGAATGAAGCCTGCCTTCTGCGAAAGACCGATGAGCACGCCCATATTGTCAAAAAGGTCCACCATCGTCAGTGTGAAGATAATGGAAATAAGACCGTGGTGCAGTGCGCCCTTGATGTCCATCTGCATAAAAGTTTCAGTGGGCATGGGCAGGCTGGTGGAGAAAATCTGTCCCTGCGGCAAGGGCGTCACGCCAAGCACGATACCGGCCACAGTAATAACCAGAATGCCGATGATCATCGCCCCGCGCACGCGCAGCGCCATCAGACCGCCGATAAGAAAAATACCCACCACTGAAAGCAGGGTTTGGGGATTGCCAAGATTGCCCAGCGTCACAAAGGTGGCCGGATCCGCCGCCACGATGCCGCAGCTTTTCATACCGATAAAGGCAATAAAGGCCCCGATGCCCACCACAATGGCAAATTTGAGATCCATCGGCACAGCATTGATAATAAGCTGGCGAATGCGCGTAACAGTGAGCAGCAGAAAAACTATGCCCGAAATGAACACTGCGCCAAGGCCCGTCTGCCAGGAATAGCCCGCAGGGCCACAGACGTAGTAGGCAAAAAAGGCCGTGATGCCCAGACCGGGAGCAACGCCCACAGGAAATTTGGCCCAAACGCCCATCACAAAAGTTGCGATAATGGTCACCCATATGGTGGACGCCACGGCGGAATCCTTGGGCATACCCGCGTCTGCCAGCATGCTGGGCACCACAAAGATGAGGTAGCACATGGCCATGAAGCTGGTGAGACCGGCCAGCATTTCTCTTTTGACCGTGCTGCCCCTTGCAGCGGGATTGAACAGTTTTTCCAGCACACTCATGGCGTTTCCTCCTTACTGTGCGACGCCAAACGGGGTTCGGACATTAGAACAAACCCCAGAAAAAGCTCAAAATACCCAGCCGCCCGTCATGCGGGATTACCGTCATTAATTACGCAGTTTACCGCTCAGATTCAGGCATCGAACACTGGGCAGGCATGGGCATGAGCTTCAACAAACTGTATGGATAAAGAGTGCAAGAGCGGTCAAAAATTTTCCGCCCTCGTAATGAAGGCGGCAGGATGCCACATACGGCTTGCCATGTCTACATGCTTTTAGCCGCGCCCTGCCTGGAAAAATGGAAAATTTCCGGCTGCCGGAAGCAATGGAAAAATCACGTTAAATCGCGCTTGCCTGCTCCGTGTGATGGCAGGCATGTCAGCAGTCATGCATCTGGCTCGACCTGCGGATTCGCGGCCTGCACACTTGCCATTGCGGCAGGATATTATCGGCACGCCGAAACATCATTTCACACATCTGTACTTTCGTGGGCGCACGACATCCGGCAATAGCGCCGCAGATGCGGTTGGGTAAAGCATATATCCGGCCCAGCGCAACAAAAATACGCACATCAAATTCTTGCCAGAAGATTTTTGACTGACAGATTTAGCCTGATATCAAGAAAAGCGGCCTTTTTCATAAAGGCAGGTACTTTTGAGTACGCAACCAGAATGAAAAAGACCGCTCACTTCAAAAAGAAAAAACGCAGTAAAAGCAGCCTTGGGGCGACCTTCAAACAAATGCTTTTGTACCAAGGGAAGAGAAGGCTTTTTTACAAAAGGAATGCACGCTTATGGTACAGGGCTGAAGTAAAAAATGGCCTTTTAACGCAACCAGTTGGACAAAAGATTTATTTACGTCCCCTTAACGGCCTACGCCAACACTCGTCTGTACCTGCCCCTTGGGCTGCACACGCACACCGTGCCCGCAGCCTGTAAGCACCAGAGGCGCCAGCAGGGCCAGCAATGAAAGGCAGAGCAGAAAACGGCGGCCAGTACGCCGGGAACCGGCATCAGGCACGCGGGCGCTCCTGAAGAATGCGCGCGCCTTCGGCCACATCCTGGGTAATCCACACATTACCGCCGATAATTGCGCCCTTGCCAATGGTGACGCGGCCAAGAATGGTGGCCCCGGCATACACTGTCACGCCATCACAAAGAATGGGATGCCTCGGTATGCCCTTGGTCAGGGTACCGTCCGCATTTTTGGGGAATGACAACGCCCCCAGAGTGACGCCCTGATACAGGCGGCAATTGCGTCCAATAACACAGGTTTCGCCAATAACAACGCCCGTGCCGTGGTCGATAAAAAACTCTTCGCCAATGGTCGCGCCGGGGTGCAGATCAATGCCTGTGGCCGAATGCGACATCTCGGATATGATGCGTGGAATCACCGGAACCTGAAG
>NZ_JASGDK010000123.1:0-6975 GCF_047607245.1 Desulfovibrio sp.
CAATGATGTGCGCTACTTCGGCCAAAGGCATGTCGTGGGGAACGCAGTCGATATCAGTGCGCGGGATCATTGTGTCCTGCACCTGAAGATCGTTGAAGCGCAAAATGCCAAGCAGCATGGACTCCTCATCGGGTTCCACTTCGCCGTCGGCGCGTGCTTCGAGAATGGCTTTTTCCAGAGATTCCTGATCGTCGTGCCCGAACAGTCTGCTCAGGCGCGACCAGATGGTACTATGACCTTCCGAGCCGCCGTCCAATGTAGTCTCCTTGGTTGGAAATGGGGCCGGGTGCGCGTGCAGCGCAACCGATGGCCTTCATCGCACATACAGCCGTTTTTACTGCCGGGGTGGCCCGTTTTCAGCAAGTTTCGGCCTTTGATGGTCATCACAACTAGAGCAGTTTGCGCTGCTCCATATCCATATGCATGACCCACTGGGTAATGGGCGACACCCCGCGTGAGGGCGTGCTGTGAAACCAGTGGATATCCGATTTGCCCTGCTCCAGCACTGCCCAGTTGGTAAATTCCGTACCGAGCACAAGAGCCGGGCTTGAGCCTTCATGCACACGGGCATGCAAAACCGTGCAGGTGCACCAGAAGGTGATAATTTTTTCATCCTTGCCCATATGGTAGATGATGAGACAAAGTAACTGCGAACCTTTGTCCAGGTCAACAGGCTTGATGCCCAGATCTTCCATAGGAAAGCGCAAAGCCATGCCCGTGGCCGAAATATTTTCTACCTGCACGGGCTCTTTTTCCATACCGCGCTTATAGTGCAGCAGGGGGCGGCTTATTTCTGAGGTACTGCGCGGTATGGGCTTGCTGGAATCAATTTCCCATACGCCAATAACGCTCACCTTGTCCTTGGGCGGTTTGATGCGAATGAAGACGCGCTTCTGCCCCGCGGCCAGATCTTCAGGTGAGGTGAGCCGCAGCTGGGATTTCTTGCGTCCCGAGTCTACGCTTTCAATAACCGAGCGGAATTTGTAAAAAGTGGGGCCTTCGGGCAGCGTTGCGCGAAAGTACACTTCCACAGTCACGCCCACCAGCTCTTGTGATACGAAGCTCAACACCTCCATCCCCAGGGATGTGGGGGAGATGTTCTGCAACAGTGCGGCCAGGCCTTTATGAGTTGCGCTCGTGTCCAGAATTTTGATGTCGAATATTTCGTTCTGGCCCTGGGCGGTTTCCAGCATCTGGCGGATAATGCCCTTGCGCCGCGCCGCCTGGCGCTGCCGCTGAAGATATGTCTGCGCAACGATGGCCGTTATGCAAAAGACCACCAGCACGGCGATGCAAACCAGAAGAAGTTGTTTACCCGTCATGTATTCACCAATAGACGTTTTGCTGCGCAAAACGGGATGTGTAAGCTCGTCCTGTAATGGGGCGGCGCGAAAGCACAGGCGCGCCTTCGGGCTCGTTATGCATGCTTGAAAACATCAGAGCAGCCCCAGCTTGTGCAGGTGTATTTCCAGGCAGCCCACGGCTGCTGGCGTTACCCCGGAAATGCGTCCGGCCTGTCCCAGGCTAAGTGGGCGTACCCGATCAAGCTTTTCCGTTACTTCACGCGAAAGCCCAGCTACTGTGGCATAATCCATATCAGGGGGCAAGGCTGTGGATTCAAGTCTGGCCGTGCGCGCGACAAGTTCGCGCTGGCGGGCCAGATAGCCAGCATATTTTATTTCCGTTTGCACGCTTTCGCACGCTGCCGCTCCGGCCAGAGACATTTCTTCTTCCAGAAAAGCGCCAACATCGGCCAGAGGACCGGGAGGGCAGGCCCTCAATTGGCCAGCAATACCCTGCAAGTCCAGTTCCGGCCTGCGCAGAGCCTCTGCAATCGTGCGCCCTCCGGGCAGGCTTGCGCCCGAAGCCGCGCTGTCTTCAGTGCTTGCAGCAGCCTTATTATGCTTGTCGGCAGGAATACGCGTTTGCTCAAGGCCTGTGCGCAAGCGGGCTGCGGCATCCTGCTTGCGGCAGAACGTGTTCCACTGTGCGTCGCTCACCAATCCCAGCTTGCGCCCCAGAGGCGTCAGGCGCACATCGGCATTGTCCTCGCGCAGCAGCAGGCGGTGCTCTGCGCGGGAAGTGAACATGCGGTAGGGCTCCTGCGTGCCGGAGGTGACAAGGTCGTCAACAAGCACTGCCACATAGGCTTCGTCGCGGCCAGGAAGGAAGGGCGGCAGATCGCGCAGGCGGCAGGAGATATTCAGTGCGGCCCACAATCCCTGTGCAGCCGCTTCTTCATAGCCGGAAGTGCCGTTGATCTGCCCGGCCAGCCACAAGCTGGGCACAGCCTTGCTTTCAAGGGTGGGCATGAGCTGCACCGGGTCGGAAAAATCATATTCAATGGCATAGCCGGGCCGCAGCATGACGGCGTTTTCCAGACCGCGCACAGCGTGTATCATAGCCAGCTGCACGTCCAGCGGCAGGCTGGTGGGAACGCCGTTGGCATAAACTTCTGCGCTGTCGAGCCCTTCCGGCTCAAGGAATATCTGGTGGCGTTCCCTGTCAGGAAAACGTGCGACCTTGTCCTCGATGGAAGGGCAGTAGCGTGCGCCGGTTCCCTTGATGATGCCTGTAAACATAGGGGAACGGTCAAATCCGCCCCGGATGATTTCGTGGGCGCGGTCGTTGGTCCAGGTTATGTGGCAGGGAAGCTGCGGCAGCACGGGGCCGGGACCGTGAAAACTGAAGGCCGGGGGCGGATCGTCGCCTCTTTGTTCCTCCAGCACCGAGTAGTCTATGGAAGAGTTCAGCAGGCGAGGCGTAGTGCCAGTTTTGAGGCGGCCAAGCTCAAAACCCAGTGTGCGCAGGCTGTCTGAAAGGCCAATGGCAGGGGCGTCGCCCAGGCGTCCTCCCGGGATGCTGGTAAGCCCCATATGGATGCGCCCGTCCAGAAATGTTCCTGTGGTCAGCAATACATGACGGGCAGAAAAGCTGAGTCCCTGCGCCGTGCGCACGCCAGTGGCGCGCTTGTCGCTGGAGGTTATTTCAGTGACGGAGTCCTGCCAGATGCGCAGGCCAGGCGTGGAGTACAGGGTTTTTTGCACAACGCGCTGGTAGGCCAGACGGTCCATCTGGGCGCGGGTGGCGCGCACGGCAGGGCCCTTGCTCATATTGAGCACGCGAAACTGTATGCCGGCGGCATCGGCCCACAGGCCCATCATGCCGCCCAGAGCGTCAATTTCGCGGGTCATGTGTCCCTTGGCAAGGCCGCCAATGGCCGGATTGCACGAAAGATAACCCAGGCGGTCAAGGTTGCCGCTGATGAGCAGCACGCTGTGTCCCATGCGGGCCAGGGCCACGGCGGCTTCGCAGCCTGCGTGGCCGCCTCCGGCTACAATGCAGTCAAATATGGCAGTATTGGTATCAGACATGAGCGGGGTTCATAAGTATGTGAGTGAAGACCTGGGCATCTTTAATGGTAGCTGCAATAGAGGAACTTTCGTTGGGCTGGTGGCAGGTGCTTGCAAGGCAGCTCCACACTGCGGCGGCCAGGTCACGCTGGCGCAACTGGGCCGCCACCGTGGCTCCGCCAATGCCGAGAGTTTTGGCTTCGACGCCGTAAACGCGGGCCACTGCGGCGCTGAGAGCAATAACCACCGGGCTGGTTTCAGCCACGCTGGAAGCTGCCTGTTGCTGCACTACGCTGACCTCTATCTGTACGCCGTGGCGTTCCTCAACCTCGCTTGCCAGCGCGCGTACCTTGTCCAGCACGGCCTGCGGGTCTACCTGCGGTAACAGACGGCAATCCACATAAAAAACGTCACTGCCCGGCACAGTATTGATATTGGGCACATTGGCCTCGTGCTTGCCGGGCACAAAGGTGGATGTTGGCGGGTTGAACAGGGTGTTGGTATCGCCAAAGGCGGCCCGCAGGCCGTTATGGCAGGCCAGCGCCATATCTGCCCCGGCCAGAAAGGCATTGCGGCCTTTCTGGGGGGTGGAGGCATGACACTGCACCCCGGTGGTGCGCACCTTGAGCCAGAGCTGGCCTTTTTCCGCCACTTCTATGACATCGCCACGGCGGGCCCCTGCGTCAGGTACAATGTAGAGATCGTTCTTGCTGAAAAGTTCGGGCGACGTCTTGAGCAGATATTCCAGACCGTAGGCGCTGCCCGTTTCTTCATCGGCCATGAAGACAAGACCCAGACTCAACTGGGGAACAACATGCCGCTGGTGCAGTTCTTCCGCCAGCAGCAGCATGCTTGTTATGGCCTGCTGGTTGTCTTCAACCCCACGGCCAAAGAGCAGATCGCCTTCACGGCGCACCTGCCAGGGGTCGGACTGCCATGCCGCCAGATCGCCAGGGGGCACGACGTCCATATGGCCGAAGAGCCACAAGGTGCGCTTTTCTTTGCCGGGAATGCGGGCAACAAGATTGGGGCGTTGTCCTGAAGGCACGCGGGAATCCGGGGCGTCAATGCGCAAAATGTCTGTTACGCCGAATGCCTCAAGCCATTGCGTAATAAGGGCTGCCTTGGCTTCTTCGCCGTCGCCGCCATTATCGGGCCCCAGAGCAGGGCAGGCGGTAAGGGCGCTTTGCAGGGCAACCACGCGATCTTCGCGTCCAGCCAGGCCGCGTAACAGGGCGTCCATATCTTTGTGCATGTGTTTCCCCCGACTTTGAAGCAAAGCTGTTCTGAAAATATGCTGACAGCTGCGAGAGCAGACAGTCATCGTGTAAAGCAGGTTGATGCAGCCGCCTTGTCAGGTCGTGTATGAGCGTTTTGCCTGCGAACGCGCACTGCTATTCCTGACCTGCCACAGGCGTATTACTGTTTGAACGCTTACCCGTGAACTGTCTGCAACGATTTGTTTTCAAATCGTTGCCGCTAGGCAGCCGCAGGCTTGCGCCGCTAGGCTGCTTCAGGGTTAAGGCATCAACGATAACACGCCTGACGGTGAACAGGTCGTGCCGTTTGAACGCAATGCGGCCCGGTGTCTGCCGGAATCCGTATTTTTGTCACAATACCAATGTCGGCGGCAACGCAGTATGACGTCAATTTTCTCTATGCCTGCCCGTGGCCGGGATCAAGCATTCTGCGGGCATTCTGGCAGAAAACGCAAAGGGCTGCTCAAGCAGCCCTTTGAGAAAAATCCGCGGTATGCGCTGCCCCGGCATGATCCAAAGAAACGGAAAACGGCTCCGCGCCGCACGGGCGAACCCGTTGACGGAACAAAAGCCGAAAATCCGATGTCTTCCATCCATGTTCGAATACGGGCAAAACCCGTATCTGGCATGCTTCGCCTGCGCGGAAACGCGCATTGCCCACATGAACCGCATCTGAACATATCCAGACGATCGGCCAATGAGCAGACGGTCTGGTCTAGCGACCCTTGGCAGCGCGCTTGGACGCCTTGAGGGGGTTGACCTTGGCGCCAGAGCCAGTCTGGGTCTTGAGATGGGTGGCGAAGTTACAGCGGCCACCGACCCACTTTTTAGAGGGAACGGGGTAGCTGGAGCAGAACTGCTCTTCACCAAATTCACGCACGCGGTCACAGCCAGTACACTGTTCCACCACCGGCGAAAGGACAAAACCGTTAAGCACCACACCATCAGCGGTATTGGTGGCGTTTTCCAGAGCGGTCATAGCAAAACCTCCATGCGCAGAAGCGCCGTATTGCGAAATAGCGGCGGCACAGGGCCGCCGGTTCGGAATGGAGAAATATAGCCGAACATGAGGCGCTGTCAAGAGGGCAAAGGGCGGGAATTTCCCGCCGGAAGCCAAACTGGGCAGAAGACAGCTGCTGGTGGCTTACCGAAGCACGGCCTATCTGGCGGTTTTTTCAGGCTATCGGCTTGCGTGCAGGCCTCATGCGTGCGCTGTCATCCCGCGAACAAAATTGCGCACCTGTACCATTTCACGGCACAGGGCCTCATAGTCAAAGCGGGTGAACCTTCCGTCCATATACACAATTTCGCCGTCTACCATTGTCATGCGGTTTTCCATGCCTGTGGCAGCGTATACGAGATGTGAAACAACATTATACATGGGCTGCATATTGGGCGTGGTCAGGTCAAGGGCCACGCAGTCAGCGGCCTTGCCTACAGCAAGACTGCCAAGGCGCTGGTCGTGCATGGCGGCGGCTCCGCCCAGAGTGGCCATATCCAGCACGGTTTGGGCGGGCAGCAGGGTAGAATCCATACCCGTAAGTTTGTGGAGCAGGGCAGTGCGGCCCATTTCGGTGAACATATTCAGGCGGTTATTGCTGGCGGCTCCGTCTGTGCCCAGGGCTACGGGCATGCCGCGCTCAAGCATGGCGGGCACAGGGGCTGTTCCTGAGGCAAGCTTCATGTTTGAAGACACGTTGTGGGCCACCACAGCGCCGCTGGCAGCCAGAAAATCCAGTTCTTGCGGCGTCACATCCACTACATGGGCAAGGGTGCAGGGGGCGTCTAGCAGGCCCATGCGGTGACAGTAGGTTGTGGGTCTGCTGCCGTGCGTGTGAAGGCATATCTGGGTCTCTTCTGCAGTTTCAGCCAGATGAAAATGCAGGGGCAGGGCAAGCTCATAAGCAAGATCACGGCAGGCAGCCAGAATTTCAGGGGTGGTGGTGTAGACGCTGTGCGGATTGACCCCAATGCGCAGGCGGGGGTGGTTGGCGTATTTTTCGGCCAGAGCCCGGGTTTCATCAAGAACGGCATCCGGCCCGGAGAACGCTGCGGAAGGAAAGGCAAACACGGCCTCTCCGCCCAGGCAGCGCAGTCCTGCCTCATCAGCGGCGGCCAGCGCGGCTTCTTCGAAAATATACATGTCTACGCAGGAGGTAGTGCCGGTGCGCAGCATTTCGGCATATCCCATAAGGCTGCCCAGACGCACAATTTCAGGCGTAAGTTTTTGTTCGACCGGAAATATGCGGTTGTTGAGCCATTCCATCAGGGGCATGTCGTCTGCAAGGCCGCGTAAAAAGGTCATGGCCGCGTGGGTGTGCGCATTGACAAGGCCCGGCATCAGCACGGACTGTCCAAGGTCC
>NZ_JASGDK010000124.1:0-14034 GCF_047607245.1 Desulfovibrio sp.
AAAAAGGGCTTACGGAGTGCGTAAGCCCTTTAATTTTATGGAGCCGCCTATCAGATTTGAACTGATGATCTACTGATTACGAATCAGTCGCTCTACCAACTGAGCCAAGGCGGCAATGGAAATTTACTTTGGTCGTTGACCGTAAGGTTGAATTGTCATCAAAAGATGTTCATGACAACCGTTACGTCCCTCAAGCCTCACAGATCAGAATTTGCAACGCGCATTTTATGGCGCATCAGCGAATCGACCCATTTCGTGAAGCAGATGACCGGGTTCTATTGCCAAAAAAATATCTGCTTGTCAAGGCAACCTGCTCAGTGGTGCTAGGCCTTTTCAATAATCAGGGGAATGGCGTGCAACTCGCGGTTCACTTCTTCTGTGTGTCCCAGCTTCCAGTTAACGCCTTCAGCAGACCAGCCCAGTTGTTGCGCCACATTACGCGCCACCCCCGCCACATTAAGGATGGGATGGCGCTGAAAAACCTGCGGCAGACCATACGTCAGGTTGCAGACAAGGCATTTGCCGGGGCGCTGGCGCAATTCAAAGGCCAGATGCGCCGTTTCAGGCGTTACCTGTCGGCATACAAGGCCAATATCGTAGGCACCTTCTTCCGCGCCGCCAAAAAGGGCATCAAAAAAATCATCCGCACGAGTGGCAGGAAAAATTTCGTCCAGAAAAGTTTGATCCAGATTTTGCGAAGTCATGCACTCCCCCATCAGGCTATGAGATACGCTGTCATTAAATACTACTACGGGTTGCGTTGGGATTTGCTTGCCCATCATGGGCTTGTTTTTGTTTGCTGCGATAAAACTTGTGCAGCTTCATTGCAGCAGTTCGCGTAAGTGGCTGTTTTCTACGCGCACATCCTGCCGGGGCAGGCGGCTCCAGGCAAAGGCTGGTAGAAGTTCACTAGGGCTGATGGCCCGTGCCGATACATCCAGGCCAGCCAGCATGCCAAGCAATCCCACAATGCTATGCGGGTTAACCCCCTGTTCCCGCAAATACCGCAGGGACAGGCTGTTGTGGCGCTTGGCCAGGCGCTCTCCTTCTTCATCGAGAAGCAGGGGCACATGTGCGTAGGAAGGCGCACCATAGCCCAAGAGTTGGAGAAGCGCAATCTGGCGAGGCGTAGAAGGCAGGATGTCGCGCCCGCGCACAACCTGATTGATTCCCATAAGGGCGTCGTCAACGGCAACCGCAAGCTGGTAGGCCACAACGCCGTCTGAGCGGCACAGGGCGAAGTCGCCGCCGCAGTCAGAAAGGGAAAATGTTTGCGGGCCAAGCAGAATATCATCAAACGATATAGGGGCTCGTGGGCAACGCAGGCGAATACTGGCACGTCGCCCGCCCCGGAGCATAGCCTCAATTTGTTCGTCATTCAGGTTGCGGCAGGTGCCCGGGTAGGGCGCGCCCGTGTCATCAATGTGCGGGGCAGCAGCGAGCTGGCGTAATTCTTTGCGGGTACAGAAACAGGGGTAGGTCAATCCTGCTTCTTCCAGTTGCTTTAGTGCGCTGGCGTAAAATTTTCCGCGATCGCTCTGGGTGTAGGGACCAGCAGGGCCACCTATATCCGGGCCGTAGTCCCAATCCAGACCAAGCCAGTGCAGATCTTCAAGAAGGTGCGCCGCGTACTCTGGCCGGGATCGTTGTGGATCTATATCTTCAAGGCGCATGACAATCTGGCCGCCTTGCGAGCGCGCTGCCAGCCAGGCGAGCAGAAAAGCCCAGGCATTACCCAGATGGATATGGCCGGTCGGGCTTGGAGCAAGCCTGCCGCATGGGCGTAATGATTGACGCATGATTATTGGGGGTGACTTGGCTGGCAGCAAGAAAGCCCTTGCCAGTAACGATGGAGTGGTAGGATATGCTGCCTGCAGGCACCTTTGTATTGAAGTAGCAGCAGGCTGAAATATGGGGCAATAATGGCTGCGTGTTGCATATCCGGCGGTACAGCCTTGGCAGTTTCAGCCTTGGCGCAATGAGGCGGGGTACGCATACCCCGCCTGCAATTTGTATTCTTTACGAGTTGCCGCCCTTGCCCTTGGGCTGATCCTTTTTACCCTTGGGTTCGGCCTTGGTCGCTACCTTGTCCGGGGCTGACTTTTTTGTGTCGCTTTTTTTGCTTTCAGCCTTCTGGCTGGAAGGCTTGGAAGACTTGGATGCCTTGTCTTTATCTGCCGAACCCTTGCTCGAACTGGCCTGAGCAGAAGATTTGCCTGAACCAGACTGGGCCGATGATTTGCTAGAGCCAGACTGAGCCGACGATTTGTTTGAACTGGATTGAGCAGAAGTTTTGCTGGATTTTGCAGAAGCGGAAGATTGCTGCCGATTCACAGAACTGCTTTTTTTATCGTTGCTGGCAACCTGCACGACTTTGTCTTTTTTCTTGTCGCGGCTGTCGTCACGGCTGTCATCGCGTTTGCTGCCGCGCGCGGCAGACTTGCCAGCTTTTTTCTTGTCGCGGGAGAGCTCACGCACCACCCTTTCTTCTGTAAAGTCGTTGAGGCGGCTTTCTGCCTGGGCGACCATAGTTTCGCTGCCATCAACCTTTACGCGGCGTGCGCCAAGAAAAGTATTTTTGAAGTAGGGGTCGTCAAGCGAGTTGATGCGTACGCTTGTCCGCTTGCGGGGGCTGTGGATGAACTTGCCGTCGCCCACATAGATGCCCGTATGATAGCCACGGCGGGGATGGCGAAAAGCCACGATATCTCCCGCGCGCATGTCTTCAACGTTAGTGATGCGCTGACCTATGACGGACTGTTCACGGGCGGTGCGGGGAAGCTGCACGCCAACGCTTTTATACGTCCAGCATACAAAACCCGAACAGTCAAAACCGTCCGGGGAAGTTCCACCACGCACATAGGGGGTGCCGATGGCTGATCTGGCCTTGCGTAGCAGCTGCTGGCCGGATTCTTGCTGATTGGAGTCAAAAGCAGCTTCATATGAGCGGCGAAACCGTTCGGCGTGAATGCTGTTGATGCTGTCTTCTCGCGGGCTATTTTTTGCGGCGCAACCGAAGGCCAGTATGCAGCCCATCATCAACGCGCACAGTTTAAGACATTTTCCCATCAGCGCTCCACAAATGTTGTGCCTGCCGCAGGTGCGGCGGCTGGTCGGTCAGAATGCGGGCATGCCCGGCGTAATCTGTAGGGTTGTAACCCTTTCCTATGTCTGGCCCGATCCCGCGAGACCGGAGCATTTGCGCGTATGGCCCTCAGGCCTTGATATCCAGCAGGGTGCCGAGCATGTCGTCGCCGGTGCGAACAACCGCTGCATTGGCTTTGTACGCGTGCTGGTTTGTAATCATAGATACCATTTCACGGCTCAGGTCAGTGCCACTGGGGTTCGTGGCCTCAAGCGGCAGACCCGACGTAACGTCGTAGACCGCTTGAGCGGCACTGAAAGAAGTGCCACCCGCATTGGGCGCTCCATTGCCCTGAAGCACTGCGTCAAGGTGCACACCCTGACCCGCAGGACCTGTGGCATAGACCGCACGCTGAGGCTCAAAGCCAGCGGTGCTGACATTGGCCACATTATGAGCGGTCACAGCCATACCCCACGAATGGGTGTTCATGGCCGACGCGCCCAATTGCATGCTGCTGCTGATACTGCTCATCACTTGTACCTTACGGCAGAATTAGCACAACCATCAGATGATTGCAAAAAACTTTTTTGCCGTGCAGCGCCAGGGATCAGTCAGTTTTTTTGTCGCTGATCTGACGCTCTATCCGTGCGAATGCATTATGATTATGGATAGATTCCATGCTCTCAACCTCAACACTGAACCATTCGACCTGGCCATGTTCTGAAAGACGCTGCGCCACATTGCGCACTACGTCCTCCACAAATGTGGGATGGGCAAACGCGTATTCCGTGACGTATTTTTCATCTTCACGCTTGAGCAGAGTATACACTGCCGACGAACCCGAGGCTTCAGCTATATCAATGAAGTCTTCAAGCCAGGAAAAAACTTTCATGCGCAGGCTCATGCGTACCATTGCCCGCTGGCTGTGCGCGCCCTCGTCACTGATGGCCTTGGAGCAAGGGCAGACGGTCATGACCGGCACATCAACCTCAAGGCAAAAGTGCTGGCCGTCATCGTCCAGTTCGCCAGTAAGGCGGCACTGGTAACTCACCAGGGCCGGGCTGCCTGACGCAGGGGCGTTTTTTTTGATAAAATAGGGAAAACAAAACCGCGCGTAAGCCCGTCTGGCTTCAAGGCGCTGTTTGATATTCAGCAACAGGCGGCGTACCGACTGGTAGCTTATTTCGTCATTCCACTGTTCCAGGGCCTCAACAAAACGGCTCATGTGAGTGCCCTTGAACTCAGAGGGCAGGTCCACGCCAAGGTCAACACTGGCCACAGTCTGCTGTGTGCCCTGGGTGCGGTCGCGCACCAGCAGGGGCAGTTTCAGTTCGCGCACGCCAACGCGGTCGATGTTCAGGGCCACCTGCGGGGCATGGCTTTGCACGTCTTCCATTATGCCAGGTCCTCTCCTGTGGTAGTGCCAGTGAAGGTGCCATGCTTGACGCCGCGGCAGGCGATAAGCTTGTCGGCCAAAGCGCGCATACGGGTGGGCTCTCCTTTGAGCACCAGCACCTCAAGGCAATTGTAGTGGTCAAGATGCACATGCAGGGTGGTGACTATGAGGTCGTGATCATCATGCTGAATTTGCATAAGGCGGCGGGAAAGATCGTTTTTGTGATGATCGTAAACCAGCGTGAGCGTGCCCGCGCCATAGGCATCGCTATTCCATTTTTCTTCCACCAGAGCCTTGCGGATGAGATCTCGTATGGCCTCGGAGCGGTTGGGGTAACTTTTGCGCCGGCAGAGTTCGTCAAAAGGTTCCAGAAGGTCTTCGTCCAGTGAAACCCCAAAGCGTGCCAGATTTCCCATAGCAGTATCCTGCAACGCCTCCTTACAGGAAGCGGGTACGTGGTTTATGTTGTTGCCGCGTCAGGCGCGGCGAATTTCCCACACCTGAACAGTAACTGGCACAGGCTGGGCGTAAATAGCTTCCACTTTTTGGCTATACACTCGTCTGCCTTGCCAGCCGCCACTTTGCAAGGCGTGCAGAAATGTTTCGTATACTGAACGTCCCGGTTCGGCTACCCAGGCCGCGCCGTCAGAAGACAGCGCGTGGTTTAAAAAGCGCAGCACCGGGGCCACAAAGCGTTTTTCATACATAATGTCGCCGCCCCATACGCGGTGCATGCTGCCAGCCCGCAGGGCAGGATTGCGCCAGTCCATAACAGCCCACAGGGGTTGAGGGACATCATTGATGTCGGCATTGCGGGCGGCAAAACGAACGGCCTCTTCTTCGTAGTCCATAGCCGTTACGTGCGCGCCAAGCCACTGGCCGACCATAGCGGTGAGGCCCAGGCCGCATCCAATATCAAGGCAGGATTGTCCGGCGATTTCTTCTTTGCGCTCATGCAGCCATGAGGCCAAAGCCACGCTTGAGGGCCAAAGCTCTGTCCAGTAGGGCAGGCGTTCGTCCTCAAAATCGCGGGAATCTGCCGTCATGGCCTCCCATAGCTGTTCAAGATCGGCAGCGCGGCTGAGTTGCCACAGCCGTTCGGCGGCTCTTACGGTAATATGCGGCTGGTAGGCCTGCAAACCCTTGTCTTCATTTTGCGGATATTCTGATGACATATGTTTCTCTTGTGAATACTAGCCTAATGGGCCTGGAGTGTACAGAGCGATTGGCGGGAGGAGATGGACTGTTGCTGCATTGCCGATTGACGCCACAAAATGCTTTAGCATGTTGTGCGGTCTGAAAAGCGTGCGCAGCCATCGGTATGTATCACTAAATACTGTCGCAGTGAGGGTGTTTAATTGCGAAATCTGATCGTGAGGACATCGTACAAGGTGTTTTTATCCAACATGCTGAAATTTTACTATAAAATTACTATAGTTGTTT
This sequence comes from Desulfovibrio sp., assembly GCF_047607245.1. Lineage (GTDB taxonomy): Bacteria > Desulfobacterota > Desulfovibrionia > Desulfovibrionales > Desulfovibrionaceae > Desulfovibrio. Next base: position 5,925 of record NZ_JASGDK010000124.1, read on the forward strand.
GCTACAACGGGCCGTGGGGTTAGCCGAAAACAGCGTTTCGGCTAAATGCACGCTTTGAAATCTACTACAATTTTAAAGCGAATCTGCTCCAGATAAGGGGCTTGAGGTGTAGCGGCGGCGGGTATATAGGAAATGTGGCGGATGAAACATGCCCTTCCCGTACGGCTGCATGACGGCCGTATCATTTTTTGTTGTCGCAAGGATAGATCATGCACAAGCACAGCGAGTACCTGAACCGCATACTGTTGAGCCGCGTTTATGACGTGGCGGTGGAGACTCCTCTTGAAGAAGCCAAGACCCTTTCACGGCGTCTCGGCAACCGAATTTTTCTCAAGCGCGAAGATTTTCAGCCTGTTTTCTCCTTCAAGCTGCGCGGCGCGTACAACAAGATGGCCCGTCTTTCGCCTGAAGACCTGCGTCGTGGCGTTATTGCGGCTTCAGCCGGAAACCATGCCCAGGGTGTGGCTTTGGCCGCGCGCAAGCTTGGTTGCGAGGCCACCATTGTCATGCCCGTAACCACGCCTGCCATCAAGGTGGACGCGGTGCGTCGTCTGGGTGGCCAGGTCGTTCTTTCGGGTGAGTCGTTCAGTGATGCCTGGCAACATACGCTTGATCTCATCAAGGAAAGTGGCTGCATTTATGTTCCGCCATTTGATGACCCTGATGTTATTGCTGGTCAGGGCACCATCGGTATGGAAATTCTTCGCCAGCATCCCGGCGATATCCACGCAGTTTTTGTTCCCATCGGCGGCGGTGGCATTGCGTCTGGCGTTGCGGCTTACATCAAGAACCTGCGTCCTGAAATCCGCGTTATTGGCGTGGAACCCGTGGATTCAGACGCCATGCGCCGTTCTGTCATGGCCGGGCATAGAGTGGAGCTGCACGATGTGGGTCTGTTTGCCGACGGCGTGGCTGTGAAGCTTGTGGGCGAACATACCTTTGCCCTGTGCCGTGACCTGCTGGACGATATTATCGTTGTGGACACTGATGCCATTTGCGGCGCTATAAAGGATATTTTTGAAGATACGCGTTTGGTGGCCGAACCGGCTGGTGCTCTGGCCCTGGCTGGTCTGCGGGCCTATGCGGCTGAAAGTGGTTTGCGCGACGCTACTCTGGTGGCCATCGTCAGCGGCGCAAATATGAATTTTGACCGCCTGAGTCACGTAGTAGACCGTTCAGAAATCGGCGCACACCGTGAAGCTCTTCTGGCTGTGACCATTCCCGAAGCTGTGGGCAGTTTTCGTGCCTTGTGCGCTTCCTTTGGTAGCCGCAACATTACCGAATTGTGCACGCGTTTTTCCGACCCGGAAAAGGCGCGGGTGCTGGTGGGCATCAAAATTAGCGGACGCGACGATGTGGCCGAGGTGCTTACAGAGCTGCGCGGTAAGGGCTTTGAGGCCATTGATCTGACGGATAACGAGCTCGTCAAGATGCATCTGCGCCACCTTGTTGGCGGCAATGCGCCTCAGATTTTGCACGAGCGGCTGTTGCGGTTTACCTTCCCTGAACGACCCGGCGCTTTGTTGGACTTTATGGACGCCATGCGCGTGGATTTCAGCATAACGCTGTTCCAGTATCGGTATCACGGTGCGGACTTTGGCCGTGTGCTGGTGGGTTTTGAGGCTCCTGAAGAAAAGCGCGAAGCCTTTGAAGATTTTTTGCACCGGGTTGAACGTATGGGCTACCCCCATGTGGAAGAGACGGAAAATCCTGCATACAAAATGTTCCTGGGGTGGCATGAAAACTAGGGCCTGTTTCTAAGGGTTGCCTCTAACTATTTTTTTCAGCTGGTTGCGTCAAGCGGTTCTTCTCGTGGCGGTCGGGTACATAAGAGTACACGGCCGCCACGAGAAGAACCGCTTTTTGTTGCGGTCAGCTCCGCACGGGAAACAGCCCTTTTGAATTGCTTGTCACAGTACCGTGAAAATAATATTCGGCAGTTCTGAATATTACTGGCAGAAATGAACAAGGCCGCGCGTTTGTGACGCACGGCCTTTCAAATATTTTTTATGGAGTTATCACAGGCAAAGGGGCTTATAGCCTTGCCGGGAATTTTAATCCAAGCTTAATCTTCTGCTGAGGGGGATCGTTTGGGTTTGCTGCCGTCGTGCCATGCAAAAGGTGCAGGGAAATGTGGCTGAAAGCAGGCCTTACCGGGCTCCAAAGCCTGGCACGTGAAAACGGTTCTCAAGCCAGCGCAAAAAGAAGGTGGCCAATGTTACCATGCCCAGGTAATAGGCTCCAACTGTGACGAAAACTTCGGTAAAGCGAAAAGTGTCCGAGGCCACAACCTTGCCTTCGCCCATAAGTTCCATACAGGTGACCAGGTAGGCAAGAGAGCTGTACTTGATGAGGTAGATTATCTCATTGCCGCAACCAGGCAGGGCGCGGCGGGCGGCCTGAGGAACAACTATCCAGGCTACAGTCTGCCACGTGCTGAAGCCCAGAGCTTCAGCGGCGCGTATTTGCCCCTGACGGATAGAGAGCAGGGCTCCCCGCACATATTCACTCTGGTAGGCCGCTGTGCAGAGAGTAAAACTTGTGAGGGCGGCTCCATAAGGCGGAAAGTATATGCCAAGCTTGGGCAGTGCGTAGTAGATCATCATCAGTTGCACCACAAGGGGCACGCCGCGCACGACTGCTGTGAATCCGTCACCAAGGCGGCGCATCCAGCGCGGCCCGAAGGAACGCGCACAGCCAAGAAGCACACCGCCCACAAAGCCCAGACTTCCCGCAGGGATGATGAGAGCCAGTGAAACGAGCAAGCCTTTGTTGAGGGCGGGAAGAAGCTCATTGCTGAAAAAGGCCGTGTCCAGCACGCTAGCCCCCCATCTCCAACAGGCGTTGGCAGAAGTCACGTGTACGCGTGGTGGAGCCTTCAGCCAGAAGTACGTCGGGCGCTCCCTGCTCGATAAGCTTGCCCTGCTCCATAAATATGATTTCAGTGGCCAGGGCGCGGGCAAAGTCCATCTGGTGTGTGGCCATGATCATGGTCATGCCGCCGCCAGCAAGGTCGCGAATGACGGCCAGAACTTCGCCCACCAGTTCCGGGTCCAGAGCCGAGGTGGGTTCGTCCAGCAAAATGACCTTGGGGTCCATAGCAAGGGCGCGAGCCATAGCCACACGCTGCTTCTGGCCGCCGGAAAGTTGCGCCGGGTAGAGCAGGGCACGGCGGGCAAGCCCCACGCGGGCAAGCTCTTCCTGCGCCCGGGCTTTGGCGTCTTTGGGGTTCATGCCGCGCACCTTGCGCAGGGCAATGGCCACGTTTTCCTCAGCAGTGAGATGGTCAAAGAGGTTGAAATCCTGAAAAATCATGCCTACCTGAGCGCGAAAAGCGCACAAGGCGGGTTTGCTCGTGCGGTCAAGCCGCTGCCCTTCAAGGTATATGTCGCCCTTGTCAGGCGGAATGAGGCAGTTAATGCTCTGAAGCAGGGTGCTTTTACCAGCCCCAGATGGCCCTATGAGGACCTTGAGTTCACCACGTCGCACCGAGAGGCTGCAATTGTTCAGAATGGGCTTGCCGCCCAGCATCTTTGAAATGCCCTCAATGCGCAAAATCGCTTGTTCGTCCACATTCATGACTTATCCCACCCCCATGCCTTCCGAGCCCATTCCTGAGGAATAGCCCGGTACATGGACCTTTTCTTCCAGCCGGCGCAAAACTTTCAGCACCACCAGAGTCAGCAGAAAATAAATACAGCCCGCCGCCGCATACAGGGCCAGATGTTCGTGTGTACGCGCAGCCACAAAAGATGTTCTGGCCATGATATCCTGTGTGCCGAGAACGTAGCAGATGGCCGAATCCTTAAGCAGGATCGAAAATTCGTTAGCCCATCCCGGTATGGAGAGGCGCATGGCCTGAGGCAAGATAATAGTGCAAATACCGGTGGTTTCGCCCATGCCAAGAGCGCGAGCCGCGTTGAGTTGCCCTTGTGGCAGGCTTTCAATGGCTCCACGGAAAATTTGAGATTGGTAGGCTGTGCTGGTGCAGCCGAGCACAAGGCAGCATATCAGAAAAGGATCTGCCGGAAGGCCCAGACTGATAAAAAGTCCGTAACACAGGAAGAGCAGGACAAGAATGGGCACGCCGCGGAAAAACCATACATAGAGCGCAACCAGGCGGCGCAGCCAGGGGCCGCCATACACCTGGGCCACGGCCAGGGGAACGCCGAGCACAAGGCCCATCGCCAGGGAGATGGTCACATTGCCAACTGTGACCAGACTGCCAGACAGCATGGAAGGCAGAGCGTGGTAAACTACAAGAAGTGAATCCATATGTGGGAGTTGCCGTAGGTTGGGCAGAACAGCGCGGACCGCCGGAAAATCCAGCGATCCGCGCCAGCCAATCAGCGCTATTGCGTTGTTTACTTGTTCAGATACTTCTTCTGCAGCTCCTGCCAATAAGGATCGGCCATGAGCTTTTTGTAGCCATCATTGATGAGCTTTTGCAGGTCCTTGTCTTCCTTGCGCATGGCAACGCCGAACTTGTCGGGTTCGCCGTGGGTGCCAGCCTTTTTCACGCCACGTCCCTTGGAGATGGCGTCATCAGCAGGCAGCTCGTCCATAAGGGCCACTTCAATGCGGCCATTGAGCAGGTCTTCTACCGCAAGAGGCGCGGATTCATAGAAGCGCAGTTCAAAAGGATAACCCTTTTCCTGCTGTTCCTGCTTGATGGCGTTGGCTTCAGAGGTGCCGCGCTGCACGCCGAGCTTGACCTTCTTGGTCAGGACATCCTGCGGGGTCAGCGTAGAGTTGGCGGGAACAAGAAACACGCGCGAAACTGTCCAGTAAGGATCAGAAAATTCAACTACTTTGGCGCGTTCGGGCGTGATGCTCATGCCAGAATCAACCATGTCGATCTGTTTGGCTACAAGAGCAGGAATGATGCCGTCCCACGCCATGGGCTTGTGGGTAATTTCAAAGCCCATATTCTGGGCTATCCAGTTGAGGGAGTCTACGTCAAAGCCAGCGGGTTGACCCGTTTTTTCGTCTACGTAGGCAAAAGGCGGGTAATTGGGGTCAATGCCGTTCACATAGCTTTTTTTTGCAAAGGCGGGCACGGCAGCCATAACGGCGGCCAGCAGTGCGCAGACAAGAAGTTTTTTCATGCTCAGTTTCCCCCTCGGAATATGGCGGTGGCCGTTGGCGGATGCGCCACGCGGGTGCATGGCGGTAGCCGTCTAAGGATGGACATGCGTTACGGGAAAACCCGCATAAACGCACAGGCGCATATTGGCAGACACAAGGCTTGCCTCGGCGCGAACTACGGCAAAACAATGGTTTTATCTAACAGAAGCTTTGCCGTGACGCAAGGGCGGCATAGTGGACCGCTTTGTTATTTGCAGCATAAATGAATATGGTATATTTATGCGGCATTAGGCACCACATCTGGTAGAGTATGTAGAGATATTTTACCTGGATATATTTTAAATGCCGTACTGGCTCCAGCCAGGTTTTCAGCCTCCCGCAACGCTTTTTTGGGCATGATGACTATGACGAAGACCTCGTGTTGGGAACAGCTTTCCGCTCTGACCGGCATTTCAACGCAAAAGCTTCTGCTTTGCTTTTTTGACATGCTGGCTCTTCTGGGAACGGCCTTGCTTGTTTTTTTAGTGCGTGCCGCCTTTGGTGGTCTTGACCCTGTGTTATACCACTGGGTGGTGCCCATGCTTTTTTTGGGGCCGTTTTTCGGGGCCGGGCTGGGGCTTTACCAGACCATAAGCCCTGCGCCGCACCGTGAACTTAAATCTTTGTTTCAGCTCGTCAGCCTGTTGTATGCCATTATTCTGGCCGTTCTTTTTTTGTCCAAGATGGGAGATGCCTACTCACGCATTGTCATCATGGGCAGCTGGGCTGCAACGCTGTTCACCATGCCTTTGGCACGCTATCTGTGTCGGCGCCTTTACTCCCGCACGCGTTGGTGGGGAAAACCCCTTATTATCTTTGATCATTGCCGAGAAGGGCGTGAATTGTGGCGGTACCTCAAGCGGCACCCGGAAAGAGGGTTGAACCCCACCGCCATTTATGATCTGCCCAATACCCCTGACGACATGCGACGGCTGTTCAGCGCTGTCTCTGCCCGGTATCCCAAGGCAATGGCCCTGCTTCTGCAAAAAGTGGGGCAAGCCCAGGATACGGACGTTACTACCGAAGCTTGCCGCTACTTCAGCAATACCTTGGTAGTGCCTGCATTTGGTGGCGGGTTTCGGGTACACTGGCTGACGCCGCGTGACCTTGGCAGCGCTGTGGGCCTGCTGGTGCGCCAGAATTTACGTGATAAACGGCGGCTTTTCGTCAAACGCTGCCTTGATCTGTTTTTGTGTCTTATGGGGGCGGTCATTCTGCTGCCTCTCGGCGCAGCTCTGGCTCTCATCATAAAGGCAGACAGCCCCGGCCCGGTTTTTTATCGGCAGAAACGCATAGGCCAGAGTGGGAGAGAAATACGCATCTTCAAGTTTCGCACTATGGTGCAGAATGCGGACAGCGTTCTCAAAGAAGTGTTGGCTCACGACGCTTCTCTGCTTCAAGAATGGACATGCGACCGAAAGCTCAAGTGTGATCCCCGTATTACCCGTGTGGGACGTCTGCTGCGTAAACTCAGTCTTGATGAGCTGCCCCAGCTTATCAACGTTGTTATGGGTGACATGAGCCTTGTCGGGCCGCGCCCCATCGTGCATTCAGAAGTGAAAAAATACGGTGCTGTGTTTGAGGAATACTGCATGGTCAAGCCCGGCATCACCGGGTTATGGCAGGTCTCCGGGCGCAATAACACCACGTATCAGGAGAGAGTGAATTTTGACCAGTACTATATCAACAACTGGTCAGTGTGGATGGACTTGTGGATTCTGGGAAAGACAGTCCCCGTAGTTATTCTGGGATACGGAGCCTATTAAAGCCTTTTAATTTTGAAAAAGTTAAAAAGCTCTAACGTTGCGAGTGTGTAGTACGTCGTAACACTGTGCGGATTCTGCCAGAATTGTATTTTCCAGTAGGATGACAACTCTGAAACATGAAGGATTTCAGCGTTAATCTGTTCAGGTTCTCCGGTCATATTATTCGCTAACGTTTTTCTTGACTCATAGCACGGCAGGCTGTGTCGACCTCGCGGGCAAAGCGGGTTTGAAAGTGGTGCTCTGAAAAATTCTCTGCATGGCGGCGAATGAGGGCAGGGTCAAAGCCCATTTCACATTGCTCAAACTCACTAATGGCCGCTGCCAAGGCTTCTGGGGTCTGCTGATCGAAAAACAGCCCTGTTTCTTGATCCCGCACTGTTTCCAATGCGCCGCCCCGTCCGTAGGCCAGAACAGGCACACCGCTGGCCGCAGCTTCCAGCGGTACAATACCAAAATCTTCTTCTCCCGGAAAAAGCAAAGCCTTGCTGGTTGCCAGCACAGTTGCGGCTTGGCTGTCATCCACTCGTCCGAGAAAGCGTACTGTCGGTCCAGCCAGGGTTTTGAGTTTATCCATTTCTTCGCCCTCACCTATGACTACTAGGGGTTTCCCGAGCATGGTACAGGCCCTGACGGCCAAATCCACGCGCTTGTATGCGGTCAACCGTCCGAAGCAGAGGTAGTGCTCTCCACCGGAGTTGCTTTTTGCCGTGAAGGCGCTGGTGTTTACCGGAGGGGGCACGACGGCGGCCTCACGTCGCCAATGCTTGCGGATCCGGCGCGCCACATTGTGAGAATTGGCCACAAAGTGGTCCACTCTAAAAGAGCTGGCCAGATCCCATCGGCGAAGGGAAGGCAGGAACAGACGCATGCCGCAGCGCGTCAGGAAGCCAGCAGTGGAGAGATATTCGGCCCAGTTGTCCCACAGGTAGCGCATGGGTGTGTGGCAATAACAGATGTGCGGGGTGTCGGCTCTGGTGATCACGCCCTTGGCCGGGCCAGATTCGCTGGAGATCACCAGATCGTAATTCGTGAGGTCAAGCTGCTCAAGGGCCAGAGGCATAAGCGGCAGATAGCTCTGGTAGCGTTTTTTGCTGAAGGGCAGCTTATTGATGAACGTCGTGTGAATGGGGTGCTCGGCGATGACCGGGGAGAGCTTGTCCGGATCAAGAACGTGCGTATAGATATGGGCCTGGGGGTACAGGCGGCACAAAGACTCC
>NZ_JASGDK010000125.1:0-19588 GCF_047607245.1 Desulfovibrio sp.
CTGGGGCTGCGTGCTGGCCCTCAAGGATGCGCAAGGGCCGGACTGGGCCGCCAGACTTGAACTGGGTATGGAACGCATAGCCTCCGCCAGACCTACGGCAGTGAATCTGCGCTGGGGTGTGGAGCGCATGCGTAATAAGTGGAGATCCTTCGGCGGCGCGAATATTGATCAGGCAGCCCTGCTTACGGCCTTTACGCACGAGGCCCAGACCATGCAGGACGAAGACGTGGCCATTTGCAAAACTTTGGGCCGTCACGGCGCAACCTGCATTGATGACGGCGACTGCGTGCTCACGCACTGCAATGCCGGAGCCCTGGCCACGGCGGGGTATGGCACGGCCCTTGGCGTTATACGTGCCGCTGCCGAAGCTGGCAAAAAAATCAGCGTCATTGCCGACGAAACTCGGCCCTTCCTTCAGGGTGCGCGCCTCACTGCCTGGGAACTGGCTCGCGACGGCATTCCCGTAACCGTGGCCTGCGATAATGCCTGTGCTCTGCTCATGAGCAAGGGCATGGTGCAGCGCGTGGTTGTTGGGGCCGACCGCATTGCCGCCAATGGCGACACGGCCAACAAAATAGGCACTTTTGGCGTAGCTTTGCTTGCCAGGCATTTTCATATTCCCTTCTATGTGGCCGCGCCTTTGTCGACCATAGACGCGGCCACGCCCGACGGCGCGGGCATTCCCATTGAGCAGCGCCCTGACCGCGAAGTGACCCACGTGGGTGAAACCCGCCTGTGCCCCGAGGACGTGCCTGTCTACAATTTTGCCTTTGACGTGACGCCCGCAGAGTACATCAGCGGCATCATCACGGAGAAAGGCGTGCTTTATCCTCCGTACAGCCTGTCCATATGGGCGGCCCTGAATGATCTGAACACTGGCCGCAGCGCGGGTATCGCCAATGCTGCGCCGGAAGACGAAGACGATGTTGCGGCATCCGCCGGGAGCCAGACGCTATGAAGGAACTCATCCTGGTTGTCGGGCCCGGCCAGCCGGACCTGACTTCCTGCCCAGCCGCCAACGGCGAACAGGACAGGCGGATATTCGTCCAGTGGGAAGGCTGGGAAGCACCCAAGGGCCACGTCTCTCTTGCGGCCCGGCTGCGGGCGGATCTGGAAGCCATTCGCGCGGAACACGCTGCCTGGGCGTACGATCTGGGACGGCTGACAACGGAAGACGGCAAGGAAGTGCAGGACAAACTGCGCGCCGGGCATCCGCTTTCCATGTGGTGGTGCTCGCTGCTCTATGAGCGTCATCCCAAGATGACGCCCGGCCTGTATGCCGTTTACAGACTGCGCGCCCTTGAGCGGTTTATGGATGAGGAAAATGTTACGGCCTTGCACCTCTTTGGCGGGGACGAAATCCTGCGCGGCGTGCTGGCCCATATGTGCGCTTCATCGGGGCGCGATTTTTCTGAAGAACACGGTGTGCCCGCGCCTCTGGAACCGCCAGTGTCTCTTGTGCGCCGTCTGTACAATGCAACTCCGGCTCCATTACGAACCCTTGCCCGTTACGCGTACTGGCTGTGGACAGTGCGCCGCAAGCTGCCCGCAAGTCCTGACGCGGGCAAGGTCTTTGCCCCTGTGGAGGGAGAAGACGGACCTGTGCAGGCAGCCACCATTGCCACCTATTTTCCCAATGTGGACATGAAAGCCGCCGCAGAAGGGCACTTTCGCTCCCGCTACTGGGAAGGCTTGCACGATGTGCTGCGCGATGCTGCCAAAAAGGAAGGCGCGTCCTGGGTGCGCTGGCTCTTTATCCGCTTTCCAGCGCCCCAATTGAGCCTTGAGCAGTGCATCGCCCTGCGTGACCGCTTTCGCAAGGAAGGAAAAGACGGCGTCAGTTTTCATTATCTTGAGGAATTTTTACGCCACCGCGACCTTTGGGCCGCATTGTGGCGGTACCTGCGTCTCTGCCTGGGCAGCCGCAACCTTGAGTATTCTGTGCGGCCCGCATTCCGGTTCGCCGGTTCACATATCAACTTCTGGCCTTATCTTGAAAACTACTGGGTAGAGTCGTTCAGGGGCTGGCGGGGGCTTGAACGCTGTTTGCAACAACGGGCGTTCGATGTCTACGCCGGGGCCGCCGGGCCGCAGCGCTGGACGCTTTTCCCGCTGGAAAACTGCCCCTGGGAACGCATGCTCACGGTGTCTATGCGTGAAGCCGGGGCAGCTGCCACTCCCTGCGCAGACCCGGCAGCTGGCCCGGTCATCGGGGCGCAGCACTCCACAGTGCGCCCCACGGATTTTCGCTATTTTGACGATCCGCGCACTTTTGAGGCTCCCTGCGATATTTTTCAGCCCGACATGATACGCGGCAACGGGCAATCTGCCTGTGAGCAATGGCTGCAGGCGGGCACGCCGCCCCAAAGGCTTGGCGAAGTGGAGGCCCTGCGTTATCTTTATCTTGCTGAAAGCGCGCGTTCCTTGCCGTCGGCCACGGCGTCCGGCGAAGCAAGTTCCACATCACGGCATGCAGAGGCCGCATCGGCCCATCCCAAGCGCCTTCTGGCCGTGACCAGCTTTTTTCAGGATGAAACGGAGGCCCATCTGGTTCTGCTGGCCCGCACGCTGCACGCCGGGGTTCTGGACGGCTGGCAGATTGTGGTGAAACCTCACCCCTACCTGCCAGTGGAAGAGCGCCTGCGTGCCTTGCTGGGCCGCCGCATTTCTGAGGTGCGCATTGCTCAGGGCGCCATTGGCGAGGAATTTGTGCCGGGTGTTGTGGTATGGTCTTCCAACTCTACAACCGTTGCGCTTGAGGCGGCCCTGAAAGGGCTGCCGGTAATGAGCATGCTGCCTGTGGATGATTTTGATCTTTGTCCGTTGCAGGATGTGCCCCAGCTGCCCCGAACAGGCAGCGTGGAGGATGTGGCTGATGCCTTGGCCGCTGCCGCCCCCCTGCAACTGCCGGACAACTATCTGGATCTGGACCCGGCCCTGCCGCGCTGGAAAAAGTTGCTGGGGGTATAAGTATGACGATGGGCACTCAAGAACGCATTCTCGAAATGGTTCACCACTGCTACTGGGACAAAAACGCCAACTGCGCCCAGACTACCCTGTACTGTCTTGAGCAGTTGACCGGGCAGCCTGTGCATCCGCTGCTTTTTCAGGCCACCGTGGGATGCCACGGAGCCGGAGACAAAGGCGGCCAATGCGGCCTGATGGAAGGAGCGATGCTCTTTCTGGGGATTTACGGCGCTACCCTGGGCAAGACTGATGCTGAAATTGTGGAAATGTGCTCGCGCTATGCCAGCCTTTTTAAAAGAAATTTCAGCAGTTTGGCCTGCCGGGACCTCCGGCCCGGCGGTTTTCGGGATGATGACCCGCCCCATTTGTGCGAACGCTTCACAGTGAGAGCTGTGACCTGCCTGCACGATTTTGTCACAAGCCTGAAGTAGGCTCTTCGCTGCGGGCTATATCGCCTCGGCTTGTGCACAGTCCGGCCCGTTGCGTGGCAAGACGTACTGTGTCACAAAGAGATATGTGGTTCTGTACAGATGGTGCGGGGCCGCTGCATCTTTGCTCGAGGGGGTCTCATGCTCAGCGTTTTTGACCTGTTCAAGATTGGCATCGGACCGTCCAGTTCGCATACTGTGGGGCCGATGGTGGCGGGCAAGGCTTTTGCGGGTGAGCTGGCGGTGCTGGGGCTTTTGCCCTTGGTCGGGCGCGTTAGCGTTGATCTTTTTGGTTCTTTGGCGCTCACGGGCGAAGGGCACGGCACCACAGGAGCCATTTTGGGCGGCCTGGAAGGTGAAGAGCCCGCCTCGGTAGATACGGCCCATCTGGCCCGGCGCACGGCGGAACTTAAAAATAACGCCGATCTTGTTCTCATCTGCGCGCAAACCATTCCCTTTGTTTACGAACGCGACATGCGCCTGCACAAGGGCATGTTTCTGCCCCGTCACTCCAATGCTATGACGCTCACGGCCCATGCCGGCGATGGCACGGAGCTGTACACTCGTACCTACTACTCCATCGGCGGCGGCTTTATCCGTACAGATGCGGACTTCGACCGCGAGCCCGAAACCTGGCCCAATCCTCCGTATCCATACAAGACCGCCAGCGAACTGTTTGCCATTTGCGAAAGCGAAGGCAAAACTGTGGCGCAGATCGTCATGGCCAACGAAAGTTTCTGGCATTCGGCCCCTGAGGTGCGTCGCCGCGCCCAGGCCATCATGGATGTCATGCGCGATTCGGTAGAACGCGGCTGCTACACAGACGGTGTGCTGCCCGGCGGCTACAACGTGCGCCGCCGGGCGCCCAATCTGCTGCGCAAGGTCAGCGCCCTTCAGGCGCAGGGCCGCCGTGATCTGAGCCTGTGGCCAACGCTTTACGCCTTTGCCGTGGCGGAGGAAAACGCTTCCGGCGGGCGGGTGGTCACAGCCCCCACCAACGGAGCTGCTGGCGTTGTGCCCGCAGTGTTGACCTATTATCAGAACTTCTACCCCCATGCCACGGAAGAGGGCGCTCTGGACTTCTTGCTCACTGCTGGAGCCATCGGTCTTTTCTTCAAAACCAATGCCTCCATTTCAGGCGCGGAAGTTGGCTGCCAGGGCGAAGTGGGCGTGGCCTGCTCGATGGCGGCGGGAGCCTACTGCGCGGTAACGGGCGGCAATGTGAAGCAGGTGGAAGTGGCTGCGGAAATTGGCATGGAGCACAACCTGGGCCTGACGTGCGACCCTGTGGGCGGGCTTGTGCAGATTCCCTGCATCGAGCGCAACGGCGTTGCAGCAGAGCGCGCGGTTAACTGCGCGCAGCTTTCCCGCCTGGAAGACGGGCGGCAGCGTGTGATTTCGCTGGACGCCATTATTGAGGTCATGTACCGCACGGGCCTTGACCTGCAATCCCGCTACAAGGAAACATCGCTGGGCGGTCTGGCTCAGGCCGTGGCTGAAGGGCTGGAGCGCAAGAAAAATTCCGGGAACGCCTGACCCCGATAATCAAGGAAGAACATCAATGAGTGAAATACGTATTGTCGCTGAAATGGAAGTGCTGCCCCAGCACCGTGAGGCCCTTATGCCCGTTCTGCAGGCTCTGGTTGACGGTAGCAGGGGCGAGGCTGGCAACATAAGCTATGAGCTTACCGAAGACCTGTCCAATGTGTACCATTTTTTTGTCATTGAAACCTGGGCTTCGCAACAGGCCATAGACGAGCACAATGTCACGCCGCACTTCAGGGCCTTTGTGGATTTTGTGGAAGGCAAGCTCAAGGATATGGACGTAACCCTGCTCAAGAAGGTTTTTTAGGGCGATCTTGCAGTAATATGCTTTGTGGGGGAGCCCGTTATAAAAAGGATTCCCCCACGTTCCTCTAAACCTTTCAGGGAATTTTAGTATAATACATTACAAACACGGGTTGGCGGGCGATGGGCAACCTGATGCGCCAGCGAACAAACAGTTTTTTTGGTTTTTGGCGGCCTGCCCAAAAAACGCCGCATAATTGCAAGCATCCCCGTAACGCTTTGGACGTTGCGGGGATGCTTGTTTTGGAAGCGACAGGAAGGCGTGGTGCATCAGCCCGCAATGGCAAAATGGTGCATGAGCGAGGCTTTGCCCAGAGGCGGAAAATAATGCAGCAGGCAACTCAGGCCCCAGCGGCGGCGAAATCTGTTGAAATAAAACGCCTGATCCAGGCGGCGGAGACGGGGGTGCCATTTGTCCAGGCTGCCGTCATCGTCATAGGCCCAGGTCAGTGCTGCGTCGAGTTTGCTGACCGCCGAGTTTTTATTGATTCTTTTGCATACAAAGCTGCCCGCCGTGTCAAAGGCGATGTGCGCACCGGGAAAACTGTCTGCCAGATCCCTGAGCAAAGACCGGACTTCCGTCTCACGCAAATACATGAGTACACCCTCTGCTATGAACAGAATGGTGCATTCCGCGTACTCCTGTTGGAGCCTGCGCATCCAGTCTCTTTCAAGGATGGAGCCTGTCCAGTCGAGGCAGCGTGCGTCAGTCTGGGGTAGAAGTTCATGCCGCAGGCGCATTACTTCCGGCAGATCCATGTTGATCTGAATGCCCTTGCCCGAATCAGTGCGCGAAAAGCGCGTGTCCAGGCCGCACCCCAACTGGACAATTACGGGGTTTTCTTTCTCTTGCAAAAATGCCCGGGTCAGGTCGTCAAAGTAGCGTACACGTACTGCCGTGCCGACGCGCATCATGTGATTCACTGGAAAACTGAACAGCTCCGGTGGCAGGCCCGCCACGGCCTTGCGCGCTCCGGGGTCCTTGAACATTCCGTTGGGCAGATCATCCTCCTGCGAACGGATGCGCAGGGTTATGAGCAATGTTCTTGACGCAGGATGCTCCAAAAGCCCTTTTGTATTCATGAGCCTCTCCAAATAGAGTGTGGGATCCCCTCCGCAATATTTTGATGTACAATTTATTGGAATTGAAATTCAATGTCAAATAATGGAGCAAAGGCAAGCTCCATTACTGTATATTGTGCAACCACATGTTTATTTAGAGATAATCAGGCGCGGTGTCGGCCTTTGCAGACTTTGAAATCTGATTGACTTGGAAATCTTTCTTATTGCAATTTGTCATGCTGCTATAACCGCGGTTTTCGGCTGGATTTACGGCAAGCTGGAAGCGTTACAGCATTAAATTTTTCTAAAGGTGAAAGACTGGGGTTCCAAATAAATGATTTTGCACCAAGGCAAGGAAAAGGCCTTCTGCGAAAGGAATGTATTCGTACGGTACATGCTGGAGTAAAAATGGCCTTTTGACGCAGCCAGCTGGACAAAAGAATTATTTGGAGACAGTTTCGGGATACTATTAGGACGTGGAGAGGGCCTTTCTGCAAGAACCCTCTCCACAAGGTATTTCAAGGTAAGATTATTCTACGGTCTAGCGCGGTTCGATAACTTCCAGACCATTCATATAGGGCACCAGCACCTTGGGCAGGATCACGCTGCCGTCTTTCTGCTGGCAATTTTCCAGAATGGCGGCGGTGGTACGGCCAGTGGGCAGGCCGGAACCGTTGAGGGTGTGGACAAAAGCCGCCTTGCCGCCTTTGGGCTTGAAGCGGATGTCTGCCCGGCGGGCCTGAAAATCGGTGCAGTTGGAGCAGGACGATATTTCCCGGTAGGTTTTCTGCGCGGGCATCCACACTTCAACGTCATAGGTTTTGGCAGAAGAAAAGCCCATGTCGCCAGTGCACAGGGTAATGAAACGGTAGGGCAGTTCCAGCATCTCCAGCAGCTCACAGGCGTGACCGCGCATGAGCTCAAGCTGATTGAAGCTGTCTTCGGGATGGGCAAAGCGTACCATTTCAACCTTGGTGAACTGGTGCATGCGTATCATGCCGCGCGTGTCCTTGCCCGCGCTGCCCGCCTCAGAACGGAAGCAGGGGGTCGCGGCGCAATAGGCGCGGGGCAGATCAGCCTCGTCCAGCACTTCGCCAGCGTGCAGGTTGGTCAGCGGGACCTCGGCTGTGGGAATGAGAAAATAGTCCCAATCCTGCAACTTGAACAGATCTTCCTCAAACTTGGGCAACTGGGCCGTGCCTGTCATAGTGGCGCGGTTGACCATATAGGGAGGGCTTACTTCAATATAGTCGCCGTGGCAGGTGTGCTTGTCGAGAAAAAAGGCGGCCAGGGCACGTTCAAGGCGTGCGCCCCAACCAAGGGACACCACAAAACGGCTGCCAGTAAGGCGCGCGGCACGTTCAAAATCCAGTCCGCCCAGAGCAACGCCGATGTCGCCGTGTTCGCGCACATCGAAATCAAACTGGCGGGGCGTGCCCCAGCGGTTCACTTCAACATTTTCGTCTTCATTGGCTCCCAGCGGCACGGTGCTGTCAGGGATGTTGGGCACGCGCATGAGCCAGCTTTCCACATCGGCCTTGGCCTGTGCGGTTTCGACGTCCAGTTCCTTGATGCGGTCAGACAGGGTGGAAAGTTCTGCAAGCAGTTCCCCGGCATCCTGGCCAGACCGCTTGAGGGCCGCCACCTGCCCTGATGCTTCATTACGCTTGCTTTTGAGGCCTTCCACTTCTGTGAGCAGGGTGCGGCGTTTGCCGTCCAGTTCCAGAAATGCATCCACACTGATGCCCGAATGACGGTCGGCCAGAGCCTTGGCCAAAACTTCGGGCTGCCTCTGCACCAGTTTGAGATCAATCATGACCGCTCCTGAAAAATTGCGCTGTATTACGCTGGATACGCGGTAAATTTGCAGCCAGGGGCTGCCCGCGACATCGTTATTCCTTTATCACGGGGGCATACTGCCTTGCAAGGCTGGCTTTTTCCGTATATAGACCACGAGAATACTCTTGAAAATTTCTATAAAACGCGAGGCTGTCATGAAACCTGTGCGCAATGTACTATGTCTAGTTTTGCTTGCTTTTCTGGCCACAGCCTGCGGGCCCGCCAACAGTGTACGCCTGCTGCCGCCACCCTTTATGGAAGGTGCTGTGCTGCCCGGCCCCAAGGCTCCCAGAGTGACGGTGGTGGCATTTGAAGACAAGCGGCAAGACCAGACTGCCATCGGTTCACGCCGTGACAATACCGCCTTTGTCACCAATGACAGCGTTACCCAGTGGATAAGCAAGGCTCTTGCTGATGAACTGGCCCGTAACGGCCTTCAGGTTTCTTATGCCGACAGCGTGAATCAGGCCCGTGCGGGCAATCCCGACTATCTGGTGACTGGCGACGTGGACCAGGTCTGGCTGCGCGAGAACTCCGCCACCGACCTTTCAACCAGCATGCGCGTCAATTACTCCGTGGCCAACCGCCAGAGCCGCATCTACAGCGAAACGCTCAATGCCTCGCAGTCGCGCACGGTCATGCCAATGGGCAGCGCTGCCGACAATATCATGCTGGACACGCTGCGTGAACTTATCAAGCCGATGGCGCAAAAGATTGTTCAGGCTATTGAGGCCAAGAAATAAGCTTCTGCGCGCTTTGCGTGCCCTGTTCTTTTGCGCGGCGCTGACAGTGACCGCGCTGGTGTATTGTGCCCTGCCGCCGACCCCTGTGGTCGGCGGCTTTGTGTTGGCTGCGCATGCCGCAGAAGCGGACGGTGCGGGCCAACTTCGTTCGGGCCAATCACCTGCGGGGGAAGTGGCTGGCGGGCAGCTGGCAAAAAAGCCTGCGGATCAAACTCTGCCAGCTTCGTCTTCCCTTGGTTTTTCTTCCGATTCCATCTCCATTTCTGATGCCGCTGCCCCACCACTTGCTGACATCGAACACAGTGAACTTGCACGGGCGCGAACGCCGCTCAACAGCACAGCAGCCCGTATTCTGGCTGAAGGCAATGCCCGTATGGCAGCGCTGGCTGCGGCTGCCGACGCTTTGCCCAACAGACGTGACATTCGCATGGGGGCCATCAATGCCGATGAGCGGCTGGCCCTGGCTGCGCAGCTTTACCGCCCCGTGGTCAGGTATCACGAAGATGGTGCGCCCGCAGTGACGGTGCTTTTGCGGGCTCGTCCCGAAGCTGGCAGCAATATATCGCAGGCCTTGCGCAGTACTGACCTTGTGCAGCTGCGGCTGCGCCTTTTGCAGGAAACGGCGGTTCTGCTGCAAGTAATGAATGCGCGCGATCCGGCTGAAAATGGCGCAGTAAAGAATGACGCAGGCGGTAACTACCGTGCTGGCGTACGCGGCAGCGGCAACCTCGGCAATGTATACCGGGCGCCAGTGGGAATGCATGACCCGGCAAATCCCGCCAAGCCCGGCGAACACGTTGGAGATGCCCGCAAAAACGCTCTGGACGAGGCTTTTTCGGGGTGCGCGGGAGCCGGGGCAGAAACACCCTCTGTTGCAACTGACGCGCCAGGCCCTGATTCTTCTGATGTTTCGCTTGCCGCCGTCGTATGGACTGAAAAGCACTGGGACAAGGCTTCACAGCAGTTACAAGCACTTTTGCAGGCGCAGGATTTTCTGGAACCCGACGCGGATGGCTGGCTTGTGCCTGACGGATTTTTACCCCGGCTGGAGCATGTGTCTGCCCGGTTGCCGCAAAGCCCCGGCGCGTGGCTTTTGCTGGCCGAGGCACAGTTGCGCCGGGGGCTGCCACAGCAAAGCATCGCTTCGTGTGATGCCGCTCTGGTTCTGGATTCCGGCCTGAACAGGGCGCGTTACATTCGCGCGCTCGGGCATTGGCGGCTCCAGCAGCTTGCCCTTGCAGAAAGCGACCTTACCTCGTCGCTGGACGACAGGCACGGTTTTGCGGCTCAAGGTGAGGACAGGGCGCGGCGTTTGCGGGCGCGGGGAACCGTGCGCATGCAACGGCGCGATATGGCGGGAATGTGTGAAGATTTTGGCGCGGCCTGTGCGCTTGGCGAGTGCGAAGGGCTGATTCTGGCCAGGGCGCAGCAGTACTGCCTGCCGTCTGGATCTTCTGAAACGCCGCCTCGCCCGGAAGCCCGGCTGGAAGGCATGCCTGCCGCGCCAGAAGGGAAAAAATCCACCGCACCAGAAGCGGAGTCCTCTCCGCCAGACCATTTGGAGTCAGCCGCAGGAACAAAGGAAGCAAAGCCGTGAGCCGCGATCCTCTTCTTAAAGTCTACGGGCATGTATATCCGGTGAGCCGCGCGTTCTACGACGATCTGGCGCACGCTTGCGCCGATGCCCTGCCCGATGCCGACGATATTCCCGTGCTGGAAAAAGACGGGGACATGGCGCGCATTTCCTTTGAGGGAATGTACTTTCCTGTGGACGAAGTGCTGGAAGCGCTGGCCCGGCATCTGGAGCCGGAGCACAAGGGCAAGCTTGATGTGTTGGATATGGACGGCTGGCGTCTGACGCGTCATGTGTTCGCAGGGGGCCGCATCAACAGCAGCAGCGCGCCGCTGAATAATGTTCTGGATTATTCAGGGCATTAAGGGCTGTTAAAATAGCTTGTAACGCGCCGCCGCTTTATGCAGCCTTTTTATTTGGCAAAATCAGGATGCTTTTTGAGCAGATGAACCTTGAAATACTTCACATTGCGAAGTTTTCATGCTGCACAAAAATGCAATCCCCGGCAAAATCAATGCTGCGTTGCCGCGCGTTGCATTCTCGCGATGCTCAGGCTAGCCAGCCACGCTTCGCTCAAAGAGCGCCATATATTCCTGATTGCCTTTGGGGCCTTTAATGGCAGCAGGCAGAACGCCGCGGCAGTTCAAGTCAAGGTTTGCTTCGGTAAAGGCCAGTATTTTATTGACCGCCCTTTGCCGCGCCTCTTCATCGCGCACGACGCCCTTGACCGTTTCGCCAGGTCCCAATTCGAACTGGGGTTTGATGAGGGTGGCCACAATGCCCCCGGGCTTGAGCCACGTCATGCAGGCTGGCAGCACCAGAGTGAGGGAGATAAAGGAAACATCGGCCACGACCATGTCTACCTGTTCAGGAATAAGCTCAGCCTCTGCATGGCGCAGGTTAACGCCCTCAAGGTTGACAACGCGGGTGTCGGCCCGAAGTTTTTCGTGCAGCTGGTTGCGGCCCACATCCACCGCATAGACGCGGGCGGCTCCACGCTGCAGCAGGCAGTCGGTAAAGCCGCCAGTGGACGCGCCTGCGTCCAGACAAACAAAGCCCGTCACGTCCAGCTTGAACTGGTCGAGAATGGTAATCAGCTTGTAGGCCCCACGGCTCACATAGGGTTCTGGCTCCAGCAGGGCAAAAACCGTGTCTGCCGGGTAAGGGTGTCCGGGTTTGGGCACAAGCTGGGGCGGCGCGCCGGGCACGCACTCTGCAAGTATGATCTTGCCTGCCATGATAAGGCGGCGTGCCTGTTCGCGGCTGGCGGCAAGGCCTTGCTCAAAAACAAGTTGGTCTGCGCGTTGTCGTGGGTTTTTTGCCATGCGGGCTATATAGCGCCGAAGGGCCGCTCTGGCAATCCGGCGGCCGCAGTGACCGGGCAGAACACTATGCCGCACGGTCTTTACCTCTTACCCCTTGCCAAATGTTGAAAGAAGCGCTATATGGTTTGCCCTTGTGCGATATACTTTCGCACCAAGGGAAAAACGCGCGGGCGTCTGGCAGTAATTTCGCCGGATTATGCCGCGTTCCATGAGGTAGTTGTCATGAAGAAAGATATCCATCCCAAAGTGTTCAATGCCACCATCACCTGCGCTTGCGGCAACGAAGAAACCGTGCTCTCCACCAAGGGCGAGCAGGTAAGCGTGGAAGTATGTTCCGCTTGCCATCCTTTCTACACCGGTAAGCAGCGCTTCCTTGATACGGCTGGCCGTATTGACCGCTTCCGTAAAAAGTACGCCAAGTTTGAGCCTAAATAGTCGCGGGCGGCAGGATATGCCGCACATGGATGACGCACGGCAGGGAGCGCCAGGCAAGGCCGCAGGGGAGAAATTCCGGTGGGCCATGATGGCGCTTTGTGCTTTGACGTCTGCCTGCCCCACTGTGGGCGGTCAGGCCGTTATGGAAGGCGTGATGATGCGCAACGGCGATACCTATGGTCTCGCCGTACGCCAGGCCGACGGGGAAATTATTGCCCGCCGTCTGCCCTGGTTTTCTCTGTTGCGCTATGATTGGCTGAAAAAGCCTTTCATGCGGGGCTTTCCTATTTTGCTGGAAACGCTCGTCAACGGCATCAAGGCGCTTAACCGCTCGGTAGAGGTGGTGGCTCAGGGGCAGGAAGAGGAAATCTCTGGCTGGCATCTGGTAGTAACCATGCTGGCAGCCCTGCTTATGGCCATCGGCCTTTTCGTGGTGGTGCCGCATCTGCTGTCTCTGGGCATGCTGTGGCTGAACCTGGGCGGCGATGTGGAAGGGCTGACCTTTCACCTGTGGGACGGCTTTTTCAAGTGCTGCATCTTTATGGGGTACATAAAAGCCATCTCTTATGTTCCTGATATCCGCAGGGTTTTTCAGTACCACGGGGCAGAGCACAAGACTATTCACGCCTTTGAGTCCGGCGACGAGGTAACTGCGGCAAGCGCTGCGCGCATGAGCCGTCTGCATCCCCGTTGCGGAACGACGTTTTTGCTCTTTGTCATCTGCATATCCATTATTTTGCATGCAGTGCTGGTGCCTGTGCTGCTGGCCCTGTATACGCCGCAAGGCGCGGTGGCAAAGCACGCATTGACCATCTTTTTCAAGCTGCTGCTTATGGTGCCTATCAGTGCGCTGGCTTACGAGCTTATCCGCTATGCGGCGCGCCTGCCCCAGGGGCCGCTTGCCAGCATTCTGCGCGCGCCAGGCCTGGCCCTGCAAAAGCTGACCACCTACGAGCCGGACGAAAGCCAGCTTGAAGTGGCGGTAGTGGCCCTGCGTGAAGCTTTGGGGCCCGAGGCCGGAGAAAAGGTACGCACGGTACCCTACACCACGCAGTAACGCCCGTTGCCTCTGTACGGCCGGGCTGAGGCCCGCCGTCCCTGTTTCCGTTTTTGTCCACTGCCAGCCGGAGATCCCTATGTTCGCCAAATTAGAAGGCCTGGAAAAAAAGTATCTGGAGCTTGAGGATGCCCTCGCCCAGCCCGATGTTTTCAACGACCAGGATCATTACCGCAAGCTGACCAAGGCCCACGCTGATCTGCGCGACGTGGTGGATCTTTTTCGCCGTTACCGTTCCGTGAGTGAAGAGCTGGCCGAAAACAAGCTGCTGCTGCATGACGCCGATCCCGAAATGCGCGCTATGGCCCAGGAAGAAGTGCAGAAGGCCGAGGAAAAACTGCCGGAGCTTGAGCTCGAACTCAAGGTTATGCTGCTGCCTTCCGACCCGCTTGACGAAAAGAACACCATTCTGGAAATCCGGGCTGGCACTGGCGGCGAAGAAGCTGCCCTTTTTGCCGCCGATCTTTTCCGCATGTATACGCGCTTTGCAGAACTCAAGGGCTGGAAAGTGGAATTGATGAGTGAGTCCGTCTCGGAATCAGGGGGCTTCAAGGAAGTCATCTGCCTTATCGCTGGCGACCGCGTGTACAGTCACCTCAAGTACGAAGCCGGAACCCACCGCGTGCAGCGCGTGCCCGCCACCGAAACGCAGGGGCGCATCCATACCTCTGCTGCCACTGTGGCCGTTATGCCCGAAGCCGAAGAAGTTGACGTTGAAATCCGCCCCGACGATCTGCGTATAGACATTTACCGCGCCTCGGGAGCAGGCGGCCAGCACGTCAACAAGACGGAATCAGCCGTACGCATTACCCATCTGCCCACCAACACCGTGGTTACCTGCCAGGACGAACGCTCGCAGCACAAGAACAAGGCCCGGGCCATGAAGGTGCTTGCATCGCGTATTCTTGCCGCCGAGCGTGAACGCCAGAGCTCGGAGCTGTCGGCAGACCGTAAGGCGCAGGTTGGTTCCGGCGACCGTTCGGAACGCATCCGTACCTACAACTTCCCTCAGGGGCGCTGCACAGACCACCGCATCAACCTGACCCTGTATTCTCTGGACAGAATTATGGAAGGCGAAATTCAGTCTCTGGTGGAAGCGCTGGGCACAGCCGCGCAGGCCGAGGCTCTCAAGGCGCAGAACACAGACTAGCGCACTTTCGTTTTTACGTTTTCGCATCAGGGCCGCGTGTTAACCGCACTGCCGGACTGTTTGAAAACAGGACAAGAAATGTCAGATCCCCGCAAGCCAACAGCTTGCGGGGATCTTTTATTTTGTTCAGGGCGTTTCAGCGGTGCCGCAACAGGATCTGGCCACTTCAGAAACGCTTTGAGTCTAGAACCGCATCATTTTGTCATGCTGTATATCTCAAAGTTGTCATTGT
The DNA here is from genome assembly GCF_047607245.1 of Desulfovibrio sp. Classification (GTDB taxonomy): domain Bacteria; phylum Desulfobacterota; class Desulfovibrionia; order Desulfovibrionales; family Desulfovibrionaceae; genus Desulfovibrio. The sequence goes on from NZ_JASGDK010000125.1 coordinate 14,660, forward strand.
CTCGAAACATGCATTTTCCAGAAGAATCCACGCCGGGGTGTAGTGTGCTGCACTCTCGTACAGCACAGAAGTTTAAACTTTTTCAGCGTAAAAGGGTCTAAAAGGATTACGGTAAGGCAAAGAGCGAGGCAGGAAAAGTAACTGTCTTTGACGACAGAATGCTGGTTTCTTGAGCCTGAGTGGGGCCATCTGGTTCGAATGCCGCCGCCAGAGCAGAAATGCTGGGCACAGGATCGGCGTTATCCGCCGTTGCTGTTGAAAAAATGACGCTCCCTTGCTCTGCATCTGCCGGAGGAACTGCGCCGGGAATTACGGAAAGCTCGTTGCCGCCGGAATCATATATGACCGTGGCCTTGGGCGTTATGACGCTGAAACCGCCGCTGATCATGCCAATGATGCGCACATCGCCTGAGTTCACCAGGATGCTTCTGCCGTTACCAAGAACAATGCCGACCTCGCCCGCAACCCCCTTGCCGGAAGTGTTCACTGACATCGTAGCGCCGCTGGGCATAACCGCTTGCGAGGTTTTTTGTTCAACCTGTCCAGATACTTCCGGCACAAAGTTTTTCGGCGCAGACGCTTTCAGGGCAAATATTTCCGGCATCACCGTTTTCGGCGTGTGCGCAGCAGAAGACGGGGCAGCTACATTCATACAGGCCGCAACAGGAACAGAAGGGGCTTTTTTTTGTGCTGGTATGAGTGACATTGCTTGGCTCCATTTCCTGTGTGCCGTTGTGCCGCAGAAGCGGCCTCTTTGGCTTTGGCATAGCATTCTGCAAAAGAGCAGAATATTGCAGTGCTCACAGTTGAAGACGTAGCAAAATTTATTCCACGATCAGAAGGAAAATTATGCCGGGCAGCAGGTTACAGGATTGGGAAAAGCAATGCAGCAGGGTGGAGACAGTGGCGGCAGAGCTGCGTGAAGGGCAGCACCATCAGGCTGGCGTGCATGAAAGGTCGGCTGACGGGGTACGCGAAAGAAGGTCTGACAGGTTTGTCAGAGCAGATTGGTGTTGCAAAATTTATATTTCAACATACTAATTTTGTTTAAAAAAACAATTTCCGGAAGAATGCGCGCCGTGTAGTGTCACGCCGCATTTTGGGCAGTGCCAAAGCATTTAAGTTTTTTCAAAGATAAAATGCTCTAGTCGCCAACCACAAAGGCTCCGGGGTAAAGAATGGAGAATATTTCAACCTGCTTTTGAGCGCTGAAGGAATCAGGCCACGGTCCAGCCTGTACGTTCCACATGTTGTTGCTGCCAAAGTGCATGCGGCTATTGTGCCCGGCCCTGGCCAGATCGCGCGTGAGCCTGTCGGCATTGTCCTTGTTGGCGAAAGCGCCTACCTGAACATAGTAGGACCCGGCAATGTCGCCGTCGCCCCGCATCTGCGGCACGCCGCCGAGGCTTTGAACCCGTACCCGGCCCGTACCTGGCCCGATAATATTCAACTGGGTGGCGGCAGCGCGTGAAAGGTCGATAACACGGTCGTCCACAAAGGGGCCGCGGTCGTTGATACGCACAATGATGCTGCGCCCGTTGCTCATATGGGTGACTCGCACCTTGGTGCCCAAGGGCAACAACTTGTGGGCCGCCGTCATAGCGTACTGGTTATAACGCTCGCCATTGGCCGTAGTTTTGCCGTGAAAACCCGGTCCATACCAGGAGGCTTCACCCTCTTCAATAAAGCCGTGGGCAGATTTGAGCGGATAATAGGTTTTGCCGCGTACCGTGTAGGGCTTGGTGCCGGTGACGCCGCCTTTGCGCCATGAGCTACGGGAACCGCATCCGGCCAGCAGCAGGGCACAAAGTGCGAGTAAAAGGCAGTTCCGCAGCAAGCGGAGGGCAGGAGTCACTTAATGCGTCTCCAACGGATGAAGATAGGGCAGGCAGGGGAAGCCTTCGCGTTTGCCGCAGGCCGCACAGATGTCGGTTCCGGAACCCTGCACGCCAGCTTCAGCATGCAGGCGGCGCAGAAGGTCGTGCCCTTCACAGCGCAGCAGACCGCGCTCGTGGGCACCTTCAAGCAAAGCCATCGCGGGCTCACGGCGGCCTGCTTCAAGAAAGTCACGGGCCGCAAGCAGGTACAGGCGTTCATGTTCCGGCCCGTACAGCGCGTCCAGCAGGGTTACGTAGTTTGCTCCAAAGGCCTGTTGCGCAAGGTGTTCCTCACTGGCAAGCCAGCGTGCCAGATGGGTGTTGTGCTTTTCCACAGCGAGGTACTGGGCCAGCATGCGCAGGCCGTGAGACAGCACGTGGCTTATGCGGGACAATTCGCGAGAAGAGCTTTCAGCGGTCTGGCCCACAAGCCCGCGCAGGGGATTGTACATGTCTGCGGTGACAGCATCGTGCCGCGCTATCTGAGCGAGACGGTTGGCGTAGTGCTGATTCTGAAAGGCGTCCTCTCTCAGCTTGACGCATTCATGAAAAGCGTAGCCGATACTCCAGTCGATAAGCGCTTCAAGCGCATGCTGTCCTGCCGTGCCGCCGGGCAGCAGATTGTTTGCATGACGGAGCAGGGCTTCAATCTGCTCGGATTCCGCAGAATCTGTGGCGGATCCGGACGAATACTCGCCGCTGCCCTGCGGCGGCAGGCCCTGGGCCTCAGTCTGGAAGGTCGGGCCGGGCGTGTCTACCGGGGCTATGTCGCTGTGGGCCGGGGCATTGCGGAACAACAGGTGGGACGTGTCTTTCAGGCGCCAGAATACGCCCTTGCGCATTGCCTCGCCCAAAAGATCGCGCAGGGCAGAGTAAGAGACCGCACCAGCCTGTTCAAACCGCTGGCGCTGGGCCGAAAGAGACTGAAAAACCGTGCAATAGTCACGAACAAGGTCGCGCACCAGAAAATCGCGGTTTGCCAGCAGCCAGCGTCCTTTCACGCTTCGTCCTCCTTAAGAAGGGCCCTGGCCACGGCCAGGTCGTAAAGCCGGAGGGGATCGGCGTCGGCGTTGCGTTCCTGCCGGTAAAGTTCTGAGGCGTCCTGAACCACGCTCATGCTGAGCCAGGGGTGGCGGTCCCACACTTCGGGCATATCGGATCGCCAAAGGCGAAATTCCACCTCGCCGTGTTCACCGCGGCGAACATAAACACGGGAAAGAGTGTTGCCTGCCTGGGGGTGGTAGTACAAACCGAGTTCGTCTTTCATTGTGTGCATTCCTTGGAAATAGCGCCGGATAAGCGCGGCGAGTCATTATACAGCATCAGTCTACGCCAAACAGAGTTGTTTGCAAAGGGTGGCCGCATCTAATATGTGAAAAAATGTACATAATACGAAAAAAAGTTGCACAATTGACAAAAAAATGGGTATTACTACCCAATATAAAGACGGGACAAGCATGGCTGATAGGCTGCGCATTCTGGCGCAAATACATGCTTGGCGGGCGCGGGGTCTGCATTTGTACATATATTCGCGCCCCGGTTGTCATTGGCATGAAAATGCGGTATGCAAAGATTTGACCGCGTTGCGGCCTGAGGGGCCGAGGCTTTGACTCGCCCGTCTCACGCGATCCTTTGGGGCGTCCCGAATTTCACGGGGCGGGCGCGTTTCGGCGGGGGGCAATACCCGTCGGCGGAAGAACCTTTCGGTTCTTGTCCGCACGCCCGGTGAAGCATGGCATTTGCCAGCCCCGGATCGTCGCACTTGACCGGCACATCACGCGCTGCGTGATACAAACAAACCATGTGGAGGTATGGCAATGGCGAAACATGCAACCCCCCTGTTGGACCAGCTGGAAAGCGGCCCCTGGCCGAGCTTTGTGTCCGACATCAAGCAGGAAGCGGCTGTTAGGGCCAAGAATCCTAGGGGTATCGATTATCAGATCCCTGTGGATTGCCCTGAAGACCTGCTGGGTGTGCTTGAACTTTCCTATAGTGATAAGGAAACCCACTGGAAGCACGGCGGTATCGTTGGCGTGTTCGGTTACGGCGGCGGCGTTATCGGCCGTTACTGCGACCAGCCCGAAATGTTCCCCGGCGTTGCTCATTTCCACACCATGCGTGTGGCTCAGCCTGCGGGCAAGTTCTACAACAGCAAGTTCCTGCGCGACCTGTGCGACATTTGGGATATGCGCGGTTCCGGTCTGACCAACATGCACGGCTCCACCGGCGACATCGTGCTTCTTGGTACCCAGACCGCCCAGCTCGAAGAAATCTTCTTCGAACTGACCCACAACATGAACGTGGACCTTGGTGGCTCCGGCTCCAACCTGCGTACTCCTGAAGCCTGTCTTGGCCAGTCCCGCTGCGAATATGCCTGCTACAACACGCAGGACATGTGCTACCAGCTGACCATGGACTATCAGGACGAACTGCACCGTCCCGCCTTCCCCTACAAGTTCAAGTTCAAGTTCGACGGTTGCCCCAACGGTTGCGTGTGCGCCATGGCGCGTTCCGACTTCGCCGTTGTCGGTACCTGGAAGGACGACATCAAAATCGACCAGGAAGCCGTGAAGGCTTACGTGGCCGGTGAATTTGCTCCCAACGCCGGTGCTCACTCCGGTCGTGACTGGGGCAAGTTTGACCTGCAGAAAGAAGTGGTGGACCGCTGCCCCTCCCAGTGCATGAAGTGGGACGGCTCCAAGCTCTCCATCAAGACCGCTGACTGCGTACGCTGCATGCACTGCATCAACACTATGCCCCGCGCTCTGCACATTGGTGACGAACGCGGCGCCAGCATCCTCGTGGGTGCCAAGGCTCCCGTGGTTGACGGCGCGCAGATGGGTTCGCTGCTCGTGCCCTTCGTTTCCTGTGAAGCTCCCTACGACGACGTCAAAGAAGTCATCGAAAAGATTTGGGACTGGTGGATGGAAGAAGGCAAGAACCGCGAACGCGTGGGCGAAACCATGAAGCGTCTGTCCTTCCAGAAGCTGCTGGAAGTCACCGACACTCCTGCTGCCGCTTACCACGTCAAGGAACCCCGTTCCAATCCGTA
>NZ_JASGDK010000126.1:0-6477 GCF_047607245.1 Desulfovibrio sp.
CACTGCCACCCAGTGTGCCCAGAGCCAGCACCAGCGGCCCTTTTTGCTCCATCTGCGTCCGGTGCGACCGTTCGGCCAGCATGATGGCAAAAACAAGCGTCACGCAGACAGCCCCGATGTAGATGAGTATCTGCATGAAGGCCAAAAAGGGGCTGGACAGGTAGTAATAAATGCCAGCCACGCCCAGAAGGCACAGTGCCAACCCTGCCACGCTGCGTATGAGGCGGCGTGTGGTCACAGCCACGGCAGCCCCAAAAAATGTCGCCGCCACAAAGACCAGAAAGATAACCCCGGCAATGATCTGCAAAGCATCGGATGTGGGCATTACGGACGCTCCTTGAGTCTTTTGACAAGGTCGAAGCGGTATTCTTCAGCGTTTACGCCAGCCAGATTGTAATCCTTGGAAAAAGCCAGGGCATCAGTGGGGCAGGCTTCAACGCACAGTCCGCAAAGGCTGCACTTGGTGAAATCCAGTTCATAGGTGGTAAGCTTTTTCTGTTTGGCCCCCTCCGGCTTTTCACCTGTCAGGGCAATGCAGCCCGAGGGGCAGGCCTTTTGGCAGGCTCCGCAAACAATGCATCTGTCCGATCCGGTTTTTTCGTCATACACAAGGTCAATATGCCCGCGATAGCGTGGTGGAATGGGCAGAACCTCATAGGGGTACTGTCTGGTCACAACGGGCTTGAAGAAATAGCGCAGGGTGATGTACATCCCCACTGCCAGGCTCCATGCGCCGCCCAGAATGTCTTTGAAGTAGGCAGTCATGATTACAATACCTTGAGCAACGCGCTCGTAAGAATGAGGTTTGCAAGGGCTATGGGAATGAGCACCTTCCATGAAAGGTTGAGCAAGCCGTAAAATGTGGTGCGCGGGAAGGTCCAGCGTATCCAGATGACCGTGAAAATGACGGCGTAAAGCTTGATAAGAAACCAGTGGACCCCGGGCCACAGGCCCAGAGGGCAGCCCCAACCGCCGAGGAAAAGAATGGTCAGAATACTGCTGCCCACCACCATATTGGCGTATTCACCCATAAAGAACACGCCAAAGCCCATGCCGCCGTATTCGGTAAAAGCGCCAGCTATAAGCTCACTTTCGGCCTCTGCCATGTCGAATGGCGCGCGGTTTGTTTCAGCCAGCATGCAGATGAAAAAAATGATGAAGGCCACGGGCATAAGCGGGCTTGCCGAAAGCCGCAGTACATTCCAGTTCCAGAATCCGCCAGCCTGAGTCATGACGATCTCATGCAGATTCAGGGATCCGGTTACCATCACAAGGCTCACCACCACCAGCAGCATGGGAATTTCATAGGCCACGTTTTGTGAAACCACGCGGGCCGCTGAAATGATGGCGTACTTGTTGCGCGAACCCCACGCGCCCAGCAGCAGGCCCAGCACGTTTATGGAGGCGAATGCGAATATGGCCAGAAGGCCGAGGTTCAGATTTCGCGCGCCCAGATTTTCAGCGTAGGGAATGGTGACAAAGCTCATGAAGGCCGGAGTCATAACCAGCACTGGGCCCACAAGGTAGAGAACCCGGTCAGCCCCTTGCGGGATGAAGACCTGTTTGCTCATGAGCTTGAGCGCGTCGGCCAGGGGCTGCAACAGGCCAAACGGGCCTACCTCCTTGGGGCCGATGCGCCGTTGGATATGCCCGGCCTCTTTGCGCTCAAGCCAGACCAGATAGGCGGCATTAAGACCCACAAAGGCGAAAAATCCTACAAGATAGGCAATAAGGCGCAGTACTTCGGGATCAGGCAGCAGCATGATGTCCTCACCTGTCAATGTCGGGAATAACCAGATCCAAACTGCCAAGCATGGCAAGGGCATCAGGCAGCAACATACCCCGGCTGGCCTCGCCAAAAACCAGCAGGTTGGCGAAGCAGGGGGTGCGCAGCTTGAGCCGCCAGGGGGTATTGGTACCATCGCTGACGGCACGCATGCCAAGCAGGCCACGCGCCGTTTCCACCGCATGATAGTAATCGCCCTTGGGAGGCTTGAGGGTTTTGGGAACCTTGGCCGCCATGACGGGACCGTCGGGCAGCTGATCCAGAGCCTGCTCGATGATGCGCAAGCTCTGCTCGATTTCATCCATCCGCACCATATAGCGGGCCATAGAATCCGCCTCGTGGTAAACGGGCACGTCAAAGTTGAAACGGTCGTAGACGGAATAGGGCTCGTGGCGGCGCACATCGTAATCAATGCCCGCGCCTCTGGCCACCGGGCCGGTAGCTCCGTACTTGCGGCACATTTCTGCCGGAATAAAGCCGATGTCCTTCAGCCGCTTAACAATGATGATATTTTTGCTGACAAGGGCGTGGTATTTGGGCAGCCGCCTGCGCATGCGCTTGATAAAGGCGCGCGTGCCCGTGATAAAATCATCGTCAATATCGTTGGCAAGGCCCCCGAAGCGGAAATAGCAGTATGTCAGGCGTGAGCCTGTGACGGATTCCAGAAGATCAAGAATGTGCTCGCGGTCGTCAAAGGCGTAGAGCAGGGGAGAAAATCCCCCAAGGTCCAGCACAAAAGCGCCGAACCAGAGCAAATGGCTGGAGATGCGGTTGAGTTCAGCAGTGATGACGCGGATATATTCGGCGCGTTCCGGCACCTCGATGGCAGAGGCGCGTTCTACAAGACAGGCGTAGCCGTGGTTGTAGGCCAGGGCATGCAGGTAATCCATACGGCCAGTATTGGGGAAAAACTGTGTCCAGGTGCGGTTTTCGGCCATCTTTTCGTGCATGCGGTGGATGTAGCCCAGCACCGGCTCTGCCTCGAAAACATACTCGCCGTCCATAACCAGTTTGATGCGCAGCACACCGTGAGTCGCGGGATGCTGCGGCCCAAGGTTCAGCACGAAATATTCGTCAATGGGGCATTGTGGCAGAACGTTCATGCGCCGTAATCCTTGAGCAGAGGGTGAAAGTCCGCATCTTCGGGCAGCAGCAGGGGAACAAGATAGGAATGCCCGGTGAAGACGACGCCAAAGAAGTCATGGGCCTCGCGTTCATGCCAGTGGGCTATGGGATAGATATTCAGTATTGTGGGAACCTGCGGCCGGGAGCGCGGCGTGCGCACACGCAAGACGACTCTGTGGCGCGACTCAAAGCGGTTGAAGTCATACACCACTTCAATTTCGTCTTCGGGCAGTGGGGCTGCGTCCGGTGGAGGCGTCTGCGCGGCAGTGTTTGGGGTAGGGACTGCGTCAGTATGAGTGGCAGCGCCTGTGCCTGCGCCCGTGTCTGCGTTTGGGGCCGCGCTTGAGGCCGCTTCGCTGCCCGCAGTCCCGGGCTTTGTTTCCTCGGCCAGTTTTGCCTGTGCTTCTGCACGCGCGTTGGCTTCGGCTGCTTCAGCCGCCTCGGCAGCTTTGCGCAGGGCTGCCTGTTCGCCAAGCCAGTCAACACCTGTGATGGACTCAAGAAAATATCCGGCCTCATCCAGAATGGTCACGGCTGGCACAAGAGCTTCAGGTGGCAGGCTTACATCCAGATCATAGCCTTTTGCCGCGTAATCCGCCTGACGCACTTCGGCTCCCGGCAGGGCGGCAAGGTTCGCCGCAAGGGCTGCATTGGTCGCGTTTTGCTGGGTCATGACTTGACCTCCGAGGCGGGAGTTGCCTGCGTGGGAGACTCTACGGAAGCGCCATTGCCTGAAGGCGGCTCCGGTGCGGGCTGTACGTGCATCTTGTTGATTTCCTGAGCTTCCGCCTTTGCTCTGGCCGCTGCTGGACCAGGCAGGGGAATGGGGTCAACGCGCGGCCAGCGGCGTTTGCCCGTAAGCTTTTCCTCAAGCTTGAGTATGCCTTCAATGAGGGCTTCGGGGCGTGGAGGACAGCCGGGAACAAAAACATCCACGGGAAAAAGCTTATCCACGCCTTCAACAATGCCGTACTGTCCTTTGTACACAAAAGGCCCGCCGGAAATGGCGCAGTTGCCCATAGCGATAACCCACTTGGGCTCGGGCATCTGGTCGTACAGCGTCTGCACTGCGGGGGCTATTTTTTTATTGATGGTGCCGGAAACAATCATCACGTCGCTCTGCCGCGGGGACGGGCGAAAAACCTCAGCCCCAAAGCGCGCCAGGTCAAACCGCGAAGCTCCGGTAGCCATCATTTCTATGGCGCAGCAGGCCAGACCAAAGGTCATTGGCCAGAGCGAATTGGCCCGGCACAGGTTCAGAAGCTGATCCAGCTTCGAAAACTGAACTATTGATCCGAGTACGTCTTGCGTTGCCACTGAAACACTCCCTTTTTCCATGCGTAGACAATAACCAGAGACAGGATGCCCACAAAAATGAGTATTTCCAGAAATGCCTGCATGTCGCCCACAGGTCCCGGGCTTTTGTAGACAAGAGCGACAGGCATCAGAAACAGAATGTCGACGGCAAAGGCCACGAACATCAGTGCGTAGAGATAATAGACCGCACTGAATTTGATCCAGGCGTCGCCAATGGGGGGCATGCCGCATTCCACTACCTGAAGTGTTTTGCCAACGGTATTTCGGGTGGATCTTGGCTGAAGGAAATACACAAGAACAAAAGGACCGACAGCAAAGGCAATGCCGCCCATGCAAAATACGACAATATAAATGAGGTCAATCAACTCTTGAGATGTCACGCTGGGACGCCTCCTGGGATAAAAAGACCGTTGCTCAACAGAAGACCGATGCAAATGTTCGCGTTAAACTGGCTGTTAAACCAAGGGCAAAACCTACTTTGTCATCAAAAAATACTCTTTTCTTTTATGGCTATACCCCAGATTCTATTGTGTCAATGGCATGTCATGAAAAGTATTGGGTTGATGTGCGTATACTCACAAAATAATATTAAATGTGATTTTTTTTTCTAGTAAAAATTACATATCGATACTCGAAAAAAACGGAAATATAAGGGAAAATTTTTCTTCTGTATCCCCCCAATAATTTGTTAATAAAGATTTTTTTCACTTTTTTAGTAATGCAGAGTGGCAATGTACAATTAATTTTCAAAAATAGCGCACGATGTCTACTCAACGTGACACGCATGAAGAGAGCCAGGGAGGGAAGAATCATGCTGTTAGTTCATGCTCTCCTTGAACAGCCTTGGGATATGCGTATGCAGACGCCCGGTGGTAAGGTGCAAGTGGTGTTTGTGGGCGATGGTAAACGCCGCAAAAAAGCATCTTAAGCGTTGGGGATGTATGTTCTCAACGTTGTCATTGGGCAGAAGTGCAATTGGGGTAGAATCTGTGCAGCGTTGCAGCGCGCTGAATTCTCGTGCAACGTTAGAGCATTTCAAATTTTTTAAATTGAAATGCTCTAAATATAAATAACAAAGAAATTCAGGTTTGTGCAGGTTGGCGCTGTTTGCTCTGCTGTCGTTCCATGCATTCCTTAGCCTGTCGGCGGAGGGTGCAGGATCTTTGGCATGACAAATGATATTATGCAATTAACAACGAAATATCGTTTTAAACAGCGATATAGCATTCAATATTCAAGGGCCATTATTGAAAAATGAACTTAACTTACTGATTTAAATTAAAAAATATGAATCGGCTTGATTTTTGAATACATAGTTGCGTTGCTGCTGCTCCTGTTGGTTTTCAGGGGGGCCTATTTGGGGGATGAAGCAAGCTGATATCGATCACCCGGCATAGAGGTATTTTGCCGTACCTGCTTTTCATGCGCCGCTTGTCTGCTTTGCTTGCTCATACAATAACATTGAACTTTTGAGGTGTGATAATGGCAAAATTTGCAACGCCGCAGTTGGACCAGCTGGAAAGCGGCCCTTGGCCGAGCTTTGTGTCCGACATCAAGCAGGAAGCCGCACAGCGCGCGGCCAACGCCAAAAATATTGAATACCAGATCCCTGTGGATGCTCCTGAAGATTTGCTTGGCGTGCTTGAACTCTCCTATAATGACAAGGAAACCCACTGGAAGCACGGCGGCATCGTGGGCGTGTTCGGTTACGGAGGCGGCGTTATCGGCCGTTACTGCGACCAGCCCGAAATGTTCCCCGGCGTCGCTCATTTTCACACGCTGCGTGTTGCCCAGCCTTCAGGCAAATACTACAACAGTACTTTCCTGCGCGGCCTTTGCGACATTTGGGATATGCGTGGTTCCGGCCTGACCAACATGCACGGCTCCACCGGCGACATCGTGCTTCTTGGCACCCAGACCGTTCAGCTTGAAGAGATCTTTCATGAGCTGACTCACAACCTGAATGTGGACCTTGGCGGCTCAGGTTCCAACCTGCGTACTCCTGAAGCCTGTCTTGGCCAGTCCCGCTGCGAATATGCCTGCTACAACACGCAGGATATGTGCTACCAGCTGACCATGGACTATCAGGACGAACTGCACCGTCCCGCCTTCCCCTACAAGTTCAAATTCAAGTTCGACGGCTGTCCCAACGGTTGCGTGTGCGCCATGGCGCGTTCTGACTTCGCCGTTGTCGGTACCTGGAAGGACGACATCAAAATCGACCAGGAAGCCGTGAAGGCTTACGTGGC
>NZ_JASGDK010000127.1:0-4692 GCF_047607245.1 Desulfovibrio sp.
CTGATTAAAGAGCCTCCTGGAAACGCGCAGTTATTTCGTTTGGCAAGGCGCGATCTTTTTTTGAAGCAGGAGTAGACTCTTTCGTCCTCGGCTGTTTCAATAAAATGAAGCAACGCCGCCAAACGGAAAAACAGCGTTTCCCTAGGCAGTGTCGTCACGAGATGAATTTTCTTGTTATTTCAAGGAGAACGAGACTTTTATGTAGGGAGCGTACTCTGATAGTACTCGAACTCGACTGAAATAAAAGGCGAAGTTCAACGCAGAAATAACGGGAAAGGCGCTCGTGACGACACGGCCTAAGAAGCTGTGCTTTCCCTTTGCGCAGCAGCCTTGGCCGCAATGCGCAAAAACTTTTCGCCCAATATGCCGGGGGCGATTTTTGTTTTGGCTCCAGAAGAGGTACGCACGCATCCTGTGACTTCCATTGGCTCACTGCTGTACGCGCCTTGCAGCGCTTCTTCCATTGCGTGCCGCAAAAGCTCAAAGGAAGCATCCACCTCAGGATAGTCATTGCCTTCGCGCCAGGGCAGCACAAGTGTGCGCGTCCAGGCATGCCCCTTGTGCGAAGGGGCTTCAAGCACATGAAAAACCTTGGGGCTGTAACCGGAAGCGCGCTCCAGCAGGCCGGGGTAGCAATAGTCCTGTCTGTCTTCTTCAGGCTTGGGAATGCTTGATACAATGCTCACCACGGGCAAGGCCAAAGCCTTTTCATGGTCTTCAAGATGTACGCAATAGCTGAGAACAGGCCGTAAATTACCCCTTTTCTTGGTAATTTTCCATTCAATTTGCATATTTTTCTCGCAACGGCACAGAAGTGCCCGGTAGTTGGTCCGGTAAATGGGCCGCGTGGCCTGTCAGGGTCACAAGTTCCCCAAAGGGCGGGATTTCGGGCCGGGCCTCGCTGCATACCCACAGTACGGGATAGTCCGGCTCTTCAGGAAAACGGCTGCACTCAAGGTCCGTAAACCAGACAAGGCAGGTAGGCCGCAACTGTTGCTCTTCAATATGGGCACATATGGGGCGATAATCAGTACCGCCGCCGCCCACAGGTATAATATCCGTGGGCATGCTCATACGGTTGAACGTCATTTCGCCCTGAATTTTCGTATCGTGAAACAGCACAGTGAGCGTGGTGTCATACGCATCCAGCACTGAAAACAATTCTGTGCAGAACATCGACAGCGCGGCTTCATCCACAGAGCCAGAGCAGTCCACAGCCAGCACAACATGAGGCAGGCGCGCCTCGCGCCGGGCAGGCAGATAAATATGCTGATACAGATAGCGCCTGTTGGGCGTAGACCACGAATAGTCATTGTCTGCGCAGTGTTCGAGAAAACGGCGCAGAAGTTCGCGCCAGTCCAGCTCGGGTCCTCGCTCTTTCTTGAGCAGCCGTGTAAATCCGGCGGGCAGGCTGCCCATATGTCTGGCCCTTTGCACAGCTTGTGAAAGGGCCACATCGGCCTCCTGCTCCGCCAGTTTCAGAGCGTGCTCGTTCTCCAGACCTTGCAGGTCGGGGTGGTCGCGTACCTCACCTGTAAATGAGGTCTTGCCTTCCCCTTGCGCTGGAGAGCCCTGATTTTTTTCCTTGGCGGCCTTTGCCCCGGCCTGGGCCTGATCTTCCCCGCCCTGATCGGGATTTTCTTTTTTGCCGCCCTGAGACTGCGCGGCGCTTTTGCCGCCCAGCTCCTTGCCGCCATCAAAACTCATGGCCCCTGCGCCCTCCTCATCCTGACCGTCAGCGCGAGCGGAATCATTGCTGGCCTCACCCTTGGAGGCGCTTTCTTGCAGGGCCGCAAGAGCCTCATAAATATCATCGGCGGACATGCCAGCATAGGCGGGATCGTGCGCAAAGCCTTCGGGCAGGTCAAAACCCGATTCCTGTAAAATATGGTTTATGGCCAGATCGCAGGCGCGGTTCCACATTTTTTCTTCGCGGCCCTTACGGCGCAAATGATGCCCGAAGGCCAGATGCATCACCTCATGGGCCTGCGCCGCCACCAGCTTGGCCTCGGGCAGCGTGGCGGCATATACGGGGTTAAACCCCATACTCTTGCCGTCTGTCCACATATCAGCGCAGGCTTTGTCTTCCTTGAAGCGCAATTTCAGAGCCAGGGAGCCGAAAAAGGGATGATCCAGCACAAGGGCTGTTCTGGCTTTTTTCATGGCCAGAGCCGCCTTACGGCATAGTGTCTCTTGATCTAAAACAGCACGGCTTGTCGCAGGTGCTGCGCTTGCGGGGCTGACGTCTTCCTTCATGACCTACATCAGCACTTCGGCATTTTTTTCAGCCCAGCGTGAAAAGGCCTCAGTCTGCACAAGATCTGTATCTTGACACACGGCATCACGCATAAGCAGTACACCGAATTCCGAGGGCAAACGTTCAGCATAGGCAGTGAGCGCTTCGATGGTTTCTGTGCTGGCCCTGAGGCTCAAGGCTTCGCACATAGCATAGAGGGCTGCGGGTTCCAGCGGAACCATTGCAGAGGCCGGGGCGGCCAGCACTTCATCCACCGTGGGCAGTTCCCGCCAGACCGAAAGAAAACCCATAAATTCCGCTGCGCCAGCCGAACCCACTGTGCCTTGAAACAGTTCATACTCCACGTCAGCATCAGGCCCGGCATCCAGAACGCGCGATACAAATTCCCACGAACGCGGCGAAGCAAAGGCTTTTTCCGCTTTTAACGGGTCAAAATCGTGCAGCAAGCGGGGGCGAAAACGCAAAAACGCGCAAACCTCTGCGCGAATGCCCGAACCTTGCGCCCAGGAGAGCCAGTCATCCAGATTGGCGTCAAACTCCAGATGCACCATGCGGTTAGCCAAAGCCGAAGGCATACGGTAAGACACGGCCTTGTCCTTTTCCCTGTTGCCAGCAGCCACAATGGACCAGCCGTCTGGCAGGTGGTACTCCCCGATGGCACGGTCAAGAATAAGCTGATAGCAGGCGGCCTGCACCAGAGGCGGCGCGGCATTCAGCTCATCCAGAAAAATGATGCCTTCTTCAGGATCAGAAGGCGTAGGCAGAAAAGCAGGAGGACACCACACGGCAACCCCCTGATCCGTAATGCGCGGCAGCCCGCGCAAATCAACAGGGTCCAGCAGCACTGCGCGGATGTCTCGCAGGGCCATGCCTCTGGACTCGGCCACCTGGGCTACGATCTGGCTTTTGCCAACACCCGGCGCGCCCCAGATAAAAACCGGCTGACGGATGGAAATAAGAGAGTTCAGTGCGGAAACAATTTGCGAAGGTGTCATGATATTCCTGCAAGCCATTCAAGGCGGATGGGTTAGAATGGATGCATGCTGCCCTACATGAAAATGAAAGTCAATGTCATAAGACTACGCAAACTGCCCTTCCCTGCTGTCAGATTGCCTACGGTTCGCTCATGCGCCACGCTCCTTGAAAGGAGCGCCATACAAAAACGCCCACTCCCTCCGAGGGAGCAGGCGCGTGAAAGGCCCGGTTGCGGTCAGTCAACCGAGCAGGAGGACAAAATGGTAAACAATGGTAGCCATTACAACAGGAAGAACAAGTGAATAGGCAAACATTGCGGCCAGAATTTTGAGAGAGCGGGATTCGCTGTACAGAATGCCAATGGTCGCAACGCAAGGAATAAACAGACTTTGCGCGCACATAAAAGCCACGGCGCTGGCCTGGCTGACGCTGCGCCGCAAAATTTCCGGCAACTGGTCGGTAGTAGCGGCAAAAAGCACGCCGATAGTGGCCATCACGGCTTCTTTGCTGACGCCAGAGGCCAGCAGCGCCGTCATAAACCGCCAGTCCACCCCCATAATCTCCCCAAGGGGCTGCAACAGTCTGCCCAGTTGCCCGATGAGGCTGGTTCCGATGTCGGCGGTGGGATAGTAGGACAAAAACCAGATCAACACGCTAAAAGCTACAATAAGAGTAGAAGCTTTTTTTAAGAAGGCCAGCACGTTACGCCACACATAGCGGCCAATGGCACGGGGGTTGGGTTTGTGAAAATGTGGCAGCTCCATAACAAGACCGCCAAGAGAATCTGCAGGCGGCATAATCTTGCCAGCAAGCAGACTTATACCGCCCAGCACAAGCATGTTCATAGCCAGCAAAGCCAAGACAACCAACACGGCGGATAAGGGCGTAAACAGCCACGAAGCCAGAGTCACCATTACCACGATTTTGGCCGTGCAGGGAACCAGCGGCACAAGCAGTATAGTCAACATCCGCTGACGGGGATCATCAATAGTTCGGCAGCCAACCACCCCCGAGATATTGCAGGGAATGGCAAACAATAAAGGAACAAAGGCCTTGCCGTTCAGACCTATGCGGCTCATGGCCCTGTCCATAATAAAAGCCGCGCGGGCCATATAGCCCACGTCTTCAAGAAAGGCGAAAATGGCGTAAAAAACTACAATAAACGGCAGCATTACAACAACAGCCCCCACGCCGCGCCAAACGCCGATGGTCATAGCTGCCAGCAAAGGTTTGCCCTCCTGCCCCCAAGCCAGAATATACGGCTCGGGCAGTGAAAACAGATAGGCTGTGCCCCCGGCCAACGGAAAGCCAACACCAAAACCTGCCACCAGAGTAAGCAGCAAAAAACCTGTCATGGCGGCTAGACCCCACACGGGATGCAGCAGCCACGCGTCCCAGGCCACAGTGGTGCTACGCCTGACCAAAGCCTGTACACTGTCGCGTCCCACAAGTTTTTCCAG
>NZ_JASGDK010000128.1:0-14461 GCF_047607245.1 Desulfovibrio sp.
AGTAGACGTGCTCGGCTATGTTGATGGAGCGCCTCCAGATACGCGTGAGGGCTCGTGTTACAAGTATGATGTGCATGGCAAGATGCGGTTCGAGGCTGCACTGCGGGTCGGAAAGGCATTCCATAATTCCCTGAATAATGCGTACCTCATTTTGCACGGCTTCATCGTCGCCCCGGCTCATGGCCAATGCACCCTGGGCATCATTTTCACGAAAAACCCGCACTGAATTTTCAAAAGCCTCGCGCGCTCCAGCGTAAAGCTCGCGCACATGCGGTATAACGCCATATCCCGGCATATTCTGCATAAGGATGGCCTGTTCCGCCATGCTCACAGCCTCATCGCCTATGCGCTCAAGATCCACCACCATGCGGAGGGACGTGACCACAAAACGCAAGTCGCTGGCCACTGGCTGGGAACGGGCCAACAGACGCAAGGCCATTTCGTCAATTTCATTTTCCAGCGCATCAATGGATGCATCGCTTTCAATAACCGCGGCTGCCCTGCCGGGATCATTGGCGGCAAGGGCTTTGCCCGCCTCTTCCAGCGCTATTCCCACACTGGCACACATAACCAGAAGCCGGGTACGCAGCGTCACAAGCAGTTGTTGCAGATAGTTGGCCTGTTGCATGGCAGTCTCCTGAAAAACGCGCTGTATGTTCTGTACCGGATCGCAATATTTTCGCCAAGCACGGTACTGATTAAAAAAACCTGACCAAGAGGCAGTCGCTTGTGACCGTTAACCAAAGCGCCCTGTGATATAGTCTTCGGTCTGCTTTTTTGCTGGCCGCGTGAACATGATGTCCGTGGCATTGTGCTCAATAAGTTCACCCATATAGAAGAATGCCGTGGTGTCAGACACGCGGGCAGCCTGCTGCATGTTATGGGTGACAATAATAATGGACAGGGATTCACGCAGTTCGCGAATGCTCTCTTCAATTTTCTGGGTGGCTATGGGGTCAAGCGCGCTTGCGGGCTCGTCCATAAGCAACACCTCGGGTTCCACGGCAAGGGCGCGGGCAATGCACAAGCGCTGCTGCTGCCCGCCTGAAAGACCAAGGGCCGGAGCTTGCAGGCGGTCTTTCACTTCTTCATAAATCGCTGCCCTGCGCAGGGAAAGTTCCACTTTTTCAGCAATAAGGCTTTCGTCCCTGAGGCCATTGACCCGCAAACCGTAAGCCACATTTTCATAAATGGTTTTGGGAAAGGGGTTGGGCTTCTGAAAAACCATGCCGACCCGGCAGCGCAAAGAAACCACATCCGTGTCCGGGCGGTTCATGTCTTTGCCGTCCAGCAGAACTTCGCCCTCTACGCGCGCGCCGGGCACAAGATCGTTCATGCGGTTCAGGCAACGCAAAAAGGTGGATTTGCCGCAGCCAGAGGGGCCGATAAGAGCCGTCACCTTACACGGCTCAAAGGCCAGAGAGACTTCGTGCAGGGCCTTGTGCTGCCCGTAATAGACACTGACGTTGCGTGCCAGCAGATGTTCCTTCATGACTATGCTGCTCCGTGGACGGAAGTAAGAGTGAAAACAAGGGCTGTATTGCCGTCAGGAGCCGGACTTTCCGCCCGGATACTGCCGCCATGCCTCTCGATAATATGCTTGCAGATGGCGAGACCAAGGCCAGTGCTGGCCTGCCCCCGGTGACGCTCAACCTGATAAAAACGCTCGAATACCCGCTCCAGGTCCTGCCTGGGTATGCCGGGGCCGTCGTCAGTAATGCGAAAGACCACGCTATCACCGACCTGCCGGGCATTTACGCGTATGCTGCCGCCCTCGGGAGCATAACGGCCGGCATTTTCCAGCAGGTTGCGAAAAACCTGCGTCAGATGCGGCAGGCTGGCCATCACACGGCAATCTGGAGCAATATGTGACTCTACACGGCAGTGGCGGCGCTCCAGCACTTCACGGCACATGCCCGTGGCCTGAGCCAACGCCTCGCGGGGATCAACCGGGGCAAGCTCAAGGCTGCCGCTTTTTCCCTCAAGGCGGGCCAGGGTGAGCAGATCGTCCACCATACGCGAGAGGCACACGCCGTGTTTAAGAATGATTTCGCCAAAACGACGGCATTCGGGCGGGCCGTCCAGGCTGATGAGAGTTTCGGCATAGCCCTGAATGGCCGTAAGGGGCGTGCGCAGTTCGTGTGACACGTTGGCCACAAAGTCGCGGCGCACACGTTCAAGGCGCATGAGTTCTGTAATGTCATGAAAAACTGCCACAGCGCCCACCTGCCCGCCTTCTGCCGTATCTGCAGCGCCAGGCAGGGAAATGCAAACCGACATCACCTGGCCGGAAGGCAGTTCAAGGTGCAGATAGCGCTGCACCCGCCCGCTTTCAAGGGAGCCGACATCACCTTTTTCGCTTCCGTCTGCCGCAGAAGCGGATGCAGCGGAAACAAGATCAGCTTTGGCGCTGTCATCAAGGTCTGCGGTCTGGTCAGGGGAAGTAGCGTCACCAGAAGAAAAATCGGCCTGCGATTTGGCACTGCCCACATTTTCCGCAGCGTCGTGTGACACGGAAGCTGCAAGGGCCAGCGCCCGCTGACGCGCAAAGTTCTGGGCTTCAGCCTCTGCCATTATGTCATCAACGGCATTTTGCAGCGGCGGCGAGGGTATCACCTCAACCACCTGTGCCCCAAGAGCGGAAGCTGCTGCTGGAAATTCGCGGGCCAAAGCCCTGTTGCAGCGACGTATGCGCCCGCGCGGGCCAAGAACCAGCACGCCGTCGCTCATAGTGTCCAAAATACTTTCCAGTTGGGCTGTCTGTTCTGCGGCTGCGCGGATATGTTCTTCGATATTCTCCGCCATGCGGTTCACGGCATCGGCCAGGGGTGCGAACTCACGGCCAGGTATGCGGCGCAGGCGGCGCTGAAAATTGCCAAGCGATATGGCTTCCACAACCGACACCATCTGACTCAGTGAGCGACGCAGTGCGCCAGACAGCAGCCCTGCCAGCACAAGTGAAAGCGCTACGGTAATAAGACCAATCTGGGTGAAGACGGCAAGCCGGCTGTCAATGATCTGTCTGAGGCTGGCCAACGGCACAGAGACCCGCAAAATATCGCCGTTACGCAGGGTCACAGCGGCATAAGCCAGATCCTTGCCCAGTGTTCCACTAGGGCGGATGGTAAAGCCCGGCGCGCCATTCATAGCTTCGCGCACTTCGGGCCTGTCGGCATGGTTGTCCAGGCGGGTAATGGGCTGCGCGCCCGGAGCGGTGTCACCCAAAACGCTCCCCTTGCTGTTCAGCAAGGACAGGCGTTCTTCGGGCATATTCAGGATGGCAGCCAGTTGCGGAAGACCCGCCGTGTGGTCGCCAAGCCCGTCAAGAATGGCCCCGGCCAATACAGTTTCGCGCACAAGGCGCTCGCGTGCGGCATCAAGCTGGACCTTTTCAAACCAGGCCTTGCCGTAAAACACGGCTACGGCGATGGAAACAAGGGCCACAGCCAGCATGCCGCAAAAAATTCTGGTTCTGAATGAAAACATAGTTCCCTGCCAGTGCGGCCTTGCCGCCTGCTTTGCTATAGGCCCGCCACAGATAGCATCTGTCAGCATCTGTACGGGATTGCCTACTCCTTGATTCTGTAGCCGACGCCGCGTACAGTTTCCAGCATGGAGGCTGCATCGCCGAGCTTGGCGCGCAGACGGCGCACATGCGTATCCACCGTGCGGGCGTAACCTTCAAAAGAATAGCCCCACACCTTGTTCAAAAGCTGTTCACGCGTACGTACCGACCCCGCATGCCGCAGCAGATCTTCCAGCAGACGAAACTCCGTGGCAGTGAGCAGCAGTTCTTCCCCCTGAGCCTCAACCGTGTGGGCTTCTGGGCGCAGCCGTATGCCGTGGCGCTCAAGCACCGGGCTTTCGCTGCTTCGTACTCCACGCCGCAGCACGGCCCGGATGCGCAGCATGAGTTCGCGCACGCTGAAGGGCTTGACCACGTAGTCGTCAGCCCCAAGGCTCAAACCCACTACCCGATCCATCTCCTCACCCTTGGCAGTGAGCATGAGAACAGGAATATGGGCTGTTTCCGATTGTGCACCCAGACGGCGGCAGACTTCGAATCCGTCCAGACCGGGCAGCATTACATCCAGCAACATAAGATCTGGCAGATGGTGCCGGGCCAGTTTGAGCCCTTCGTTACCATCGGCAGCCTCCAACACGCTGAAGCCTTCACGCTCAAGATTGAAACGCAGAAGTTCACGGATGTCGGCTTCATCTTCAACTATCAGTATTTGTTGACTCATGGTTCACACCTCTCTGACGCAGCCAGAGTACACCGACTCTTTGCGCCAATGTGATGGTGGATTTGTTACAATTACGTGACGCCGCTTAAAACTAAAAAAACCATGCCCCACAGGGAGTTGAAAAGCAATTGGCGGCTTCACGCAGTCTTCTTGTTTCTGACATCATTTTGTAACAGAGGAAGGCCAAAAAGGAGTCGCGGCGGGAAACACCGCCACGAAAACCAATGTCACAGAGTAATAACAACAGGAGAAGACCAATGTCTTTCGACTTCAAATCCCGCATTACCCGTCACAGCGGCAAGCTGCTTGCCTGCGCCATCACCGTTCTTTGCCTCGGCGCCCCGGCCATGGCTGCCCAGCAGGTCACCATCAACGGCTCCACCACGGTACTGCCTGTTGTGCAAAAAGCCGGCGAAGCCTTTATGGCTTCTCACCCCGGCACGGAACTCAGCATTTCCGGCGGCGGTTCCGGCAACGGCATCAAAGCCCTTATTGAAAAGCAGTGCGATGTGGCCATGAGCTCGCGCGACATCAAAGACAAGGAAAAAGACGCCGCCGCCAAAAACGGTGTCAGCCCGCTGCGCACGGCCATCGCCATTGACGCCATCGTACCCGTGGTCAACCCCGGCAACAAGGTGGGCGCGCTCACCATCGAACAGCTGCGTGACATTTTCTCCGGCAAGATCACCAACTGGAAAGACCTTGGCGGCGAAGACGCCCAGATCGTTGCCATTTCGCGCGACACCTCTTCCGGCACCTTTGAATCCTGGGAAGAACTGGTCATGAACAAGGAACGCGTGAGCCCCAAGGCCCTCATGCAGGCTTCCAACGGCGCTGTCGTGCAGACCGTGTCCAAGAACAAGAATGCCATCGGTTATGTGGGCCTCGGCTATGTGGACAAGTCCACCAAGCCCGTCAAGGTCAACAATGTGAGCCCCAATGCGGAAACCGCCATCTCCAAGCAGTGGCCCATTGCCCGCGAACTTTACATCTTCACCAACGGCACTCCTCAGGGCGTGGTGAAAGAATTTGTGGAATACCTGCTCGCCCCCGACAAGGGCCAGAAGGACGTGCTTGAAGTGGGTTATGTGCCCCTGACGAAGTAAAACCTTCTCGTCGAAATGGTTGCCTGAAGGCGGATCAGCTCCGCCTCGCAACCATTTCGTGGCGCAGTTTAAAAAACGCGCAACGTGACAGGATGTTTTGATGAGGAAGCGCTCAACAATCCTTGCGAGCAATTCCTGCATGGCGCGGGGCAGCCGGGAAACCGTACCCGTTCTGCCCCGCCATACAACATATGTGCAATGGACGCGGCTAGCGCGTCAGGAGAACGGCCCATGCGCTCCCGAGATCTTAAAGAAAAGCTGGTTCACTACACGCTCACCGGCATGGCAGGCAGTTCGCTGCTGGCCCTGGCCGGTATTGTCGTATTCCTGTTTATGGAAGGCCTGCCGCTCTTTGCGCACTACTCGCCCATAGATTTTCTTTTTGGCAACCTGTGGTACCCCACTGAAGATCCTGGGCTTTTCGGTATATTTCCGCTGCTGGTGGCGTCTCTTGCGGTGACGTTTTTCTCATCACTGCTGGCGGTGCCCTTGGGCGTTCTTACCGCTGTGTACCTGACGGAAATCGCCCATCCTGGCGTGCGACGCATCATCAAGCCTTTTGTGGAACTTCTGGCCGCTCTGCCTTCGGTTGTGCTGGGCTTTCTGGGTATGGTGGTGCTGGCGCCCTTTTTACAGGACTATCTGGGGGCGGCCACAGGTTTGAACCTGCTTAACGCCTCACTGGTGCTGGCCTTCATGAGCGTGCCGACCATCTGTTCCGTGTCTGAAGACGCCCTGTACAGCGTGCCGCGCGATCTGCGCGAGGCATCGCTGGCCCTTGGCGCTACCCGCTGGCAAACCACGGTACGCGTGGTTATTCCCGCTGCCCTTTCCGGCATCGGCACCGCCGTTATGCTGGGCATGTCGCGCGCCATTGGCGAAACAATGGTGGTACTTATGGTGGCAGGCGGCGCGGCCATTATCCCCACATCCCTGTTGGACCCCGTACGGCCCATGCCCGCATCCATCGCTGCCGAAATGGCCGAAGCCCCCTTCCGTGGCGAACATTATCACGCTCTTTTCGCCATCGGCATTGTCTTGTTCCTGCTTACCCTGGCTTTCAATATGCTGGCCGGGCACATAGCTGAAAAGCACCGCCAGGCCGGAACCTCAAGTTTGTAGCATCAGCAGGACGGAGAAATCATGTCACAGGCATCATCTTCACAGCACGACTTACAGCCCGAATCATCAACACGTGTAACGCTGCCTTCCAGCGGCAGGGCACGAGGGCGCGCCCAAAACGTCATGTTCTGGTTTTTGCGCGGCATAGCGGCCTGTAACGTGCTGGTGCTTTTGGGCGTATGCGGATTTTTATTCTACAACGGCCTGCCTGCGCTCAGCTGGGAATTCATCAGCCAGAATCCCCGTAACATGATGACCGAGGGCGGCATTCTGCCCTGCATCATTGGCACGGCCATTCTGTCACTGGGTGCGTTGCTTCTGGCCTTTCCTCTGGGTGTTGCCTCGGCGGTCTATTTGCACGAATACGCCAAGCGCAACGCCTTTGCCCGCTATGTTCGCCTTGGGGTCAACAACCTGGCTGGCGTGCCCTCAGTGGTTTTCGGCCTTTTTGGCCTGTCCTTCTTTGTGACGTTTTGCGGTTTTGGAGTCAGCATTCTTTCAGGCGTTCTGACCCTGGCAGTGCTGACGTTGCCCGTCATTATCGGCACAGCGGAAGAAGCCCTGCGCAACGTGCCTGATACCTACCGCGAAGCCTCCCTTGCTCTTGGCGCAACCAAATGGCAGACCATCAGCCGTGTGGTATTGCCCTGCGCGCTGCCCGGCATGCTTACCGGGGCTATTCTGGGCGTGGCTCGGGCAGCGGGCGAAACAGCGGCCATCATGTTTACGGCGGCGGTTTTTTATACCCCAAAGACGCCGGATTCCATATTCAGTTCAGTCATGGCTCTGCCCTACCATATGTATGTACTGGCCACTGCCGGAACGGAAATAGCAAAAACCCGCCCCCTGCAATACGGGACAGGCCTTGTTCTTCTGCTTCTGGTGCTGGGGATGAACCTGGTGGCCATTCTGTTGCGCGACCGCCTCCAGCGTAAACGCTAGTCTGTCTGGAGTTGTTTTTCCGCTTCGCTTTTACACGGCTCTTTTACAACAAAGCCGTCCGTTACAGATCAAACGGGCGGCTTTTCTTTTTGTGAAAAAAATATGATGACGCACAATGACATTCAGGGGAAAGCCAAGTGGCACTGAAATATATACTTTACAGTGCCTTTAGAGATGAATCCCTTTGTAAAATAGTCCCATCCTGGCCTGCTCCATGTTCCATTGTCTGGACACCTTATTGCAACATATGACAATGAAACTCTTGCTCTGAAAGAATATTTATAAAATCAGCGGCATCCACGACAAAACAATAATGAGATTTCGGCACAAAAAAGAGTTGAACCTGTCTTCAAAAAGCACGAAAGCCTTCACCTTTTTTTCATATATACAGTCTAAAAAAGATCCAGACATATAATTTCAATATCATCGCAGGCAAACATACCCACAAGGGAGTATCAAATGGTACAGTCTCCCAGAATAAATGTTTTGCAGCATAAGGCATCACAACCTTCATTCAATGTAGACTTGCATGTTCATTCGCGTCACTCCACAAATCCGTCACAATGGGCACTTCAGAGAATTGGGTGCAGTGAAAGTTACACACTTCCCTCAAAAATATATGACATCGCCAAGTCCAGAGGCATGGATTATGTGACAATTACTGACCATGATACGATTGCCGGGGCATTGGAAATAGCCCATTTGCCGCAGGTATTCATCAGCGAAGAAATTTCCGCATATTTCCCCGATGACCGCTGCGAAGTACATGTGCTTGCCTGGAATATCACGGAGAAGCAGCACGAAGACATACAGCGCCTCAGAAACAATATTTATGATCTTGTTCCGTACCTCATCCAGCATGACATCCCGCATGCCTGCGCCCACCCCTTGTGCCCCGCCAACGACAAGCTGACTATAAATCACGTTGAAAAACTTATTCTGCTGTTCTCTGTGTTTGAATTGAACGGAGCGCGCAATGATGTGCAGAATGAGGCTTTGCGCTCTATCGTGGCCGAACTTACCCCAACGATGACCGCTCAGTTTGAAGAAAAACACAATGTTGCGTCTCTGGTTGCGCAGCCCTGGAACAAATATTTCATGGCCGGGTCCGACGACCATTCTTCATGCAATATAGCCAGAAGCTTTACGCGTATTACCCCCGCCAATGACCTCGAACAGGACAACACGCTTCCCGCTGCCGAAGACCTGTTGCGGGACGTGATGCAGGGCAATACCACTGTGAATGCTGTTCCGGCCACGCCGCTCTGCTTTGCCCACAATTTGTACGCCATTGGGTACCAGTTTTATAAAAACTCCACTGAGCTGGCCCAGGACATACATTACAGCAGTGCCCTCCGATTTGCGGAAAATATGCTTACAGGGGCGCCGGAACTCAAACCCATGTCGGTCAAAACGCGAATGATGACGTTGGCCGGAGTTCTGCTGCGCTTTGGACGGGGAAGAAGAACTACTGAAAAAAGCATGCAGGCAAACCTGCTTGAAGCTGCGGAACAGGTAATAGCCCTGTCGCCGCAACTGCAAAATGCCGCGGCCGAAATCAACACAATCCAGGCGCTTGCCAATTTGCCGCAACGCGAAGAAATGCTGACCCACTTTGTATCGGATGTGACCGAAAAGGTGCAGCACATATGTGTGGATGCGGTACTTGAAGACATCCTTAAAGGTAACTTTTTCAATGTGTTCAAGCTGATCGGCTCCATCGGATCACTCTACGCCCTGCTCGCTCCATACGGCATTGGCTACAGCCTGTTTTCCAAGGACAAAAAATTTGCCGAAACGTGCTTGCGGCACTATGGAATCCGAAACCATATGCGCCCTTCAATGGCCGAAGAAACGGCCATTGCCTATTTTACAGATACATATTGCGAAGTGAACGGGGTTGCAAAATCTTTGCAGGTAACGCTTTCGCTTGCCGCAATGCACGGAAAAAAACTGAACATGCTCACCTGCATGCCGCAGGGAACCAATACATTTCTGAACGATCCCAAGCTTGCCCCAATCAATTTTGCGCCAACGGGCAGCTTTACCATGCCAGAGTACCCGGAACTTTCTCTGCACCATCCGCCAGCATTAAAAATCATCCAGCACTGCTATACCCAAGGTTATACACTTTTACACTCCGTAACGCCTGGCCCAATGGGCCTTATCGCCCTGTTGGCAGCAAAAATGCTGAATCTGCCCATTCATGCAACCTACCACACGTCTTTTCCGCAGTATGTATACAGGCTGACGGACGACCACTCGCTGGAGGAAGCGGCATGGCGCTATATATTCTGGTATTATAACCAGATGGATGCCGTTTTTGCCCCGTCAGAAGCTACCCGGCAGGATCTGATAGCACGCGGGTTGCAGCCGCAAAAAATTCACGTATATCCGCGCGGCATTGATGCTTCAATTTTTACTCCTTCCTGGCAACGAAGTGACGGTTCAAAAGAACGGCAAATAAAATTCCTTTATGTCGGCAGGTTATCCAAAGAAAAAAGCCTCCACCTTCTGATGGAAGCCTTCCGGCGCGTCTACTCACAGGTACCGGATGCAGTGCTGACCCTGGTTGGTGATGGTCCCCAGTTCACAGAATTGCAAAAACTGGCCAAAGGGTTGCCCATAAAATTTACAGGCTATCTTGATGGCCAAGCGCTTATCCAAGCATACGAAAACGCCGATATTTTTGTGTTCCCTTCTGCTACAGACACATACAGCAGAGTTGTGCTGGAAGCGCAGGCCGCAGGCCTTGCAACCATAGTAAGCGGGGTCGGCGGCCCCAAGGAAAATATCATTCCAAACGAGAGCGGGATTGTGGTTGAGCAGGAAAATGCCGAGGCCTACGCCCAGGCAATGCTTTCTCTCGCGCGCCACCCGGAACGCCTGCAGGCAATGAAGCGAGCTGCCCGGTCCTGGGCGGAATCTCGCCCACTGAAAAGTGCTTTTATGGCGCAATGGCAAATGTTTGAAAAATTAAAATCACAGTCTCAGGTGGCATAGCCTTAGTGCAGGCAGTTGTCTTCACGGCATTTATTTCTGCCAATCAACACAAGTATGCGCAGCCAGCTTATTCTCATAAACCACGCATACGCCACTTTGACCTTTACAACAGGCATCTTTTTTATCAATAAAGCAACGCAACATGACTTGGCATTGGAGCGTCGACAATTTCAAAAACCTTACAGGGAACAGACCATTTATCATAGGCACGCTCTAACCTACCCCGTGAACTGCGGTCACAGAACAGGCAACCTTTGAAACGCAATGTGTTGCACCGCCGATTACTTCAAAAATCACACCAAAAAGGGAGGCCGAAGCCTCCCTTTAAAGTCATAACTGCTTGCCTTTCGGCAAGGGTGCGTAGCTTAGAAGCTGTACGCGAAGACCACCTGGGCCTTCCACATATCCTGCTTGTCAAAGCTGCCGCCGGCTTTTTTCCAGGTGCTGTTGTCCATGCAGTTGACAACGTAGTCCAGTTCAAGATTCATTTCGAGGTTTTCGTAGATCTTGTAGCTGTTCACCAGGTTGAATTCCACCATACCGTCGTTGGTGGTCAGGTAGGGACCGGTGTTGTTGCCCCAGCCGTCAGACCAGGCTTTGGAGCTATCCATGTACTTGACCATGCCGGTGCTGTTGGTGCCGCCCCAGTAGGCCACGCGGAAGGTGTGCGACAGATCTTCAATGAAGCTCATGTCGCGCAGCTGAGCGCCGATACCCCAGGTACCGTCATAAGTCAGGGAGTAGTCCTGACGGACCCAGCCCATGTTGCCATCACCGATGAAGGAGGTGAAGTTGCCGGAAGCAGCAACGGAAGGCATGCGCTGCGAACCGTTCTTCGGGTTGCCGTCGTCGCCGGAAGCGTACCAGCCAAAGATGCCGGGCACACCCCAATCAAGCTTGTATTCAACAAGGGCTTTGGCAAGCCAGCCCTGACGTTCGGTGCTGGAGCGCTTCACATCGCCATTATTCTTGATGGCATCAAAGCGGCCCATGCCCTGCATGTAACCGTAGTTGATGTCCAGTTCGATGTTCAGCGGATCCCACAGGGTGATGGCAACAGGCAGGCCAGCCCAGAAGGCAGAGCCGTATTCGTTGCCGGTCTTGCCAATACCATTGTTGGTAGCGCCAATGCCGGGGTAAGGACGCAGGGAGAAGGGCAGATTGCCGTCGCTGGTGCCCACGCTGTCATAAGCGCTGATATCTTTGTTCCAACCGCTCTTCAGAGCATTCTTGCCCACCATGCCGTACATGACCCAAGGGGTGACGTTCACGCCGTCAAAGGTCAGAGGCATCATCAGGCTGAACAGATCCATGTTGTCAAGATAGTTGTTCTTCTTGGTGTTGTCGTTGTCAACATAGTTGTCGTTCAGCGGGCGGGCCCACAGAGCGGTCAAAGCAACGTTTTCGTTGAACTTGTAGTTGACGGTGATACCAGCTACGTCGGTATCCATAACAGCGGAGCCACCGGCCACGTTGGGCAGGGCCACGCCCTGAATGCCCATACGCACTTTGGCGTCGGTATCCGGCACAGCCCAGTCAATGTAGGCACGCTTCAGCTTGATCTGGTTGGAGCCGTCAGCACCGAGAGCGGCGCCATTGCTAGCCTTGCCCCACTGAGCGGTTCCGATTTCGAAGTATACGGTGCCGGACAGGGATTCGGAAGCCACGGCATCCAACTGCAGACGGAGGCGCTGAGCGGCCTGGAACTGGTCGTCGCTATTGGCCTTGGTCTGGCTGCTGGCTCCTGCTTCGCGGTATTGCTTCATGGGGCTGCCCTCGCCCACGCCGAAGCCCATGAGCCACTGGCCCTTCGCCTTGAAGTCAATGGCGCTGGCGCCAGTGGCAGCGCCGAGCAGCATGCTGGCGGCCAAAAGAAGTGTACAGATGCGTTTCATAGCCCTTCCTCTCGTTAAAATCATCCCACAAGAAAAAAATCAATAACCTACATTTAGGTTGAAAGATCTTTTACACGGATTTATGGGCATTAGCAAGAATTTTCGTAAAAATTTTTTTACCGATCGCGACATCGCATAGCAGCGGCATTTTCATTTAAATGACACATACAAAAAACCCGGCTGTTACGTAGGCAACAACCGGGTTTTCATCAACTCTTCCGGCGCTGGAATTTTCCAGTCACAGGTTTGGTCAGGACAGTTTCTTGTACTACAAAAAATCCGGGTCAGCGGCAGCCTTTCCCTCCGCCAGCATAATGCGCACATAGTGCAGGCTGTGTTCGTCCACAGGAATGATAGGAAAGCCTTCTCCACAGCCGGGGCAGCGCACCATACGCGGTTCGGTAGGGCTGGCCTGCGGCACATGCTTGCCACAGCCGGGGCACTGATAGAAAAAAAGAATTTCCATGCCATCAGGAGCCACGGGCTCGACGGGTCTCTTACGCTCAGCCACGGACGGCCTCCTTGTGCGCCTGATCCGCGCCATCGCTGTCCAGGGCCAGATTACGCCCCGTCATGAGGGATGAAGGCTTCAGCCCCCACAGGGCCAGAAGCGTTGGGGCCACGTCAGACAACCTGCCATCAGCCAGGGTTTTCACCGCACCGTCCGGCTCCATCAGGATGCAGGGCACGGGATTGGTGGTATGGGCCGTCTGGGGATGGCCTTCAGGCGTGAGCATGACTTCGCAGTTACCGTGGTCGGCAATGACAAGCATGCGGCCCTTGCGGGCTTCAACAGCTTCCACCATACGGCCCACGCACTGGTCCACCACTTCGCAGGCCTGAATGGCGGCTTCGAGTATGCCTGTATGCCCCACCATGTCGCCGTTGGCGAGATTGCAGACCACCAGATCATACTGCCCCGAATTCCAGGCCTTGATGAATTCATCCGTCACCAGAGGAGCGCTCATGGCGGGTTTCTGGTCGTAGGTGGCCACATCGCGCGGCGACGGCACAAGAATACGGTCTTCGCCCACAAAAGGTTCTTCGACGCCACCATTGAAAAAATAGGTCACGTGGGCGTATTTTTCCGTTTCAGCAAGACGCAGCTGGCGCATGCCCTGCTCCGACACAACCTGACCCAAGCCGTGAGTGGTTGCTTCTTTGGGAAAAGCCACTGGCAAGGTAAAGCTGGCCTCATAGGACGTCATGGACGCCAGAGCCGACAGCACGGGCATTTCGCCCCTGTCAAAGCCGTCAAAACCGGGCGTGATAAAAGCCGCAGTCAGTTCGCGCATGCGGTCGGCCCGGAAATTGAAAAAAAAGACCGCATCGCCGTCGGCCATGCCGGTGGCAGCGTCACCCGTGTCAAAGCGCACAGGTTTCATAAATTCGTCTGTAATGCCAGCCTCATATGAGGCCTGCACTGCCGCCACAGGATTAGCCGCCGTGGGGGCCTGGCCGTGTACAATGACATTCCAGGCTTCACTGACCCGCTCCCAGTGCTTGTCGCGGTCCATAGCGTAAAAACGCCCCACGAGGCTCGCAATACGCGTTTGCGGCTGATCCTTGATGCTCGTTTCAAGCTCGCGGATAAAATCCACGCCACTGTGCGGTTCGCAATCGCGGCCATCCATAAGAGCGTGCACGCGCACGGGGATGTCCTGCCCGGTAGCCATGCCGCACAGGGCTTCAAGATGGCGGATATGACTATGAACGCCACCGCCGGAAAGCAGACCCACAAGATGCAGCCTGCCGCCGCTGCGTTTGGCTGCCGCCAGAACATCATTAATAACAGGGTTGGCCGTGAAGGAACCGTCCTCCACAGCCACGTCGATACGGGTCATATCCTGATAGACCACGCGCCCTGCCCCGATGTTCAGATGCCCGACTTCCGAGTTGCCCATATACCCCTTGGGCAGGCCTACATCCCGCCCGGAGGCGATGAGCTGACCATGCGGGCAACGGGCAACAAGGGCATCCAGATTGGGGGTTCGCGCCAGGGAGGGGGCATTGCCCGGCCCAGGCGGAGCTATGCCCCAGCCATCCAGTATCAGCAGCAGCGTAGGCGTCATATATTACTCTCCGCGGTCTTCTTGCCCGGCGGTTTTGGCAGCTCCGGAACCATGCCCCCACAGGGCTTCGAGGG
>NZ_JASGDK010000129.1:0-21222 GCF_047607245.1 Desulfovibrio sp.
CTTTTGAGGACAGGTCGTGTGATGGCGGCCGTGGCATGGGGAGGAAGGATGAAGGTTTTTCGTGCGTTGGGGCTGGCGCTGGCGCTGGTTATCTGCTGTTCGGCCACTATCCGGGCCGAAGGCTTTGCTCTTAATGAATGGAGCGCCCGTGGTGTGGCTCTTTCCGGCGGCATGATAGGGCGTGCCGACGATGTTTCCACCCTGGCCTACAATGCGGCGGGTATAACTCAGGTGCCTGGCACCCACGTTATGGGCGGTTTGGCCTTCATTGCGCCTCTGGGTACCATTGTGGCCGATATGAGCGCGGGCGGATCAAAAATAACTTCCACCAAGCCCGATGTGTGGATGGCCCCGCATGGTTTTGTCAGCCATCAACTGAACGATAAAGTATGGCTTGGTTTTGCTTCCTTCAGCCGTTTTGGTTTGGGCAATTCTTTCGACAGCAAGTGGGCCGGTCGATACAACATGTATGACATCGGTCTGCAAACCATTTCCTTTGTTCCTACCTTGGCCTACAAGGTCAATGATACGCTTTCCCTGTCAGTTGGGGTTGAAGCTATGTACGCCCATGTTTACAGGGGGAGCAAGGTTCCCACAGTAACGGCCGCTTCCTATCCAAAATCTTTTGACAATGATCTGCAACTGGAAGGCAACGGCTGGGGCGTGGGTGCGCACCTTGGCATGCATATGCGCTTTAACGACCAGTGGTCTATGGGCTTGTCATACAAAAGTCAGGTCACGCTTAATCTTTATGGGGATGTGGATTTCGGCCAAGAGGTGAATAACCTCATTGCCAAAGGAAGGAACCTGCCAGAGGCCCGCGACCGCAGCGCTAATACTACTTTGCAGCTTCCCGACTCCATCGCCTGGGGCCTGGCCTATAAGCCTCTGGACAATCTGAGCTTTGAAGTTGGCACGGTCTTTACCCGCTGGTCCACATACAACGCCCTGAATATCAACATGGGCGACGACTATTCCTCGGTGAACAACAAGGAATGGCGTGACGGCTGGAACTTCAATGGCAGCGTGGAATACAAGCCTCTGGATTGGTGGACTCTGCGTGCTGGCGTCGCCTATGAAACCCCTGTGGTTAACGAAAGCTACAGTGACTACATGATGCCCACCAATGGCCGCACCGTTATGAGCCTTGGTACTGGTTTTGCCTGGGAAAACTGGACCCTTGATCTGGCTTATGCCCACTTGTGGATCAACCCTGTGGACTACGATAATACTGAATCATCCGGCATCAAGTCCGCTGGAATCAAGGGCGGGCATTCGGAAAATGTGCAGGCCAACATCTACATGTTCTCAGTGGGATATACTTTCTAGGATAGTCTTTTCTCACTTCTTTGAGCGGCCCTGCACGGACCTATCAGATTGATTAAATATTCCCCGGTTCTGGCATTGCCAGGCCGGGGTTTTCTTTTGGGGCTTTACTCACTTGCCAGAATAGTGTGAAACTGAAAATAACTGGGAAGAGCAGGTGGGCTTTAAATGCCCCGAGATTTTAAGCGTGACAAACAGGGAGAGCCTGGTGCAGGAGATGCTCAGGGTTTGTTTCAATATGTCTGTAAGACTCAACCGCACTATTTTACTCATGAAATTGCAGGCGATCATGTTTTGATGGTGCACTGATTAACGGAATTTCATCCGCAACACTGTTCGCTGTTTCATGTTGTTTGGCATCTATTTGGCCTGTTTTGCCCCGCATGGTTCTTTTGTAACCTATTTAATCACGGTGCTGCGAAATTGAGTCCTTGATAGCCATCAGAGCGCATTATCCTTGAAATACTTCACATTTTAGCGCTATGTTTTGCCGAAAAGTGCGTCTTTGGCAGAATCTACGCCGCGTTAGGCATGCTGCACCCCGTACCGCTGGAGCATTTTAATTTAAAAAATCTAACCTCTTTAATTGCATATAAAGCGGATTTTACAGTTTTCAATTGCTGGATGGCCGTTGGCAGCAGTGTGCAACCAGAAAACACAAAGGGAGATTTTATCATGAAAAAGCATGTAAAGTCGAATGTTAGCTGGGTTGGTTATATAGATTGGGAATTGCAGCAGTTTCACGGTGACGAATATTCTATCATCAATGGATCCAGTCAGAATGCCTATCTGATTGAAGAAGAAAAAAATGTGCTTATTGATACGGTGTGGGCTCCACACCGCTTTGAGTTTATTGAAAATCTCAAATCAGAAATTGATCTCGCAAAGTTAGATTACGTGGTGGCCAATCACGGTGAAATAGACCATTCGGGCGCGCTGACCGAACTTATGAAAGAACGCCCGGATTTGCCCATTTACTGCACCGCCAATGCAGTTAAAAGCCTTGAGGGGCAGTATGGGAAGCACGGCTGGAATTTTAACGTGGTAAAAACTGGCGATACGCTTGATATAGGCAATGGCAAAAAACTTGTATTTGTCGAAATGCGGATGCTGCATTGGCCTGACAGCATGGCTACCTACCTTACTGGTGATAACCTTCTTTTTTCCAATGACGCCTTTGGCCAGCACTTCGCCGTTGAAGGGCTTTTTAATGACAAGGCCAATCAATGTTTGCTTGAGAAAGAGGCAATGAAATACTATGCAAATATTCTCAATCCTTTTTCTCCCTTTGTGAGCAAAAAAATTGAAGAAATTGTAGAGCTGAACATTCCTATCGACATGATTGCCCCCAGCCACGGTGTCATATGGCGCGACAACCCGCTGCAGATTGTTGAAAAATACGCGCAATGGGCTCAGGAGTATCAGGAAGATCAGCTTACCATAGTATATGACACCATGTGGGAAGGTACGACAAGAATCGCTCACGCCATTGCAGAGCAGGCTGGTAGGGTCAGCCCCGATACAGAGGTCAAGGTTTTCAATATTTCTAAAACTGACAAAAATGAAATCATGACTGAAGTATTTAAATCCCGGGCTATCGCTGTGGGGTCTCCAACGGTCAGCAGCACCATCTTGTCCAGCGTGGCAGGCTGGCTGCATTTCTTGAGTTCTTTGAAATTCAAAAATAAAAAAGCCGCTGTGTTTGGTTGTTACGGCTGGAGCGGCGAGGGCAATAAAGTTTTGGCCGAAGAACTTAACAAAGCGGGGTTCCAGGTTATTGAAGAAAGTATACGTTCACAATGGAACCCGGAAAAAGATGATCTTGATAAAAGTGAAGCCATAGCAAAAGCATTACTGAAATAGGCAATTGCGCCAGAGCAGCTTGGGGTTAAGACTGCTCTGATGCTCAGTAGTGCTGTTTTGCATTCTGTTCTGTCAGCATGTTCTTGGGCTGTGATTCAGGCGTGATTGCTTGTAGCGTCCTACTACATCCTGGAAATATATTGTGCAGGCGTATACGCAACCACAGGAAACCGGAGCATGGCACCGCTAACCGCAGGATTAACCCTTCAGGCCATATAGCTGCCAGAATTCAGGAGAGTGCCTCCAAGAGAACAGCATGAGTATGTTGATTATGGTTTAAGACCAAGGCTCTCTGCGCCGGATATGCACATATCCGGCGCATATTTATGACGGCATGCCTGCTTAGAGGTGCCGCCGGGGCTTGGCTGTCACGTTCAGGAGGCCGAAGTTTTCAACGGTGAAAAGGTCAGGGGCGTACCAATATTTTAATATGCTGGTCTTTGTTGTTGATAAGCTCCAGAAAGCCGCCTTCAATAATATCTTTGAGTTCAATTTTTCCGGTAATAAGGTTTTCTGCCCTGATGATGCCCTTGGCCATAAGGGCAGCCAAGCCCTTGAAGTCGTCCAGCGTGTAGGCCAGGGTGCCCATGACGCGTTTGTCCGTGCCGCTGAGGCTAAAAAAGTTGAAGGCGCTGGGTTCTTCAAAAATACCCACGATAATGGCCAATCCTGTGTTGCGGATGACGTCGACGGCCAAAGGCCCGGTGGCCTTGTTGCCGATGCATTCAAAAGAGACGTCCGCGCCAGACCCTCCGGTGAGTTCCTTGATGGCGGCCACGGGGTCACATTCCTTGGGATTGATTATGATGTCAGCGCCGCACTCCTTGGCTTTTTCAATGCGGGCCTTGGACATTTCAACCACAATAATTTTGCCAGCGCCCGCAGCTTTGGCGGCCATAATGGTGCCAAGGCCGATGGTGCCTGCGCCGAGCACAACCACAGTACGCCCAAGTATACTGCCTGCCATACGCACTGCCTTGAACCCAGTGGCCAAAGGCTCCATAACGGCTCCGGCTTCGGCACTGACGCCTTCTGGCAAAACGTAGCACAATTCGGCGGGTACATTCACATAGGAAGCAAACGCGCCGTCATTATGCAGGCCCGTAAAGGCCAGTTTTTCGCATACGTTGTACCGCCCCTCGCGGCAGGGTTGGCATTCCCCGCAGTGCTGACAGGCATCGGGGGCCACCATATCGCCCACCTTGATGCTGGTTACGCCCTGGCCCACGGCCACAACCTTACCAGTGAATTCATGCCCCAGGATGAGGCTGCCCTGTTTGCCCGTGAGGGGGTGGGGGGCGTCTACAGGAATGAAGATGGGGCCAGCCAGATATTCGTGCAAATCGGACCCGCAAATACCGCACCAGTCAACCTTCACCTGTACCCAGCCTGGTGGAGGGGGAGAAGGAAGAGGCACCGCTTCCACGCGAACGTCCTTTTTGCCGTGCCACACCGCCGCTTGCATGGTCTCCGCCATAACTACCTCTCTTGTAAAAGGGTGTACGATACCCTTCTATCTGCACATGGCGTGCCTTAACATCCGCTGTTGGCGCGGATTTTTCGTAATAGGTCCCTCAAGCGGCAGCCTCGCTGTATAAGGAAAAAAATCACATGCTAACTGTCATACCATGTGTGTGTTTTATGTTCCATGCCTGAACACATTATGCAGCCAGCTGCTCCGTTGTGGAACAGAATACGGACAAAGCGCCCGGTATTTCGGTTGCGAAATACCGGGCGCGGAGTATACGCCGAGGGATTTTTTCGACGGTGCGGCCGTGCGGCATGAATCAGTTACAGGGCGTGATTTTACGCAGTTTGGCGTAGAGAGTGTTGCGCCCTATGCCCAAGGCCTTGGCTGCCTGAAGCATGTTGCCCTTGTAGTGCGCCAGCGCCGCCCTGATGGCATGGGCCTCAAGGGTGCCCAGATTGAAATCCGTTGCACAGGGCAAGGCGAAAGCCGTGCCGTTTGCGGCATTGCCCATCGGTTCATGCTGACCATGCAGACCGTGCAGTGAGGCGGGCAGGTGTTCGGGAAGGATACAGCCCCCCTGCGCCATATTGACGGCAAACTCCATGCTGTGCACCAACTGCCGCACGTTGCCTGGCCAGTCGTAATCTTCCATAAGGCTCAAGGCTTCATTTGAAAGGCCGCCAAAGGGCTGGCCGTAGTCACGGCACAGTCGGCGGCAGTGGTGTTCTGCTACCAGTCCGATGTCGTCCTTGCGTTCGCGCAACGGGGGAATTTCAAGGGCGAGCACATGAATGCGGTAGAAAAGATCCTGGCGAAAACACCCGGAAGCCATAAGCTGATCAAGGTTTTGATTGGTGGCCGTGATCAGTCTGAAATTCACCTTGATGCTCTGTTTGCCGCCCACACGGGTAACGCAGTGTTCTTCCAGTGGCCGCAACAGATTGACCTGCATTTCCAGCGGCATTTCTGATATTTCATCAAGAAAAAGCGTGCCCTTTTCAGCCAGTTCAAATTTACCGGCACGGCCTTTTTCCGCCGCGCCAGTGAAAGCGCCTCCTTCATATCCGAAAAGTTCGCTCTGGATAAGTTCGCGCGGCAGGGCCCCACAGTTAACAGCCACAAACGGCCCGTCAGCCTGTGAGCTGACTTGGTGGATGGCCCTGGCAAAAAGCTCTTTGCCAGTGCCGGTTTCGCCATACAGTAATATGGCTGCGGGGCTTTGAGCCATATGCCGCGCTCTGGACACAACACTGGCCATCTTTTCGCTGCGGTACAAAATATCGCCGAAGGGCCGGGGCTCTTCACGCCGGTTCCGCCGAGCGGGCGCGGCCAGTTGCCGGGGGCTTTCAGCCTGAAGAGTGATTATGGAATGGCGGCTTTCTGTGCTGTTGAACATGAATGGCACTATTTGCGAGTTGAGTTCCGGGTTCGCGGTACAGGGCAAGGGCATGCTTTCTGGATTGGACTGCTGCCGTTGCGCCCGGTTATGGGCGGAATAGTCAAAGAACATATCGGCATGGCAGTCCCGCAAGTCTCCTCCATAGCGCAGCAGGCGGGCTGCAAGGCTGTTGGCATAGGTTATACGGCCTTCGTCACCCACCATAACTATGCCTATGGGCATGGAACTGAACAGGGCGTTGAGCAGACTGCGTGACTTGTTTTCCATATTGGCCAGCGAGGCATTGAGCAGCAGACGCTCAATCTCGCGGGCCGCGCCCATGACGAGCCACAGGGCATGGCTGTGGTCAGCACTGGTTGGACCTGAAATGTCAAAACATCCCCACAGGTCGCCAAAAGGCGTGAATATGGGGGCCGCCGAACAGCCCCACGACTGGTGGCTGTTGCAGAAGTGCTCTTCTCCCATAACCTGGGCCGGGGTTCCGTCATTAAGAGCCAGACTGATGGCGTTGGTGCCGACGCTCAGTTCTGACCACACGGCCCCTGGCCCGAAATGCAGGCGGTCGGCCTCTTGCAGTACAGCCTTGCATCCACAGGTGCGCAGTATGCGCCCTTCTGCATCGGCCACTGTAATAAGCAGTCCCTTTCCCCGTATCTGGTCATATACCTGCCGTTCCACGTCCACTGCCAGGTCCGCATAAATGTCGGCCAGGGGCTCAATCTGCGTCATGGGCGTGAACTCGCAACATCGAGGCAAAAGCGGGTCTACGCCCATGTCACGGCAGCGCAGCCAGGAAGCGGCGATGGGGCGGGGCAGGGTGGGGTCCTTGATATGTCCGGTTTTGATGAATGTTTCCCATACATCGCGGCGTTGCGCACCGTTTGACGAGCCGCCGCCAAGCAGAAGGCCGGGACGTGGAGATCTGGATGTTTCTCTGGGCTCCTGACGCATTTCAAAAACATCACCGTTGCGCTGCAATACGTACATACCCTTCTCCTCCTGCCGCGTTCGCACGCCGCAATCTGCCTGAAGGCCGCGGTGTGGCGTGTGTCATTCCGAACGTCCGTCACGCATCCACAGTTCAGGTTGGATGTGCCCACCAGATGTGACGGTTGTGCACGCTGGAATAAATCTAGTTGGTGTAAGTAATACATTAGTATTTTGAAAAAATGAATAGGGTATTCGTGGGTCTTTGAAAGATAATTGCCACTATAGTAGTGGAATGATGCCATGTTTTTATATTTAAGTGTTCTGTATTTGGTATGCTGACATGTAAATATGTTCCATTTTCGAACACTTTTGATGTGATTTAATGTATGTAAATAAAATTATATTTTATTTTAGCGTGTTATAAAATGGCACTAGAGTTGCAAACTTGATTAGAGATCAGCAAATGGACGAATCGGGACGGGCAGTCCTGCCAGGGATGAATGTTGTCTGGCGGGTGCAGGCCGCATCGGAATCCGTGCGTACCGTCTATCATAAAAAATCGCTCCACAGAGGAGGTTTGAGGATGGCCTACGAAGTGCAGATGCCCAAATGGGGCCTGACAATGAAAACCGGTAAAATTGCGCGCTGGCTTGTGTCCGAGGGCAGCGCGGTAGAAACGGGGCAGCCTCTTCTGGAGGTGGAGACAGACAAAATAACCAATGTGGTGGAATCTCCGGCCAGTGGCGTACTTTTGCAAATAGTTTCCGCCCAGGGCGAAGTGGTGCCGGTTATGCAGGTAATAGGCGTCATAGGCGCATCCGGTGAAGCTGTGTCGGCAAAGTCTTCTGTAGCCGACGCTGTTAGTTCCTCCACAGCAGCCGCTGCCAAACCGGAAAAAGCGTCTGCCGCCGCATCCGCCGCCAAAGCATCTGGCGGTTCCGTGCGGGCCATGCCAGCCGCACGCAAGCTGGCAGCTGAACTGGGCGTTGATCTTGCCGCGGTGAATGGTTCCGGGCGCGAC
Source organism: Desulfovibrio sp. (assembly GCF_047607245.1). Taxonomy (GTDB): domain Bacteria; phylum Desulfobacterota; class Desulfovibrionia; order Desulfovibrionales; family Desulfovibrionaceae; genus Desulfovibrio. Next base: position 8,011 of record NZ_JASGDK010000129.1, read on the forward strand.
GGGGCCGTGACCGAAAAAGATGTGCGCGCTGCCCACGAATCCGCTCAAAAAAACGCAGGCGCAGCGTCTGGCAAAGCCGAAGCCCCTTGTTCCTGTTCCTCCGCAGTTTCGTCCTGCGGCGAAGACGAAATTGTGCCTATGGACGGTCTGCGCAAGCTCATAGCCGACAACATGATGGCCAGCCTTCAGGGAGCTGCACAGCTTACCGTTTTTGTGGAAGCTGACGTGACTGAAATGGTGGCCCTGCGTGCGAGCATGCTGGCCCGCAACAAAAAGAATCCCGACTACCGCCTTTCCTACAACGACATCATTGCCTTTGCCGTGTGCCGCGCCCTGTTGCAGCACGCCGTTATGAACAGCTCCTTGCAGGAAGACGGCATACATCTGCACAAGCATGTCAATCTGGGTATTGCCGTATCTCTGGATACGGGGCTCATCGTACCAAATGTGAAAAACGCCGACACCTTCAGCCTTGAACAGCTCAAGGAAAAGGTGCGCGATGCCGCATCACGCGCCCGCAAGGGCGGGCTTTCAATGGACGAAATATCCGGCGGCACCTTTACCATTTCCAACGTCAGCATGCTGGGTGTGGACGGTTTTACGCCCATACTGAATCCGCCGGAAACAGGCATTCTTGGTGTTGGCCGCGTGGTGGAAAAGCCTGGTGTGTTTGATGGCGAAGTGTGCGTTCGCAAAATGATGACGCTTTCGCTCACTTTCAACCACAAGGTCACCGATGGCGGCCCGGCCATGAGCTTTTTGCGCACCCTGGCGGACATGCTGGAAAAACCCGTGCGCATGCTGGGCTGAATCGTACCGGATAAAGCGAGGACAGTATGCTCCAACGCTACATTGTTGAACTTGGCACTGGTGCGGATCTGCACGGTGCAGACATGACCAAGGCCGCAAGACGCGCTGTGAAGGACGCTATTTCACGTTCATGCCTCTGCGGTCTGGTGGAAGTACTTGGCCGTTCGTCCTTTCAGGGTGTGCACGTGCACGCTGAAATCGCCGTGCCCGATCCTGCGGGCGTGGATGTGGAGGCTGTGAAGGCGGCCATACCCATAGGCGAAAAAAGTGTGAACCTGGTTTCCGGCGGGTTGCGCGTTCCCGGTCTTGAAGTACCGATTTTCGGGCCGGGATGCAGTGATATTGTGATGGCCTGCGCGGCTCTTACCGTGTCGGTCTATGTGGATTGAACAGGCACAGATCAAGCAAAGGAGGAGAGCATCATGAAACATCCCGACAAGAAGGTCTTGCTGGAAATGTTCAGCACTATGACCAAGATCCGCCTTTTTGAAACCGAGCTGCAAAAGTTCTTTGCAGCGGGCAAGATTCCCGGCTTCGTTCACCTGTATCTCGGTGAAGAAGCCGTTGCCACGGGAGCCTGCGCGGCTCTTAAAAAGACCGACATGATCACCAGTACCCACCGCGGCCACGGTCACTGTCTGGCCAAGGGCGGCGACCTCAAGCTCATGATGGCAGAGATTTACGGGCGCTCCACGGGATACTGCAAGGGCAAGGGCGGCTCAATGCATATTGCCGACTTCAACATAGGCATTCTTGGCGCCAACGGTATCGTGGGCGGCGGTGGCCCCCTGGCTGTGGGCGCGGCCCTGAGCTGCCAGTACAAGGACAACAAGGGTGTGTGCGCCTGCTTCTTCGGCGACGGCGCGTCCAACCAGGGCACCACGCAGGAAGCTCTGAATATGGCCAGCGCCTGGAAGCTCCCCGTTGTCTTCATCAATGAAAACAATGGATACGGCATTTCCTGCGCCCAGCACAGGGCTATGGCCATAACCGACATTGCCGACCGTGCGGCAGGCTATGACATGCCCGGCGTTGTGGTCGACGGCAATGACGTTCTGGCTGTCTATGAAGCCGTGACAGAGGCTGTGGAACGTGCGCGCAAGGGGCATGGCCCGTCGCTTGTTGAATGCAAAACCTACCGCTGGCGCGGCCATTTTGAAGGTGACGCCTGCGTCTACCGCTCCGAGCAGGAACTGGAAGAATGGAAGGCCAAAGATCCTCTTCCCCGTTTTGCAGCCAAGCTCGTCGACGCGGGCATGGCAACCCAGGCAGAACTGGACGCCATCACCGCCAAGGTAACTGCCGACGTGGCAGAGGCCGTGAAGTTCGCCGAGGAAAGTCCCTTCCCCACTGAGGCCGATCTGCTGGAAGACGTGTACGCCTGATCTTTCAGAGGGTCATTCGGGACGGCGGAATAATTTAGGGAACCACCTTCATATTTTCATAATGGAGAAAGATATGGCCATCAAAACCTATCTGCAGGCGATCAACGATGCCATGCGCCAGGAGATGGAGCGGGACGAAAACGTGTTCATCATCGGTGAAGATGTGGGCAAGTTCGGCGGTTGCTTTGGCGTGACGCAGGGCCTTTTTGACACCTTCGGCGAGCGCCGCGTCCGCGACACGCCCATTACCGAAAGCGCCATTGTGGGCGCAGCCGCAGGCGCAGCCGCAGCCGGGCTGCGTCCTATCGCGGAGCTTATGTTCGTGGACTTTATCGGCGTAGCTATGGACCAGCTTTTCAACCAGGCCGCCAAAATGCACTACATGTTCGGCGGCAAGGCCAAGGTGCCTATGGTGCTGCGCATGCCCCAGGGCGCGGGCGTCAGCGCAGCGGCCCAGCATTCGCAGTGCCTTGAAGCCTGGTTCATGCATATGCCCGGCATCAAGGTGTGTATTCCTTCCACCCCGGCAGACGCAAAGGGCATGCTCATCAGCGCCATTCGTGATGACAACCCCGTGGTCTTCCTTGAGCACAAGCTGCTCTACGGCGTTGAAGGTGAAGTGGACGATGCCGTTTATGAAATTCCTCTGGGCAAGGGCGAAATCAAGCGTGAAGGCAGCGACGTAACCGTCGTGGCGACTTCGCTCATGGTGCACAAGGCATTGGAAGCCGCCGAAAAGCTGGCCGCAGAAGGCATCAGCGTTGAAGTGGTGGACCCTCGCTGTCTGGTGCCGCTGGATAAGGATATCATCCTTGATTCCGTCAAGAAGACGCATGCGCTGGTAGTGGCTCAGGAAGCAGTAAAAACCGCCGGGGTGGGTGCTGAAATAGCCGCTATGGTTGCCGAGGAAGCCCTGGATTATCTGGACGCCCCCATCGTGCGTGTGGGCGCTCCGTATTGCCCCGTGCCCTTCAGCCCTCCCCTGGAAGCGGCCTACATTCCCTCGGCGGAACAGATTGTGGCTGCGGTTAAATCCCTGCGCTAGGGAAGATCGGCATTGAAAATGCTCTAGCTGGTATGGCCGCAGGTATGGCCTGCGGCCCTAATTTCCACCGGAGTTCACGTGAAAGCAGCCATCATCGCCAATCCTGCTTCAGGCAAGGACATCCGCCGCATAGTCGCGCACGGCAGCGTTTTTGATAATCAGGAAAAGGTGCGCATGGTGCGCCGTATTCTGGTTGGTCTGGCCGCTGCCGGGGTGCGGGATGTTCTTTATATGCCCGAGGGCTACGGCATCGTGCCGCGCGCCCTCAGTGATCTGGAAGCCCTTGAAACGCCTGTAAACGTGACTCCGGTGGATATTTACCTGCACAACACCCAGCAGGACACAGTAAATGCCGCCGCCCTCATGCAAGAGGCGGGCGTGGCTGTCATCATTGTGCTTGGTGGCGATGGCACAAGCCGTGCCGCATGCAAGGGGGCGCGCAAAATTCCGCTGCTTCCTCTTTCAACAGGCACAAACAATGTCTTTCCCATCATGACCGAGGCCACAGTGGCTGGCCTGGCCGCTGGAGTATTGGCTTGCGGCGGCGTTTCCGTAGGCGAGGGCTGTACCGAGGTAAGCCTTCTGGAAGTTATGGTAGACGGCCTTACGGCAGATATTGCGCTGGTGGATGTAGCCGTGTCGGACAATCTTTTCATAGGGTCCCGCGCATTGTGGGACATGACCCGCGTAAGCCAGCTCTTTTTTTCGCGCTGCAACCCCGCCTGTATAGGATTTTCCGCCATTGGCGGCCAGCTGGATACGATCCGCCCCGAAGAACCGCGCGGGCTGGCTCTGGATATCGACCCGGATTTTGCCTGCCGCGTGCGTGCGGCAATCGGCCCCGGTCTGTTTGCCGATGTGGGTGTGTCGGGCATGCACCGCATGCTGCCCGGCGACGTTGTTCCCGTCAATTTGTCGCCCTGTACCCTTGCGCTGGACGGCGAGCGCGAAGTGGAGGTGCGCCGGGGGCAACAGGCTGGCGTGCGGTTGTCCGACGACTGGCTGCGTGTGGTGGATGTGCCGCGCACTCTTGAGTATGCCCGCCAGCGTGGCCTGTTCCTGCGCGGGGCGCAGGTTTGTTACTCTCGGTAGCCGTCGCGGTGGAATCGGCAAAGATCAACAGCAAAACTGCAGGGGGAACATATGAAGCTCAAGGCGGCCTTTATTTTTCTGACCAAGGCGGAATCCGGAACAGACGCTCCTGCCGAATACCAAAACTGGACGCGCACCCCCGCTGTGGATCTGCTGGCCATTGGAGTGACCTCTTACGAGCAGGCGGTAACGGCGGCGCAAAGAGCTGTTCGTGAAGAAGATTGCTCCTGCATCGAATTGTGCGGCGGGTTCGGCGTGCAGGGCACGGCGCTGGTGTCTCGCGCGGTGCAAGTACCTGTGGGCGTTGTGCGTTTTGACATCCACCCAGGCCTCGACAACGCGAGCGGTGACGGCATTTTTGCCTGAACCTGAAAAATTGTGGCCTTACGGTTCAGCCCTTCACGTCATGTCCGGCAACTTCCCGGCCATGCCCTACCATACAGGAGGACAACACTATGGCTATCAACGGCAAAGTTGTGCTGGTTACCGGGGCCGCACGCGGCATCGGCAGGGGCATTGCGCTGCGCCTTGCACGAGACGGCGCGGACATCGCCCTGGTGGACATGCACAGGGACAAATTGGAAGAAGTGGCCGGGGAAGTGCGTGAACTTGGCCGTAAAGCAAGCATATTTGTGGCTGACGTAAGCGACAGGCCACAGGTTTTTGCTGCAGTAGACCATGCGGAAAAAGAGCTCAACGGTTTTGACGTCATGATCAACAATGCTGGCATAGCCCAGGTAAAGGCTCTGGAAGACGTAATGCCTGAAGAAGTGGAAAAGATTTTCAAGGTAAACGTAAACAGCGCCATTTGGGGCATTCAGGCGGCAGCCGCCAAGTTCAGGGCCCGCAAGCAGAAGGGCAAGATCATCAGCGCCTCGTCAATTGCCGGGCACGATGGTTTTGCTCTCATTGGCGCTTACTGCGCCACAAAGTTCGCCGTGCGGGGGCTTACTCAAGCCGCCGCACGCGAACTGGCTCCATACGGTATTACCGTCAACGCTTACTGCCCCGGTGTGGTTGGAACTGACATGTGGGTGCAGATAGACGAGGGCTTTTCCAAAATCACAGGCGCGCCCAAAGGCGAAACCTTCAAAAAATTCTGTGATGGCATCGCGTTGGGCAGGCCGGAAACCCCTGAAGATGTAGCCGCGCTCGTATCCTATCTGGCTGGGCCGGATTCGGACTACATGACCGGACAGGCCGTGCTTATAGACGGCGGCATGGTTTACCGTTGATGCAGCCCTGTTGCTGAAAAACAAGCCGCCGGGCCCGCCTTTTGCCAGAATACATCTATAAATCAGCAGGAGTATAGCAGTGAGTATTGAACTTGCCATGCCGAAACTGGGTCTCACTATGAAGACCGGCAAGGTTTCCAAATGGTTCGTGGCCGAAGGCGCCATAGTCAAACAGGGGGACGACCTTTTTGAGGTGGAAACGGACAAAATCACCAACAAGGTTGAAAGTCCTGCCGACGGCGTGCTTTTTCAGATCATTGTGCAACCCAAGCAGGAAGTGGCCGTAGGGGCAGTGCTTGGCATTATTGCCGAAGCCGGGGAAAGCCTTGCCCGTGTTGAGGGCGGTGCCGCTTCCTCTGCGGGCGAAGCAGATGCCGCAGCACCCGCAGCTGCCAAAAAAAGCACGCCAGCCGCCGCGCAGACCCCAAGCTCCGGCGGGGGAGCCTTCTCTTCTCCTGCCGCCCGGCGGCTGGCGCGTGAACTTGATGTGGACATTGCCTGTGTGGCCGGAAGCGGCCCCGGCGGGCGCATTATCGAACGTGATGTGCAAGCCCGCTTCGAAGCCGTGGGCAAAATAAAAATTACACCTCTGGCCGTAGCCGTGGCCGCCAAAGCCGGACTGAACATCGCCACGCTTACTGGTACGGGCGAGGGCGGCAAGATTGTGCGCGAAGATGTGGAGCGTGCGCTGCATCCCGAAAAATTCGCCACACAGGAATCTTCGGCCCCGGCTGGGGCAGTTGCCTGCGCAGACGGCGCGGGTGTCGTACCAATGGACGGCATGCGCAAAATCATTGCCGACAACATGCACGCCAGCCTGCAGAATTCTGCGCAGCTTACCCTGGTCAGCGAAGCCGACGTGACAGCCTGCGTGGACATCATCGCTGATCTCAGAGCTATGCATAAAAAGGACAAAGATTTTCGCCTGTCTATGAACGATGTGCTCATTCTGGCCGTGTCACGCGCGCTTAAGAAGCATCCGCGCATGAACTCCACCCTTGATGGCGACAGCATCACCCGCCATGCAGAAGTGCATATGGGTGTGGCCGTGGCCCTGCCCGAAGGGCTTGTAGTGCCTGTGCTGCATCATGCGGATCAGATGGGTCTGCTTCGCATCGCCAGCGAAGCCCGTTTGCTGGCGGCGCGAGCCCGCAAGGGCGAACTCACGCCAGACGATATGTGTGGTGGCACGTTTACCATTACCAACATGGCGCATTCCGTGGTGGACTTTTTTACGCCCATTCTGAAGCCCGGCGAAACGGGCATTCTGGGCGTGGGGCGCGTGACGGAAAAAGCCGTGGTGCGCAACGGGGCCATTGTAGCACGTTCCATGATGGGGCTGAGCCTCACCTTTGACCACAGGGTTGAAGACGGCGCTCCGGCAGCGGAATTTTTGAAGACGCTTACCGAGTTTCTGGCGGAACCGGCATTGCTGCTGTTTTAGAGCTCTTTAATTTTGAAAGCTCTAACGCCGTACACAACTGACAGGCCGATCGTGGCGTGGTGCAACAAAAAGCGCAATTCAGCTTAATAATATCCTGAAATTGTACACAGTTTAAAAGGTAAGCAGCATCAGGATTGTATGGGCATTTGTGGCCGGAAGGCAGAAATTTATCAGGTACCGGGGCGTCCGGGCAATTATTCCGGCTGCGGGCATATCCCGCACTGAATAAATACAAACAGCGTTCAGGAGAACAAAATGTACGACGTGCTTGTTATCGGTGGTGGCCCCGGCGGATATGCCGCTGCCATTCGCGCTTCGCAGCTCAAGGGCAAAGTGGCTCTGGTAGAAGGCGGCAACATGGGCGGCACCTGCGTCATGCGCGGCTGCATTCCCAGCAAGATATGGCTGCGTGCCGCCACTCTGCTTGAACAGTCCCGCAAGGCAGGGGAATTCGGTCTGGAACTGACAGTAGGTAAACTGGATTTCGGCGCCGTGTTAGCCCGCAAGCTGGGTGTGTCCAACGATATCCGCATGGGCATGGAAGCCCTGCTGACCAATAATGGCGCGGAAGTCATCCTGGGAACGGCCAAGATAACCGGGCCCAATACTGTTGAAGTGGACGGCAAGAAAATCGAGGCCAAAAATATCATTGTGGCCACTGGCAGCGTTCTTGATATGCCTGATATTCCCGGCCTTTCAGGCGCGGCCTTCACCACGGACGATCTGCTGGATATGAAGGCGGTTCCGGCTTCGGTTCTTATCACTGACCCCACCTATATCGGCGTTGAAATGGCCGTGCTTCTGAGCATTTTGGGCAGCAAGGTTGTTTATGCCGTGCCCGGTCCCCGTATCTTGCCCGATGAAGATCAGGATTCCAGCCAGCGTCTGGCCCAATCCCTGCGTGAACGCGGCGTGCAGATCTTGCCGCGCCATACTCTGGTCAAGGTGGCGGGCAAGACCTGCACCCTCAAGAGCGGCGACAAGGAACAGACCGTTGAAGTAGACAAGGTGCTGGTTTCCGGCCGCAAACCCTTTAGCAAGGGTCTTGGCCTTGCAGCTTTGGGCGTCAGGTTTGGCGAAGACGGCGGCGTAGTGGTTGACGGTCAATGCCGCACCGCCTGCCCCTCTATTTTTGCCATAGGCGACTGCACGGGTGGCTGGATGCTGAGCCATGTGGCATCGGCTATGGCCATTTGCGCGGCGGAAAATTGCATGGGAACGCCTTCAAAATACCCGGCACACCTAGTTTCCCGTGCCATCTGGGGCAGCCCGGAAATGGGTTCGGTGGGACTTTCTGAAGAACAGGCCGAACGCAAGGGCTACGAAGTTGAGGTGGGCGGATTTCCTTATTCCATCAACGGCTATGCGATGCTGCGCGGTGAGGTGGACGGTGCTGTGAAGATGGTTTCCGATGCTGAAACCGGAGAAATTCTGGGCGTGCATATTGTGGGCAGCAACGCGTCAGAGCTTATTGGCGAAGCGGTGCTGGCCATGCAGCTCGAATGCACGGTGCGTGAATTTGCCAAGGGCTTCCGCGTACACCCGGCCTTCTGCGAAACCGTAGTTGACGCGGCGCGGGACGCTGCGGGTTGGGCTCTGTACCTGCCCAAAAGAGGATAGCACAGCGTAACCCCAGCTCCGGCTGCCCCTCCACACCCTTGTGGCGGTAAAGCCGCCAGGCGGCCGGAGCAACCAATTTTCAAGGAAGAAGCGCTATGTCTCTTGCTCAAACCTTGCCACACGATGATCCGTTTCAGTCCGAGTGCGCACTGTCTCTGGAAATTCTCAATCTTGGCCGCATCGAATACGGCGAGGCATTGGATTTTCAGAAAAGCCGTGTGGATTCCCGCATCAACGGCGTTACTGGTGACAGCCTGCTGTTGCTGGAGCACGAACCTGTCATCACGATGGGCCGTGGCGGTCTGACCGAGCATCTGCATGCCAGCGAGGAATGCCTCAGGCAGCAGGGCGTGGGGCTTTTTTGGGTGGAGCGCGGCGGCATGGCCACTTTTCACGGGCCAGGGCAGCTGGTGGCCTATCCCATTATTCTTTTGCGTGAAAAAGATCTGCATTTGTATATGGAAAAATTGCTGGCAGCTGTAGCCACCGTACTGCGCGGTTATGGGCTTGAGCCGCAACTGGGAGTTCACGGCCCCGGAGTGTGGGTAAATGGCGGCAAAATAGCCAGTGTGGGCATGGCCGTGCGCAAATGGGTGACCTTTCACGGCGTGGCTCTCAACGTCAATACCGATCTCAACGGATTTGGACTCATTACTCCCTGCGGCAACCCCACGGAGCGCATAACCTCTATGCGGCAAGAATTGGGGCACGAGGTGGACTTTGCCGAAGTTTCGCAGCGTTTTGTCTGTGCTTTCGCTGATGAGTTCGGTTTTATGCCACGGCATGAACCACCAGAGCGGCGCCCTGACTGGCTTACGGTACGATTGCACCCCGAAAAAAGCGTCAGTTCTGTTGAAGATATGCTTTCCGGCCTGCGTCTGCACACCGTCTGCCAGGAGGCTATGTGCCCCAACAAGGGCGAATGTTTTTCACGCGGCACATCCACATTCATCATTTTGGGCGACGTCTGTACCAGAGGTTGCCGCTACTGCGCGGTGAGCAAGGGCAGCCCTGAGCCTCCGGACGCGGCGGAGCCGGACAATGTAGCGCATGCCGTGCAACGCATGAACTTGCGGCACGCGGTCATCACTTCTGTCACTCGCGATGACCTGCCAGACGGCGGGGCAGGGCACTTTGTAGCCGTAATGAATGCTGTTCGGGCTGCCAGCCCGCACACCAGCGTTGAAGTGCTGGTGCCAGATTTTCAGGGCGATGCCGCTGCTCTAGATGCTGTTTGTGCTGTGCGGCCCGACGTTTTCAACCATAACCTTGAGGCAGTGCGGCGTATTTTTGCCCAGGTGCGGCCCCGCGCCAGTTACGACCTTTCGCTGAAGGTGCTGGACCATGCCGCAGCCAAGGGGCTGCGCGTGAAGTCCGGTATTATGCTGGGCCTTGGCGAAACGTGGGATGAAATTCGCCAGGCGCTTGAGGATCTGCATGCTCACGGCTGCCGATTTTTGACTTTGGGGCAATACCTCGCGCCTTCCACGGCACATGTGCCCGTAGCGCGCTATCTGGCCCCGGACGAATTTGATCACTGGAAGCGCGTGGCTTTGTCCATCGGTTTTACGGGAGTGGCGTCAGCGCCTCTGGTGCGCAGTTCCTACAGGGCAGAAGCCATGCTGGAAGAGCAGGCTGGAATGCCGGAGAACCATCAGTTCAATGCCCCTGTGGTTTCCAGATATGCCGCTGCGAGTAATTAACATGCTGTATTTGCAAAATATTTTACTAGTGATGCTGTTATCATCCCTAGGAGAAGATCATGAAGTTGTGGTTTAACTCGCGCCATGCCGCCCCTCTGCCGATTCTTCTGCTGGCCTTTCTATTGGTGCTGGGAATCTGCTGGCTTCGTCCATCTGCCGCGCATGCCAGTGGCTCATGGCTCATTGACGAGATGCGCTTTCACGCCTCGGCCCACAGCATTTTGTCCTGTACCGACTGCCACACCGACATTGCCGAGGCCTCCGAACACCCCACGCTCAAGGGGCTTAATCAGCCAGGCAGCACGGCCTTCACCGCTGAAGGCTGCTTCAAATGCCACAGCGAAGTGGAGAGCGAGCTTGCCCAAAGCAAACACGCAGGCAAAGCCCTTGTGAAGGGGCAGAATTATAATCAGTGCGTTACCTGCCATAATCCGCACTATGTTTTGGGGGCCGAAGCCCGCGCCAAAGGATTGAGAAAAGGCGGCGATATCACGCAGTCCTGCAATGTATGTCATGACATGAAAAAGATATTGCCTGTTCCCGGCGATGATGTGGCCGCCTGCCTGACCTGCCACGGCGCACAGACCGGGGTGGCACAAACCGCAACGGGTGTGGTGGGGGCTGTTTCAAACTCTGGCGGTAACGGGGCTGCCGCATCCGCTGCGGTTCCTCAAGCCCGTGTGCTCTGTATGAGTTGCCACGGCCCCGATGGCAAGAATGTGCCTGGAGCCGTCCGTATGGACGCGCTGGCTCTGTCAGTTATGACCCATAAGAATATGGACTGCCTGACCTGCCACAAAGATGCGGCCCGTTATCCGCACAACAAGCAAGAGCGTGTGCCTTGCCTGACCTGCCACACGCGACATACGGAATCAGTCATTCACGACGCGCACAGCCGTGTAAGTTGCGAAAGCTGCCATCTGCAAGGCGTAACCCCTGTGCTCAAGAACGGCATGGTGGGTGTAAACGTAGACAGCGGTGCCCTCAAGGTACACGACATGCGTTTGCCTTCGGGCGCGGCCTCCTGCGTGCGTTGTCATTCGGCGGCGATTTCGGCTGCCAGCCCGGCAGGGGTGGGAACCGTAGGTGCGGCGGATGCCGTATTGCCTGCCAAAGGCGTGCTGTGTATGGGCTGCCACGCAGGAACCTTCACCGTGCAGGACACGCCCAGCCGTATAGGACTCAGTATTTTCATTCTGGGTTTTGTGGCGCTGGTTCTGTTCTGGTTCTCTACCACCAATCTGGGCAAGGGAAGTCTCACTTCGGGGTCTGATGCGCAAAGCACTGCCGACGGCACAGGTCAGACGCACGGGTGCCCCGTCCCGGAACACCACGGCGGCGGTGAAAACCGCTGGCTGGCGTTGCTGTTTGACGTGCTGCTGCAACGCCGTCTGTACCGTGAATCGCGTACGCGCTGGTGCATTCATGCCCTGATTTTCTTCCCCTTCCTCATACGCTTTACCTGGGGAATGCTGGCTCTGCTCGGTTCGCATCAAGCTGCTGGTATGGAATGGCCCTGGCTCATGCTTGCCAAGGATTGGGCTCCCACAGCCTTCATTTATGACGTCAGCGGTCTGGCTTTGCTGGCGGGTCTCATCTGGGCCGCTCTGTTCTGGAAAAAGGAAAAGCAAGCGGCAGCCAATGCCCCGCGGCACGACTGGCCCGCTTTGTGGTTGCTGCTGGCTATCACCGTTACCGGGTTTGTGCTGGAAGGCATGCGCATAGCTCTTACTGGCATGCCCGATGGCAGCCAGTGGGCATTCGCTGGCCACGGGCTAGCCAGTCTGTTTGCCCTTATGACTCCTGCCGAACTGGCCCGCATCTACGGATGGGGCTGGTACGCGCACGCCGTCGTTACCGCGGGCACTGTGGCCTACATGCCTTTCAGCCAGTTGCGGCACATTGTGACCACCCCCGTTTTTCTGCTTGTCCAGACCCTGCGGGGCCGTCACTAGGGTAGATTAATTTTGAGAATGTACCTGTCAAACGCCTTGGCAATTTCAAAGTGAAATTGCCAGATCGCGGAACCACATAAGGAGACTGTTATGGAAATTGCCGGCTACAATATGCCCGATGAACTGTACTACGACCAATACCACTTCTGGACTCGCGTCGATGGCGACGAACTTGTTATAGGCATGGACGACTTTGCTGAAAAACTGGCCGGACAGATCGTGTTTGTGCAGCTGCCCTTTGTGGGCAAGGCCGTCACAGCGGGTAAAAAATTTGCCAAGGTGGAATCCGGCAAGTGGCTGGGCACAGTCTACAGCCCGGCTGACGGCGAAATAAGCGCTGTTAACGAGGAGCTGGAAGCCAATCCTTCCCTCATAAACAGCGACTGCTATGGCAAGGGCTGGATGTACAAGATCAAGCCTGTTGACATGAGCCAGATCAACACCCTCATCCACGGCGGCAAGGACGTTATTGAGGCCTGGCTGCTGGAGGATATCAAGAAATTCAAGAAGGACTAAATCATGCGCCAGTCAGCATTCAGCATCAGGCAGCGTATGGCTCTGGACGCCTGCACCGAGTGCGGCCAGTGCCTCACCGTGTGCCCGGCCGTGGCGGCTTCGGGTGATGCGGACCTCTCGGCCCAGGTGCGCATGCACAATCTGAAAAGGCTGTTGCGGGACCGCAATTTCTTATGGAAGGCGCTTAACGAAGTGCTGGGCCGGGAACCCCTGGCCACGCCGCAGATTCTTAAGGAATACGGCCTTTCCGTTTTTCGCTGTTCTCTTTGCGGAGACTGTGAAGAGGTTTGCCCAGCCGGGCTGCCCCTCAAGGATATGTGGTTGTCCCTGCGCGAGGAACTCTCCCGCACAGGTGATGCACCGGACAAGATTCGTATGATCCGTACCAATCTCGACGGCAGTCACAA
>NZ_JASGDK010000130.1:0-12494 GCF_047607245.1 Desulfovibrio sp.
CTGAAGAACAGGCTGCTCCTGCGGAAAAGCCCGAAACTGAAGAAGCCGTTGAAGCCAAGGTTCAGGAAGCCGCCCCAGCTGCAACAAATGACGCCCCCAGCGCCGATGCATCCCCTGTAGAAGCAGCCAAGGCTGAAGAAGCGCCCAAGGTCGCCAGCGTAGCAGCACAAAAACCTGCTCCCAAGAGTGCCAAGAAAAACAAGAGAAGTGGCAAAAAATAAACTGCTGACGACCATACATTGAGCAGGGCCGTCCATACTTTCTGTGTGGGCGGCCCTGCTATTTTGAATAATTTTACGGGGAGACGACTGCTGACGGCCATAAAAGAATGGATTCGATTTTATGAAACCATTTGTGCCCCGCGGGCACGACGGCTTTTCCTTTTTTAGTTTTGGCCGCACGCCCCGCAGGCGGCCAAAATGAAGGCAATTTGTAACCCTGGCAGTTCATAAATATCTGCCTGCAAAAATGAAAAGCCTCAGCATCCACCACAACTCCATATAACCGCAAACAAAAAAGAGGCCCGCACTTTTCGGTGCGGGCCTCATGATGTTCATGCAGATATGTTCAAGGAGCTATTGCTGCTTTTTATCTTTTTTCTGCTGTTGCTTGCTCGGGGCAGAAGGAGCCTTGCGAACAGGCTGGGGCTTGTTGTTCTGGGCGCGCACAACAGCTTTGGCGTCCGGGTCGCCATTTTTGGCAGCCAGGTTGTACCAGCGGTTGGCTTCACTCAGATTGCGCGGCACGCCTGTACCCTGATCATACATGAGCCCCAGGCTGTACTGGGCGGCGGGTTCATTCTGCTCGGCAGCCTTGCGGTACCAGTCCACGGCCTGATTGTAATCCTGAGGCACGCCACGGCCCTGCTCATACATAAAGCCAAGGTTATACTGGGCCTCGGCATACCCCTGCTCGGCAGCACGGGTATACCATTGCAGAGCCTTGGCCGGGTCCTGTGCGTAACCGCGCCCTTCGGCATACATGAAGGCCAGATTGTTCTGCGCCTTGGCATGATCCTGCTCGGCAGCCTTTTCAAACCAATGAGCGGCCTTGGTGTCGCTCTGGTTTTCCCCGCTGCTGTTCAGATACGTCCAGCCAAGGGAGTACTGAGCCGAAGCCAGCCCCTGATTGGCGGCGCGGCTGTACCAGTCGATGGCGGCGCTTTCGTCCTTGTTGACCCCACGGCCATAGGCATAAAGATAGCCAAGGTTATACTGGGCCATAGCAAGCCCCTGCTCCGCCGCTTTGCGGAACCAGCGGGCAGCCTCGCGATAGTTACGGGGCACGCCGTCACCGGAGACCAAAGCCGTGGCCCACGAGTTCATAGCGCTTACGTCGCCCTTCTCCGCTGCCAGACGAAAAAATTCTGCCGCCCGGGTGCGGTTTTTCTTCACGCCCTTGCCGTCGAGAATAAGACGGCCCATTACATAAAGCGCTTCGGCATTGCCGCTGTCCACAAGGGGTTTGAGCAGGCGCACGGCCTCGTCATAATCATTTTTGTTCAAGGCAGTCTGCACTTGACGCAGGCTGTCTCCATCATCGGCACAGGCCGTGCCCTGAGGCAATAACAGGGGCGAAAGGCACAGGGCCACCAATAAAACTATGGCAGATACACGAATTTGCATGTGTTACAGACTCTTCAGCGTTTGAATCCAATAATGATTTTCATTGCCCTTGACCGTTAAGGCCTGCAGGGCGCAAAAGGCGCGCCGGGCGTCCTGCACCGCAGTGCGGCTCCACCATGCGCGCGGGTCTTCCCATACTTCCAGCGCCTTGGCTGCGGCTTCCTCGGGCGAGGCAAACAGTATGCCTGCCCGGGTCAACACGTCCAGCAGGGCGTCACTTTGCGGGGTAACGGGCCATGCCTCCCGCCGCCAGAACAGAATGGTGGGCACATTGGCCACCAAAGCCTCAAGGGTGGTTGTACAGTTATGGTCCACAACCAACAGGCGGCAGGAAAGGATCTGGGGCTGCAAGGGGCCTGTAGACAGCCTCACCTGTGGCATGCGCTCCAGCAGCCAGTCCGCGTCGCGCAAGGAACCCGGCAGCGAAAAGTAGGGGCGGTACTGCGAACAGCTCTGCAAGGTACGGCCCATAGCTTCAAAGAAGCGCAGCTTGTCGCGGCGGTAACCCACCAGTTGCAGGGGCGTGGGATGGGCGTCCAGCCTGTAGCCGTAGGCAGGCATTTCCGTTCCGACCAGCAACAGATTGTACCCGTCCTGCCCGTGCCAGCGCTTTTTGATGCGGGCCAGTTGCGGATAAGGCACGGGAATGAAGTTGCCCCGGCTGCTGCCGTGCTCACTCCAGCCCCAGGTGGCAAAGGCGTGCTGTGAATACTCCACCATAGCCGTATCACAGGCGCAGCGCACCTGCCCGTAGTTGCCGCCGTGCTGCACATACATGAGCCTGTGCCCGCGCCCGCGCCAGACAGCCAGTTTTTGTCTGTACTCGGCGTCTTCATAGGACAACACGCTGGCTACACGCACCCTGGGGGCCAGCAGCCCTGTTCCCAGACTTTCCGGATGGCGCAGCAGGCGCAAGGACCGGGGCATGCCCGCCAGAAACAGGGACATAACGTCCAGACATCCCGGCAGGCCCGCGTCTATCCCTGTGGCAGCCTTGCCATAGGAAGACAGGGCTTGCGAAAAGTCATGCCCCTGACTTTTGTGCAGCAGCGACAGCGAAAACCGCAGGCTTTGCTTCCAGCTGACGCCCTTGAGTTTGGGAAAAGGCAGGCACAGCATGGCCTTGCGAGCCATATTGCGCAAACGGGTTTTACCGCTGGGGCGCTGGTCTGATCCATACTCGCGCCGCACTGGCGACAGGTATTCCCACGTCCATTTTTCAGGCCAGCCCTCATGAAAGAGCGCCTCAAAAAGACGGGAGAAAAGCCAATGGTTAAACGAATGCCCAAGAGCACCGTGCAGCGTGAAGTCCGGCTCCGTCCAAAAGGCAAAATGGCAGTCGCGTGGCAAGAGGGGCACATGAATGCATTCATCGCCCCACGCTTCGGCCATTGCCTTGACGCGGCCCCAACGCTCAACGATCTGCGAGGCCATATTTATGGCCCAGGGCGCCAGCAGGGTTTCCCAGTAGGCAGCGGGCAGGTCTTCACAGTGAGAACACAGTTCAGCGGCCAAAGGAGCTATGCTGTCTGCACACAGGGCTTGCGCGCACTTGCAGGCATGCTCCACGGCGGACACTTCAGCCAGTGGTTCAGGCGGAAAAACAAAGCGTTTGTCCCAGGAAGGAAAAAATTCTTCCTGTTCGACAAAGCACCACGGCCCGGCAGGCCGGTGCGTTTCCGGTTCCGCATCACGCGGCATACGCCCAAGAACAAGTATGCTGCTTTCCTGGTTCATAATTAGGCCTTATCGCCGCAGTCCAGGTCAGACCAGTGCAGCACCATATCTTCATCCAGGTCATGCCGTGCGCGCATGCCAATAACTTCATCATAATTGCGCGGCGAAATACCGTGGGCCGGGCGCTTCCAGGTCAGGTCGGCAGCGCTGATCACTGTTCCGGCAGGCACAGCACGGGCCGTAACCAGCGAGCGGCGGGCGTGGCGGCGGGCGGGTTCTTCTTCCGGCAAGGCCCGCAGGCTCATGTCGCCCACGCTGGCAAGAGTGCCTGCAAGGCGCTCAAAGAAGTGCCGCAGGTCGTGCTTGTCCATAGCATGATAGTGGTCATTGCCGGGCAAGGACTTGTCGTGGGAAAAATGCTTTTCCAGCACGCGCGCGCCAAGCAGGGTGGCTGTTTCAAGGATGTGCATGTCCTTGGGCAAGGTATGGTCGGAATAGCCGATGGCGTGCTGCGGGAAGTGCCGCTTGAGGGCCGGAATCATACCAAGGGCCGCATGCTCGTCTGCTGTGGGGTAGTTGAGCACGCAATGCAGCAGGGCCAGTTTGTTGCCTTTTTCTTCAATCCATTCCACCGCCTCGGCGATTTCATGCAAGTGGGCCGCACCCGTGGAAAGCAGGATAGGCTTGCCGAAATCGCACAAAATGCGGATGAAGGGCTTGTTGGTGATGTCCGACGAGGAAATTTTAAATACGTCCATAAGATCGTTGAGAAAATGGGCAGATTCAACGTCAAAGGGCGTGGACAAAAAGGCTATGCCGGACGCGTCGCAGTGTTTTTTCAGAGCTTCAAATTCGTTCTTCCAGAAAGAATCGTGCTTTTTGAACAGCTCGTACTGGCTTTTTGTCGGTTCCTTGCTGGTGTCCCAATAGGCAGGAGAATCCTTGGACGCCAGGGTGCCTGCCTTGTACGTCTGAAACTTGATGGCCTGCGCGCCGCCTTCCGCAGCTTCGTCAATAAGTCTGCGGGCAATGTCCATGCTGCCTTCGTGATTCACCCCGGCTTCGGCAATAACATAGGGAACGGGAATGCGCGTTTCTGGGGTGGGTACAGCAAATATATCCGTGAGTTTCATGCTCATTTCCTTACTAGTGAAGTTTAAGTTTTAATTGTACGCCCTTGCCGTAGAAAAGGAAAGTGCCGCAGCGCACAAGCAAACAAAACATACTGTAATAATTATAAATTTTTATATATACACCCGGGCAAAATCCTCTGCTGCGGTAACAGGCAGTGACGCCTTTGCCATTGCCGGACATATGCCTTATACTTGCCTGCTACAACGCCTTGCGGCCACCATTATCTCTACCGGACTCACCAGTCGGCTCTGGATTCAGTCATGCAAAAAACCGTAACGGGCTATTCCTGCGCACTTCTTGCCGTCATCATCTGGTCCGGCAACTTTGTGGTGGCCAGAGCCGTTGCCGGGCTTATTCCCCCCTGGCAATGCAATTTCTGGCGCTGGTTTATCGCCCTCATCATTCTGCTGCCTTTTGCCCCGAAGCACTGGGGCACTGATTGGCCCGCCATCAAGAAAAACTGGCGTGGTCTTTCCCTGCTGGCCATTCTTGGCGTCACCTTGCTTAATACGCTTATCTACAAGGCCGGGCAGACCACAGAAAGCATCAATATGGCCTTGCTGGTGCCCACGGCTCCTGTGGTCATTCTCATTCTTTCCCGCGTGCTTTACAGCGAGCCCATCTCGCCGCGCCGTATGGCGGGCGTGCTTGTGGTGCTGGCCGGAGTAGCCATACTGGTCAGCCGTGGTGACTGGGACAGGCTGGCGCACCTGCGTTTTAACGAAGGCGACCTTTGGGCCTTGGGCGGAGTTTTGTGCTTCGGTCTGTATTCCCTGTTTATCCGGCAGCGCAGCCCCGAAATTTCTCCCATAGGTTTCAGCCTGGCCACCTTCGCTCTGGGCCTGCTCTATTCCCTGCCCTTTACGGCTATTGAAGCCGTCATGCTGCCCCGGCCCCATTTATCCACACCGCTGGTTGTAAGCGTGCTTTATGCAGGCATAGGCTGTTCGGCCCTGTCTTTCTGGCTGTGGACTGTGGCCATTGACCGCATCGGCCCTGTCCGCGCCGGCATGGTCTACTACAGCCTGCCCGTATTCGCTGGCATAGCCGCCATGCTCGTTCTTGGTGAAAGCGTCGCCCCTGCGCAACTGATGGGCGGCGCGCTGGTCATCAGCGGCATCATAGTGGCTACAGTGGTGGTGCCTCACCGGCACAAGACGCATTGAATTCAGGCGGCCCCGCCGCCAAGGAGCATACATATATGAATACGAAACCCATTCGCATCGTGCTGGCCACGCATAACGCGGGCAAGGTGCGCGAGCTGGCTGATCCTCTTGCTGCCTTTGGCGTGGAAGTTCTGGGTCTGGAATCGTTTCCCGCCATCGGCGAAATTGAAGAAACTGGCGTTACCTTTGAAGAAAATGCGTGCATCAAGGCCCGTGAGGTAACCCGGCAGACAGGCCTCATAAGCATTGCTGACGACTCCGGCCTTGAAGTGGACGCCCTGAACGGCAGACCCGGCGTATATTCGGCCCGCTACTCGGACGATTGGGAAAGCCTGCCCGGCGAAAGCCGCGACGCCCGTAACATACGCAAACTTATGCACGAACTTGCTGACGTTCCAGAGGGCAAGCGCGGCTGCCGATTTGTAAGCAGCATGGCCTGCGTTCGCCCCGACGGCGCTGAAATGGTCGTGCGCGGTACCTGGGAAGGCAGCCTGCTCACAACGCCACGCGGTCAGAACGGTTTTGGCTATGACCCCGTCTTCTTTGACGCGCACATCGGCAAAAGCGCTGCGGAACTGACCAGAGATGAAAAGAACGCCCGCAGCCACCGGGGCAACGCCCTGCGCGCCCTGCTGGACAAATGGCAAAGCTTCATGAACGCATAGGCCGTATCATCTCTTCGCCCTTTTGCAAGCGTGACATCATGAATACAGACACAACGCCCGCCCAGACCGAGCAAACACAGCAAGCCGCGCAACAGGGCGGCACACCGCTGTTGCGCCTGAACAGTCTTTCCGTCACCTTTCAGACGGACGATGGCCCACTGCCCGCTGTGAGGGATGTGAGCTTCGACCTGCCCCACGGGCATATCACCTGCCTTGTGGGCGAATCGGGTTGCGGTAAAAGTCTCACTGCCAAGGCGATATTGCGCCTCACGCCGGACAACGCCCGGCTTGGCGGCAACATCCTGCTGGACGGGCAGGATATTCTGAGCCTGCCGCAGCGTGATATGAGAAACATCCGGGGCCGCCGCGTAGGCATGATCTTTCAGGAGCCCATGACCTCTCTCAATCCGGTGCTTAAGGTAGGCGAACAGGTGGCCGAGCCCCTGCGCCTGCATATGGCGATGAGCCGTAGCGAAGCCCGTAACGAGGCCATATCCCTGCTGACCGAGGTGGGCATTCCTTCGCCGGAAAGCCGCTACGACGACTATCCGCACCAGCTTTCGGGCGGCATGCGGCAGCGCGTTATGATAGCAATGGCTTTATCCTGCCGGCCCGATCTGCTGTTGGCTGACGAGCCCACCACGGCGCTGGACGCGACCATTCAGGGACAGATCTTGCGCCTTATACGCACCCGGAGCCAGGAACGCGGCATGGCCGTGCTGCTTATCACGCATGACCTGGGCGTGGCAGCCCAGATGGCCCATGCCGTGGGCGTCATGTACGCCGGAAGACTTGCGGAATATGCTCCGGCCCATAAGCTTTTCGCCCATCCGCTGCATCCCTACGCGCAAGGCCTGCTTCACGCCGCGCCCAGCGCCCGCTCCAGAGGGCTGAACCGCCTGCCGACCATTCCGGGCAGCGTGCCCTCTCTGCGCTCGATGCCTGCGGGTTGCCCTTTTCATCCCCGCTGCCCTCAGGCCATGCCTCTTTGCCATGAAAAAATGCCGCCATTCTTTGATTTGGGCGGGCAGCACAAAGTGGCCTGCTGGCTGCACGGCACGCCCGCCTGATTGTCAGAACAAACCGCAAGCGCCATTTAGACTTGCAACACGGCGCAGCCTTTTTCCTATCTGCCTTGCCGAACAGCTCAAAAAAGGAGAGCGCGCCCACCTGCCGTATTGGCTGGAATGGACGCCGCTCTCCTCTCCTTTGGGGATATGAAGCGGCTTGGCCGTGTGAACCTGAGTTGATATATCTCAAAGCCCAGGGGACGGCTGTTACGACGCTTAAAGCCTGTTCGCAACAGCTGAAGTGCGCTTGCGCCTTCACGGCTGGCGGTTGCTCACGCAACCGTCAGGGCAATGTCCGAAAACCCCCTGCTAAATCATAACTACGGGCTTGATAAGGTCCCGCGGCTTGTCCTTCATAAGCATCAGGGCTTCTTCCAGCTTGTCAAAACCGTGGAAGCGATGGGTCAGCAGAGGGGCAACATCAAGGCGGCCCACAGAAAGCATGCTTGCCAGCTTTTGCATGCGCAAGCGGCCACCAGGCATCAGGCCCCCGGCAATGGTCTTGTGGCCCATGCCACACCCCCACTCAACACGGGGGATTTTCACGTAATCCCCGGAGCCAAGGTAGTTGATGTTGCCGATGCGCCCGCCTGGCTTGAGAACCTTGATAACATCGGCAAAGGTGTCCACATCGCCGCCAGCGATGATTGCCTTGTCCACCCCTTTTCCGCCGGTAAGGCTCGCCACCTGAGAGCCCATGTCTCCCTGCCTGTAATCTATAATATCGGTCGCGCCATACCGCCGGGCGGCTTCAACGCACACGGCCCGCGACCCGACGGCGTATATTCTGCCAGCGCCGCGCAAAGTGGCCGCAGCCACGGCCATCAGACCCACAGGGCCAATACCCACCACCAGCACTGAATCACCGTACTGCACGTCGGCCAGTTCTGCGCCGTGTACACCAGTGGGCACCATATCACTCAACATGACCGCCTCGGCGGGATCCATGTCTGAAGGCAGATGGGCAAGATTGCCGTCTGCGTCATTGACGTGAAAAATATCGGCAAAAACGCCGTCCTTGAAATTGGAAAACTTCCAGCCTGCCAGCATACCGCCGGAATGCATCGAATACCCGCCCTGAGCTTCCAGCGAGTTCCAGTCCGGGGTGATGGCGGGCACAATAACCCTGTCGCCGGGTTTGAAGTCGCGAACCAGAGAACCTACTTCCACCACTTCACCCACGGCTTCGTGACCGAGAATGAGATTGTGCCTGTCGCCCAACGCCCCTTCCCATACGGTGTGCACGTCAGATGTGCAGGGGGCGACTGCCAGGGGCTGAACCAGGGCATCCAGAGGACCACACTTGGGAGCTTCCTTTTCAATCCAGCCAACGGCATTCAGATGAAGCATGGCCAAACCTTTCATAGTAGTCTCCTTTGGCATAAAGCCACGGGTTTTTCTATTGGTTGCATGCTCAATCTAGCCTCCATTGAACCCAATGCCAAGTTATTTTTTTCACATTTATTTTTAGCTTATATTTCAATATATTAAATAAATTCATAAGTGATTTATATAGAATTTTTTGGCAGTTTGTTGCCAGCTCCTCGACAACGTATAATATCAATCAGCCTATTTTAAAGCCTTATTGGTATTAATAATCAAATGACAATAATTGTTGCCATTTTTTGTATAGACAATGCAATAAATAGTTCCGATGTCTATTACACTTCCGTATTATATAGAATAACATTATATAAATATTATCTTGCATAAAATCTTTTTTATGTAATGATAGTTATTCATACTGGAGCATACTCTTTCTTGATGTGATTTTTTATCATCACATTCAAGTTACCATAAAATATAGATACAAAAGTATTCTAAGGTGGATAGTTGAATGAAACTTAGCACTAAAATGGTTTTATCCTTCTGTGGGATCATTCTTATCATGCTTACCCTATCCGGGGTTTCCATGAAGAATCTGTCTGATATCAATGACAATATTGAAGCCGTGGACAAATCGTGGCTGCCCTCAGTCATTGTCATTCAGAGTATGAACCAGCAGCTGTTCTCAGTGCGAGCTGACCTTTTGGCCATGATGCTGCACGACGGGCCGGAAGAAATAAAGTATTACCGGGATCGCATTGATGAAGTCATCAAGGGACTGAGAGAAAACGGAGAGAAATACAAAGCCTTGATGACCTCGCATGACAGCACCAGAGCAGTCAAAGACACCGCGATCTTTGAAGAAATACTTACATCGCTGCGCACTATTTCCGTCATCCGCGGCAGAATCGTTGAAATGGTTGTCAATCGCAGTCATACCCAGGCTCTCACCATTTACGACGATGAATACCGTCCTCTTTTCCGCAAGCTCATGGCCCTGTTTGATGAAATAGTGGCGTTGAACGTCAGCGGCAGCGGCGCGGCGAGCCATCAGGCCTCTACCATCGCCGAAACATCGCGCATGGCAAGTATTCTTCTGACTTTGGCCGCGATGCTTATCAGCGTTATTCTTGTTGCCACCCTTACCCGGTCCGTCAACAAACAACTGGGCAAGGACCCTGGCGAGCTGGATATTATTGCCAGACGTGTGGCTGAGGGCGACTACAATGTGGATGACGGCAAAGCCAAAACAGGCGTATACGCCTCGCTTGTAGTTATGGTTGACGCACTGCGGCAGCATATTGAAAACGCCCAGCGCGAATCCGCCAATGCCCAGGAGCAGTCGCAAAGGGCAACCGAGGCCATGCAGCAAGCCGAAGCCGCCAGCCTTGAAGCCAGAAAAAAAACTGAGGCCATGCTTCAGGCGGCAGAAAAGCTTGAGCAGGTCGCACAAATAGTGAGTGCAGCCTCGACCCAGCTTTCAGCGCAAATCGAACAATCTGACCACGGCACAATGGAAACTTCTCAGCGGCTTGCCGAAGCAGCCACGGCCATGAACGAAATGAACGCCACTGTGCAGGAAGTGGCCCGCAACGCCGGGCACGCTTCAACAGCCTCAGCCGATACGCGGCAAAGAGCCCAGGAAGGCGCAGCAGTGGTAAGCCGTTCGCTGGACAGCATCAATCATGTGCATCAGAGTTCCCTGCGCCTCAAGGAAGACATGGTTCTTCTCAACTCGCACGCTCAGGACATCAGCCGTATCATGGGCGTCATTTCAGACATTGCCGACCAGACTAACCTGCTGGCCCTCAATGCCGCCATTGAGGCCGCACGCGCCGGGGATGCCGGGCGTGGATTTGCTGTGGTGGCCGATGAGGTGCGCAAGCTGGCTGAAAAGACTATGGCCTCCACTCATGATGTTGGAGCAGTCATCAGCGCCATACAGAAGAGCACTACAACCAGTATGGAATCAGTGGACAAGGCCGTTCAGGAAGTTGACCTTGCTGCGGAATTTGCCAACCAGTCGGGCGCGGCCCTTGAGATTATCGTGTCCACGGTGGATGCAACGGCAGATCAGGTAAACGCCATTGCAGCAGCCAGCGAAGAACAGTCTGCCGCCAGCGAAGAGATCAACCATACCATTGCGCAGATCAACGAGATGTCGCAACAGACGGCGCAGGCGATGGAGGAAGCTTCCAGAGCCGTGGCCGACCTGGCAGCCCAGGCCCACAGCCTGACAGATCTTATCAGCGACATGAAAAGATAACCGCGCTGTCATACAACTGCGCAAAGAAAAACGGCATGAAGCTCTTTCATGCCGTTTTTCTTTGCCATCGCGGTACACGCCCGATTCAGGAGCGTGTCAGGGGCGAATAACCTTGTCCGCCAGATCAAGGCTGGTCACGATATCCAGCATGTTGGATGTTTCACCCACCGCCTTGGCTTCCAGAAGGCCGTAATGCCCAAGACAAGCGCCGCACACAAGTATGGAAACGCCTTGCTGTGCAAGTTTTTGCAACGATTCCAGCGCAGGGCCGGGCCGGGCCGTCAACTTTACGCCCCCGTTGACGAGCACCAGACGCCACAGGCGGCCGCCCAGTTCCGGCAGCGTGGCCAAAAAGTTTTCCATAAGCTTCGTGCCCAGCGTATCGTCGCCGCGGCCCAGAGTTTCGGTAGTTATCAACACAAGGGTGCGCAGATCCTGCCCGGGTTCTTTCTGCTCTTCGGGCGCAGCCGCCACGCTGGCGTCAGCATCGCGGGCAGCACGAATACGCCACTTCTGCGGGCCCTCTGCGGCTGCGCTCAGGGTGTAGCCACGGCTTTGAAGAAAACGCTGCACATTTTCCAGAGCGGGTTCGTTATCAACCAGAACCTCAAAACATTCCAAACCGTTGCCTACCGCAGACCGGCAACGTATGACAGGTTGAGGGCAGGCAAGCCCCAGACAATCAAGAAGTTCCATAATTTCAACCTCTTTTATGCTAAGTGGATTTATTTACATTTCCTGCTGTTAAGCGTAATTATAATAGTGCCGATAGGCAAGTAAACCAAGGCAGGTAACTATGGGCATTCTGCTGCAAATTATCATTCTGTGTACCCTCGGCGGCCTTGCCGCCATAAGCGATATCCGGGGCATGCAGTGGGCGCTGCTGGCTGTGGCAGCTCTGTGCGCTCTGGCCGACGCGGCCTTTTGGCTGGGTCACAGAAACAAGGTCAAAAAACTGCGTGAGCGCAGTGATGCCCTTTTTGCTGAAGACAGCCCTGCACGCCAGGGCGACGAAGTGCAGCGGGCCGAATACTGCTTTACCCATTTGCACGATGCAGAAAAAAGCATGGCTGAAAAAACTGTTGTTATTGAAGAATTGCACGCCAAGGTAGAAAGCCTGCAGGCAAGACTTGCAACGGTTGAAGAAGAAAAAAAGGCCATGCACAACAAATCTGAACGCGGGGCTATGGTTTTGCACAAGGCGCATACCGTGTGCAACAACCTGTCCACAGAGGTGCGTGAACTGGCGACGCTGGTGGGCGAGGTCAACAAGGGCGTTGAAGTGCAGCGCGACCACCTCACCGACACCAGCGGGGCTATGGAAAGAGTTTCCCAGGCCGCGCTGGAATCCTCTGCCAGAGTTCATGACCTGTCGGAGAGCGCCCAGAACTCCAGCGCCAATGCCGCCACAGGCGAACGGGAAGTGGAAGGCGCTCTTTCTTCCATTGAAAGCCTCAAGGACACTATCGTCCAGCTCAAAGAAGCGATGGCTGCGCTTGGCACCAAGGCCAGCAACATCGGGCAGGTCATGTCGGTAATCAATGAGGTCGCCGACCAGACCAACC